>DYKZ01000019.1 GCA_020722345.1 Anaerolinea thermophila | reverse complement strand
TTGCATTATTTTTCATTCCTTATTGGACATAATGCCAATCGTATTCAGAGGGTGCACCCAACATCTGGTTATACAGACAGCCTAACCAACTATGGGCGGCATCCCTTCTACACCTGCTCAAACCTCTCCACCGGCACCACGAACACCGTCGCCCGCTTCTCGCCCTCGGCAGCAGGGGCGCACTCCTTCTTCATCAGGGCAATGGCCGCCTCCACGCGGTCGTCCTCCACACCGATCAAGAGCGTGGTCACGCCGCGCCGCAGCAGGCCGCCGGTGCTGGCGGTGCGCGTCACGCGGAAAGCGGCGTCTGTCAGCGCCCCGGTTACCGGGTCGGCGTCTGCGTCACGGACAATGGCAATGATCAGTTTCATGGCTAGAACTCCTCGAACCGTTCCACCGGCAGGGTGAAGACCGTCGCCCCGCCCACCGTCACCGGAATGGGAGTCGGGATGGGCAGCGGCGCGCCCTCCAGCGGCGTGGCCAAGTACTCCACCCGCTGGCGGCAGGATTTCTGCAGGGCGGCCATGGCCTCCTTTTCCATCCCCTCCGGCAGGCCGATCAGCAGGGTAGCATTGCGCCGCCCCAGGAAACCGCCCGTGCTGGACAGGTGGATGACCGGCAGATCGAGCGTCCCCAGGGCGCGCTCGGCCAGGTCCACGTCCTGCTCCTGGACAACGGCAGTCATCAACAGGCGAATGGGGACATGTTCCATGCGAGCCTCCTATTCCTCGGCAACTACTGCTTCTGTGGGGTCATCCAGCCTCACCATCCGCCCGTCGGGGAAGGTGACGGTGGTCTGCTCCATCTGGCGGGTTACCGTAAGGCCTCTATATTTTACCGTAACCGGCCACGGAAATGGATTCTTTCCACTGATTGCCACCAGACGCGGCGAGCGGATCTCCACCCCCAGCGTTTGCAGGAACAGCCCGAGCGGCGCGAGACCGTGGACCGGGTTCCGTTCCCCCAGCCCGGCGCCCGTCTCGGCGTGATAGGCGCGGTAGAAGGCGCGCTGCTTCTTCAGGTTCTGGATCACCGCCGCCATCAGCCGCGCCGTGAGACGCGCCGCCTCCTCCCTGAAACCGTAGGCCAGCAGACCCTCGCCGATGAGCGTGTTCCACGGCAGGTGGACGGCCTCCCGGAAGGACGAGGCATCGTCCGCCCCGGCGGCAGGCCTCCGGTCCGGGGACGGGGCGCAGGGGACGCCGAAAGGCCGCCCGAAGCGGTCGGCGGCAAAGAGTGTCCGGGAGACGAGCGCCTGGGCGCGCGGCGCGGGCGGTATCTCGGCCCACAGCGGCAGGAACTGGCTGATATCCTCCCCGCTGAAGTCCACCACTTGCAGGCTAACCCGATCGCGTTCCTCTAGGCCTTCCACCTGTACCGATGAGATGCTGCTGAACAGGCCGCGGGTGGTGGCCGCGGCGCGCCCCTCCGCCCACTGGAAGTCGGCGCGCTCGAAGTGCTCGCTGCGGCTCTCGCGGGAGAGACGCCCGCGCAGGATGATTTTGGGGCGGCGGACCTTCTCGCCCTTGAAGCGCAGTTCTACCAGCAGGCGCACCGGCTGGCCGAAAGACTGGCGCACGGCCAGTTTGCCGGGGCCGCTCTGACCGGCAAGTTCCTTGCCGGCGGGCGAACGGTGGCTGTCGCGGTCGCGGCTGTGGTAGAGGGCGGCGGCGGAGTCCCAGCAGTCTTCGGTCAGGGCGCCGAGGTTGGCGGCGGCGGTGGCGAGTTCCCCGGCGCTGACCGGCATGTTGAGTTCGGCGGCGATGCGCCCCAGCGAGCGGAAGTCGCGCCCCAGCATGGCCGCCAGCGCGGGCGTCTCGGCGCAGGCGATGTCGCTGCCCTGCCCTCCCGCCGGCCAGAGGCTGTGCATGGGATGGTCTTCGAGCCCGGCCTGCAGGGGATGGTCCCATTCGGGGAAATTGTCGCCGTCGCGGTCGTGGGCGGCGCTGAGCCAGTGACGCAGGAAGGCGGTCAGTTTGGGATAGGTGTATTGCAGGAAGTCCTTGTCGCCCCGGCGGCGGTAATCATCCCAGGCCAGGCTGGCCAAGATTGGCGGGCATTGCCAGCG
Source organism: Anaerolinea thermophila (assembly GCA_020722345.1). Classification (GTDB taxonomy): domain Bacteria; phylum Chloroflexota; class Anaerolineae; order Anaerolineales; family Villigracilaceae; genus UBA877. The sequence goes on along the minus strand of DYKZ01000019.1, from coordinate 27,270 downwards.
GCCGCGCTGGCCTGCCAGGCCGGGTTTCCAGTCTATCGCGCCGTCGTTCGACTGGGCGGCGAGGAAGTTGTGGAGCAGGTCGGTGAGCAGGCCGGGCGCGCCGGGCAGGTTGGCGGTCAGGTAGGCGGCTTCCAGCGCCGGCTGGCCGTTCCACAGGTGCGGGTAATCGCTGCCATCGCCTTTTGGGGAGTACCCCTGGTCTGGCTGGCGGGAGAGGACGAAGGAAGGCCGGGGCAGGCGGGCAGACGGCCCAAAGAAGAGGCTGAAGGCATGTTTTTGGCTGAGGGCGAAGGCGGCGTCCCAGTCGGGGTCGCCGGTGTGGACTTCGACCGTTTCGGCGGCGTTGACCAGTTCCAGGCGGGCGCGTTCGGCCTCCCAGGGACGGGCGGAGAGGCGGCGGGCATGCTCGAACGATTCGGACGCCGAGGGGAGGGCGGCCTGCACCCACGTCAGAGTGCGCGTCCCGCCCGCGGCCAGCGCCAGGTCGAGGGTCAGGGACGGGTACGCCCCCGGACCCGGCAACGGGCCGCCGGTGAGGAAAATCACCGGCGACAGGTCCGCGCTGCGCCCGGCCAGCACGTTCGCCGACTGCATGCTGATGGCCGCCATCGGCTGGCCTTCCAGCGGGACGAGTTGCCCGCACAGTTCCAACAGGAGCGAGACCGGCTCCTGCCCGCGATTGGCAACGCTGATGCGCCCGGCGGCGGTGTGCGAGTCGGGAATCCAGTATTCGGCGGTGGTCTCAATGCCGGGAAAGGGATCGTAGGTAAGCAGGAGGAAGTTGGGGGCGAAGCGGCGCAGGACGGGCGGGCTGGCAAAAGCAGCCGGGTCGGAAAGCGCCTGGCCGCGGAGGTGGAAGCGCGGGAAGATGCGCATCAGGCGGGCGCGCAGGCCGTAGGTGGTGGCGAGCGCCAGGGCGGACGGATCGCCGCCGCCGGGTTCCAATTCCCAGATGTGGTCGTTGGGGTAGTCGGGGTTGCACAGGCGGAAATCGGCCGCCAGCGTCAGTTGGAGCGGGTCGCCGGGGGCAAGGGACCAGGTACGCATGGCTAAAGTATACGGTTCTTTGGGCGGGAGGTCAAAGGTTTTGTGCTAGAATCTCATTTTGTACGTCCGATGTGAAATGGTTCAGAAAGGCCAAATATCCCTACCACGAAGTCACGGAAACACGAATCTGGTTGGAAATACTCCCATGTTGAAACCTTTCCTCTCCCCTTTTTTTTTTGTGACTTCGAGCCTTCGTGGTTGAGTTCTCGATCAAATTCACATCAGGCGTTTGTACAATTTTTCGATGAGGTAATTCGATGACCAATCCCGAAGACCCCGGTGAACGCCTGCGCCGCCTGACGAACGCCTCCGAAGAGGAGACCCAGCCCCCGGAGAAGGGCGTTACCCCGGCGCTTGGTCTGCGTCATCCCGCCCTCGACGCGGACGGGATGCCCCTGCCGCGCCGCGTGGAGGAACTGGACATGGACGCCACGCGCGTCACCCCGGCGGCTTTCGAGACCCCGAACGGGGTCACAGTGCGCAGACGGAAGGGCGGAGCGCGGCCGCGCATCCCGCGCCGCAAGCCGTCCCGCTTCGACGGGCAGCGCGCCCTGGGCTGTTTCCTGCGCTCGCTGGTGGCCGGCCTGTTCGTGGGAGTGGCGCTAATCATCCTGGCGCTGGCTTTCGTCATCTATAAGTATTATGAGATCGCCAGTGAACTTCCCTCGGTAGAGGACCTGCGCGCCCGCGCCTCGCAGTTCGAGACGACCCGCATCCTCGACCGGGATGGCAACCTGCTCTACGAGATCAACAATCCGGGAACGGGCAAGCGCATCTACGTGCCGCTGGAAGACATCTCGCCCAATCTGGTGGCGGCCACCCTTGCCATCGAAGACAAGGATTTCTACACCCACAAGGGCTTCGACCCGCTGGCCATCCTGCGCGCCTTCTGGCAGAACTTGCAAAGCGGCGAGACGGTCTCCGGCGCCTCCACCATCACCCAGCAGTTGGCGCGGGCGCTTCTGCTCACGCCGGAGGAGCGCGCCTCGCAGTCCTACATGCGCAAGGTGCGCGAGGCCATCCTGGCAACCGAGATCGAGCGCCGTTACACCAAGAACGAGATCATCGAACTGTACCTGAACGAGATTTACTACGGCAACCTTTCCTACGGCATCGAGGCCGCCGCCGAAACCTACTTCGGCAAGCGCGCCGACGAGTTGACGTTGGGTGAGGCGGCCTTCCTGGCCGGCCTGCCGCAGGCGCCTTCGGTCTATGACGTGTACGCCGCCCGCGACGTGGCCCTGGTGCGCTTCCAGAACGTCATCCTGGCCATGCTGGCTCTGAGCGACGAACGCGGCTGCATCCAGGTCAGCAACAGCCCCGCCCCGGTCTGCGTGGACGGGGTGGCGGCGGCCGCCGCGTTGCAGGAGATCCAGAATTACGCTTTTGTCCCGCCCGTATCTGACATGCGCTACCCGCATTGGGTACAGTATATTCGCACCGAATTGGAAAAACTCTACGATCCGCAGACCATCTACCGCTCCGGCTTCACCGTCCACACCACCCTTGACCCGACTCTCCAGGACGCCGCCCAGGAAATGATTACCAATCAGGTGGCCGCCATCGCCGACCTGCACGTCACCGGCGGCGCGCTGGTGGCAATCAGGCCCTCCACAGGCGAGATCCTGGCCATGGTCGGTTCGCCTGATTTCTACAACGAGGAAAATTCCGGTCAGATCAACATGGCCGTCAGCCCCACCCGCCAGCCGGGCTCGTCTATCAAGCCGCTTACCTACCTGGCTGCCTTCGAGAAAGGCTGGACCCCCGCCACGCTCCTGTGGGACGTGCGCACCGAGTTCCCGCCCTCCGGCCTCGATAACGATCCCAACCCGCCCTACATCCCCGACAACTACAGCCGCAACTTCTGGGGTCCGGTGACGGTGCGCACGGCGCTGGCCAACTCGCTCAACATCCCCGCCGTGCGGACGCTCTACTTCGTCGGCGTCTATGACGACCCGGATACCCCCCAGCAGGACGGCCTGGTGGGCATGGCGCAGCGGCTGGGCATCACCAGTTTAACGCGCGATGACTACGGACTCTCGCTCACCCTGGGCGGCGGCGAAGTCAGCCTGCTGGAAATGACCGGCGCGTATGCCGTCATCGCCAACAATGGCCTGCGCGTCCCGCCCTTTGCCATCTCCCGGATCGAGGATTTCACGGGTGAAGTGGTCTATGAGTACCAGGCGCCGGCCGGCGAGCAGGTTCTCAAGCCTCAGCATACTTTCCTCATCACCTCCATCCTCTCGGATCGCGCCGCCCGCGCCCCGGTCTTCGGTTACAACTCGATCCTGAACCTGCCCTTCCCGGCCGCCGTCAAGACCGGCACCTCCAACGACGCCCGCGATAACTGGACGCTCGGCTTCACCCCCGACCTGGCGGTGGGCGTCTGGGTCGGCAACCCCGACTACACCCCGATGGGCGACACCACCGGCGTCACCGGCGCGGGACCGGCCTGGGCGCAGTTCATGACCTTCGCCGTCCCCTACCTGACGGACGGCAACCCCACCCCCTTCACCCGCCCGGAAGGCATCATCGAGCAGACCATCTGCACCGTTTCCGGCACGCAGCCCTCCCGCTGGTGCCCGGAACGCCGGGAAGAATACTTCTACGTTGAACAGCCTGCCCTGACTCCCGATCACGACCTGTGGGTGGAACTCCTGCTCGACACCTGGACCGGCCTGCCTGCCACCCCCGAATGTTCGGAATTCACCGAGACCAAACTGGTGCTCAACGTCACCGATGAATGGGCTATCAAATGGATTCGCGACACCGAAAAAGGCCAGCAGTGGGCGCGCGATATGGGCTTCGACCCCGTCATCTTCATGCCAAAAGGCCGATGCGACGCCGACGACCCGCACGCGCACCTGGAATTTGTTGCCCTGCCCGACGGCGCCACCCTCAGCCAGTCGCCCTTCCCCATCAGTTTCATTGCCGAGGCCGACGACGGATTCCGCTCCGCCAGCCTCGAATACGACGCCGGCTCCGGCTGGGTGCTTCTCGCCGCCAACCCGCTCTCCTCACCTTACTCCTGGGACCTGACCGGCCTCACCGCCGGCCCCGTGACCCTGCGCCTGCGCCTGGAAAGTCACAGCGGCGGCTATGCCGAGCGGACGGTCAAGGTGAACCTCCAGCCGCCCACGCCCACGCCAACGCCCACCGAGACGGCCACCTCCACCCCCACCGAGACGGCCACGCCGACCGAAACGCCCACTCTCCCTCCTAGCGAGACGCCTACTCCTACCGAAACTCCTGCCCCGTAAAGGAGCCAGTATGTTGACCGTTGGTTACATCGGACTGGGTCTGATGGGCAAGTCTATTGCCCGCAACATTCTCAAGGCCGGCTTCCCGCTCGTCGTCCACAACCGCTCCCGCGCCGCGGTGGAGGAACTCACCGCCGAGGGGGCGAAGCCCGCCGCCTCTCCCGCCGAAGTCGCTGCCCAGGTGGATGCCGTCTTCACCAACCTGCCTGATACGCCCGATGTGGAGAAAGTCGTCCTGGGCGCGGACGGAATCCTCGACGGGGCGCGCCCCGGCCTCATCTGGGTGGACAATTCCACGCTCAAGCCCGCCGCAGCGCGGACCCTGAGCCTGCGCCTGGCCGAACGCGGCGTCCTCTCCCTCGACGCGCCCGTCTCCGGCGGCGACATCGGAGCGCGGGACGCCACCTTGACCATTATGGTCGGCGGGCCGGCGGAGGCGCTCGAAAAGGTGATGCCCGTCTTCCTAGCGATGGGCAAAACGGTTACGCACGTGGGCGAGGCAGGGGCCGGCCAGGTGGCCAAGGCCGCCAACCAGATCATGGTCGCCGCGCAGATGGTCGCCATGGGCGAACTGCTCATCTTCTCGCACAAGGCCGGCGTGGACCCGGTCAAGGTGGTGGAGGCCATCAAGGGCGGCGCGGCCCAGTGCTGGACGCTGGACGTCAAACCGCCGCGCCTCTTTGCCGGCAACCGCGCCCCGGGATTCAAGTCGCACATGATGGCTAAGGATTTGAATATCATTTTGGAAACTGCCCGTGAATATGGCATCCCGCTCCCCTCCGCGGCGGTGGATGCGCAGTTATACAACGCCATGCTCCAGAACGGCATGGGCGATCTGGATAATTCGGCGGTGATCGGAATCATCGAGGAATTGGCGGGGGTGAGATTGGACGAACCGCAGGGGGAAGGCTGATCCCTGCCCGGACGAACGCAAGGGTTACCCTCCGGAGAAATCATGGTTTCATTCAAACGTCATTGGCCCTCCATCCGTGACTACGCCCTGGTCGTTGCCGGGGCGCTGGTGCAAGCCGTTGGATTGCGCCTGTTCCTCGTCCCCGCGGAATTGGCCTCGGGTGGCATCAGCGGTATCTCGCAACTCATCCACAAATTCACCGGCTGGCCGATTGGCCTGATGGTGTTCATCGGTAACGTGCCGCTTTTCCTCCTGGGCTGGAAGATGCTCGGCGGGCGGCGCTTCGTCCTGCGGACCCTGGCGGCTGTGGCCGCCTACTCCTTCTTCACCGAAGCCGTGACCTGGCTGCCGTTCTTCCCTCCGAACGGCCTGACCGATGACCTGGTGCTGAACTCGCTCTATGGGGCGGTTGTCAGCGGCGTCGGGTATGGACTGGTCTACCGCGGCCAGGGGACAAGCGGCGGGTCCGATATCCTTGCCCGCATCCTCAACCGCTGGCGCGGCGTCTCGATGACCCAGAGTTACCTGATGACCGACGCGGTCGTCATTCTCTCGGCGGGATTTATCTTCGGCTGGGAGAAAGCCCTGTACGCTATCATCACCCTCTACGTCAGCGGCCTGGTGGTGGATAGTACCCTCGAAGGGGCAGGCACCGTCCGCACGGCGATGATTGTCACCGACCGGCTGGAGGCCGTCGCCAACCGTATCCTGCACGAGATGGAGCGCGGCGCCACCCTCCTGCACGGCACCGGCGCTTACACCATGGACCCGCGCCCGGTCATGTACTGCGTCATCACCCGCTCCGAAGTCCAGCAGTTGAAGACCATCGTCCGCGAAGCCGACCCGCAGGCCTTCATGGTCATCGGCGTGGCGCACGAGGCGCTGGGCGAGGGCTTCCAGCCGTTCAAGAAAGAATGAAACCGGCATCCTCCCGCAGGTTTTAAAACCGGCGGGAAGTTGTTGAATTTAGTTCGAAATTCATCTTTGACTCTACCGCAAAAAGGCTATTGCACCGCGCAGCACGCGAAGACCGTCAGGAAAATGCAAAATCACAAATCATTATTCAAGATAATCTGCGTCGTGTTCAACATTTTCAAAGCGTCCTTGAATTTCCTTCGTTGCCTTTTTGTCCTTCGTGTTTAAAAAGGTTTTTGCAGTGGACTCATCTTTACACGAGATTTGTTGTACCGCCAGCCAAATAAATAATGGATTACCTCTCTTCCCTCCGCCAATATATCGGTCATGCCCCGCTCCTGATGGCGGGCGCGGCAACGCTCATCGTGGACGAGCAGGAGCGCCTCCTGCTCCTGCGCCGTTTGGACAACAACCGCTGGGGCCCGCCGGGCGGGGCGGTGGAGCCGGGTGAAGTTGTAGAGCAGGCCGCCTGGCGCGAATTGCTCCAATCCATGCAGGTCAGCGCCTTGTTCTTCGTCTTGGCTTCCCTGGGCAGGATTTGTGGATGAATCCATTCTCCCGCCTGACGATTGCCTTCAAAGCCCTGCGCCAGTTGGGACTCCAACAAGTAGGACTGTACGCGCTGTACAAGTTTGGGCTGGTGACGGGGCATTACAAGAGAGTCACCCGTCATCAGTCGTCAGTCGTCAGTGGGGAATTGAGAGCAGTCTTGCCTTTGCCCAAACGGGAAGAACTACAGGCAGTTTTGGGCGGCGACGGCCTGGCCGCCCTGCTTGCCGAGGCGGACGAAATCGCTGCCGGAAAAGTCCGCCTCTTCGGCGCAGAGCCTGCGCCGCTTCAACTCACCCTGCCCGGCCGGCTGGCGCACTGGACGGCCTACGAAACCGGCAAGGCCTCCCTGCCCCCCGTCCCTGAACCTGCCAGCCTGCCAGCCTGCGACGTGAAACGCATCTGGGAACCTGCCCGCTTCGGCTGGGCCTTCACGCTTGGACGCGCCTACCACCTGACCGGCGAGGAAAAATACGCAGAAACCTTCTGGCGCGACTTCGAGACATTCACCGAGTCCAACCCGCCTTATCTTGGCCCCAACTGGATGAGCGGGCAGGAAGTTGCCCTGCGCCTGATGGCCTTTGTCTGGGCCGCGCAGATCTTCGACGCCGCGTCCGCCTCCACGCCGGAGCGCAAGGCGGGGCTGGCGGCCTCCGTTGCCGCACACGCCTCCAGAATCCCGCCGACGCTCGTCTATGCCCGCGCCCAGCACAACAACCACCTGCTCGGCGAAGCCGCCGGCCTGCTCACCGCAGGTCTGGCGCTTCCCGATCACCCCGACGCCGCCCGCTGGCGCGCCCTGGGCTGGAAGTGGCTCAACCGCGGCCTCCAGTCGCAGATCGACTCCTACGGCGAGTACGTCCAGCACAGCGCCAACTACCACCGCCTGATGCTCCAGATTGTCCTGTGGTCGAACGCCCTGGTCAGGACATTCGACCTCCGCTGGCCGCGTCCGACCCTGGAAGCAGTGCGGCGCTCCGTCCACTGGCTGCTGTCTCTGCTGGATTCCGAATCGGGCCGCGCCCCCAACTTGGGCGCCAATGACGGGGCCTACATCTTCCCCCTCACCATTTGCCCGTTCTCCGACTTCCGCCCGGTTGCCCACGCCGCCGCCCGTGCTTTCCTCGACTACGACCTGCCGCGCGGTCCCTGGGACGAGATGGCGCTCTGGTTCGGCGCGCAGGATACAGGTCCGCGCACGCTCGAACTGCCGCGCTACCTCGGCGATCAGTTGTATGGGAAAAACTCCTGGGGCTATTTCCGCACCGCACAGTTCACTTCCCGCCCCTCCCATGCCGACCAGTTGCACCTCGACCTGTGGCAGGGCGGTCTGAATATCGCCCAGGACGCCGGCACCTATCTCTACAACGCCGCCGCCCCGTGGGACAACGCCCTGGCCGCTGCCTTCGTCCACAACACCGTGACGGTGAACGGCCGCGACCAAATGACCCGCGCCGGCCGTTTCCTGTACCTGGACTGGGTGGACGCCTACCGAAAATTCCTGCCGGCTGAGGAAGCGGGCGAGTTGCAGCGCCTGCGCGGCCGTTACCGGGGGCGCGGCTACCGCCACACGCGCACGGTCAGCGTCTTCGAGGACAACCGCTGGCGCGTGGTGGACGAAATCCTGCCGCTCTCCTGGCGCAAACGGCCGCTGACGGCGCGCCTGCACTGGCTCCTGCCCGATTTTTCGTGGAGAATCGAGAGTCGGGAGTTGGGAGCAATGTTTGTGCTGGAGTCCCCTTTTGGGGAGATTTCTCTTTCAATCGCTCACAACTCTCGACTAACGCCTGACAACTCTCAACTATCTCTTTTCCGAGCCGGCCAACTGCTCTATGGCTCCTCCCCCGCCGACCCGGCGCGCGGCTGGACATCTCCCACCTACGGCGTTAAAATCCCAGCGCTCTCGCTGGCCCTGCTGGCCAAAGCCGAGGGCGGGATCACCTTCATTACGGAATTCATCTTCCCCTCCACCGACCGCTGATTGCCAACCGCGAACTGCCATGAGTTACCGCTCCGCTATCATCCTTCTGCAAGACGACAAAATCGCCCTCATCGAACGCCAGCGCCAGGGCCACCACTATTTCACTTTCCCCGGCGGCCACGTGGAGGAGGGCGAGCCCCCCGAGCAAACCGCTGTCCGCGAAACGCGTGAAGAATTGGGGTTGGAGGTGGTCATCCGCAGGCTGGTTGCCCGCATGATGTGGAAAGGTAAATGGCAATACTATTACCTGGCCGAGATCATCGGCGGGACCTTTGGCACGGGCACCGGCGATGAGATGAACCACCCTCGCAGCGAGCGAGGTACCTACCATCCCATGTGGATGCCGCTCTCAGAATTGCCCAACCAGCCTGTACTGCCGCATGAAATCTGTGAACTGGTGATCCGCTTTGCCAGGGAAGGCTGGCCTGAGACGCCGGTCGTCATCCCAGAACCTCCCGAATAATGCACATTTTGCTCATCCACCAGGCCTTTGCCTCCCTCGACGAACCCGGCGGAACCCGCCATCACGAGTTCGCCCGCTATCTTGCCGCGCAGGGGCACCGGGTCACGGTCGTTGCCAGCCCGGTCAGTTATCTCACCGGCGGGAAGAATCTGCCGTTGATGATTGACCATTCCTCCCAGGAAAACGGGGATGTCACCATCCTGCGAGCCTACACATACTCGGCGCTTCACAAATCCTTCGTTCACCGCTTCCTGGCCTTCGTTTCCTTCATGGTCTCCTCCTTCTGGAACGGCCTCGGCGTCCGCAACGTGGACGTGGTATGGGGCACTTCGCCGCCCATCTTCCAGGGCGTCACAGCCTGGGCGCTGGCGCGGCTCAAGGGGGCGAAGTTCCTCTTCGAAGTGCGCGACCTGTGGCCGCAGTTTGCCATCGCTGTCGGCGTGTTGAAGACCCCGATTCTCATCCGCCTTTCTCTCTGGCTGGAACGTTTCCTCTACCGCCGCGCCGACCGGCTCATCGTCAACAGCCCCGGATATCTCGACCATGTGACCGGACGCGGGGCGAGGCGCGTCGTCCTCATCCCGAACGGCGCCGACCCGTCCATGTTCGACCCCTCCGCCTCCGGCGAGGCGTTCCGGACCCGACACCTGCTGGCCGATAAATTCGTCGTCCTCTACGCCGGCGCGCACGGACTCTCCAACGGCCTGGGCATTGTTTTGGAATGCGCCCGGTTGTTGGCGGCGAGCAGGCCCGAGGTCCAGATCGTGTTCCTGGGTGATGGCAAGGAAAAGCCCAATTTGCAGAAACAGGCCGCCGGGATGGGGCTGAACAACGTCCTGTTCCTCCCGCCTGTCCCCAAGAATGAGATGGCCGAGGCGTTGGCAGGCGCGGACGCCTGTCTTGCCATCCTGAAGCCTATCGAGGAATACAAGACTACCTACCCGAACAAGGTCTTCGACTACATGGCTGCCGGGAGGCCGGTGGTGCTGGCCATTGACGGCGTCATCCGCCAGGTGGTGGAGGCCGCCGGCTGCGGCGTCTTCGCCCAACCCGGCAGCCCGTCCGCGCTGGCGGAGGCCATTCGGGCGCTGGCCGAGGATAGGAAAAAATCCCGCCGCATGGGGCTGGCGGGACGGGAGTACCTGGAGCAGCATTTCAGCCGCAAAAAGATTTCGGCGGATCTGATGCGGGTTCTCGAAGAATTGGCGGAGCAGGCGTGAGTCTCCTGTAAAAAGCCTTTCAACTACCAAGACACAAAGTCACGAGGGTTATCAACAATGAGTCCACTGCAAAAACCTTTTTAAACACGACAGACACAAAGGCAACGAAGGAAATTCAAAGACGCTTTGAAAATGTTGAACCACGACGCAGATTATCTTGAATAATGATTTGTGATTTTGCATTTTCCTGACGGTCTTCGCGTGCTGCGCGGTGCAATAGCCTTTTTGCAGGAGAGTCAAATAAACTCCAAGTGCAAACCACTGAGACACTGAGAAAAAACTCCGTGACTCCGTGCCTTTGTGGTTCGATTTTCATGCTTCGGGGTGAACCCCGTTCATGGATACTTTGTGGTTAGACCTTTTTTCAGGGCAGTCACTCGTGAGTTGGGTGCAAAATCCTTAACGCCAGGGCGCAAAGTCGCAAAGGGGTCAAAACCCATCACGAGGGGGCTTCGCCGCTACAGTTGGGCTTTGTTCATCCAATCCCATTCGTCCTGTTCATCCCCGTTTACGGCCTGACAATCCGGTACGAGTCGATCAGGTTGCCGACGCGGCTGTAGAACTCGAAGAGCATCTCCGTCTCGGTGGCCGTGACGAGCATGGCGCCGAAGTTGGCGTTGTAGCGGAACCGGTCCTCGGGGAGGGGATCGCCGAAGTTGTAGATGCCGCCGCCGCCCACGCCGTTCACGAAGTAGGGAATGCCGTCCACCAGCAGGCGCTCATAGACCTGGTTGTGGCCGGAGAGCACCGCGTCCGCGCCCCAGGCAGCGAACGGCCAGCGCATCCACTCGATTGAGCCATGAGGGCCGGAAGAATAGGGTGGATAGTGGAAATAGACTATCTGCCAGGGAGTGACCGAGGCGGCCATCCTTTCCTCCAGCCAGGCGGCCTGGACCGATGTGCTGCCCACCCCATCCGGTTCGTATTCGACGCTGTCGAGGGCAAAGAAGTGGACAGGTCCCCAGGTGAAGTCATAGTAGCGTTCGTTGCCGGGCAAGGTGAAATAGTCGAGATAGGGTTGGCCGTTCTCAATGTACCAGTCGTGGTTGCCCAGGGACGGGAAGAAGCGGTTCACGTCCGCGCCGGGACCGTACGCGCCGTTGTAGGGATAAATGTAATCGTGGTAATACTTGCCGATGTTGGCATCCAGCATTTCGCCCGTGGCTTCGGACTGGTTGTTGTCGCCGACGGTGAGGATGATGTCCGGCTGCCAACTGTGGACAAGGGCGGCCACGTCTGCCTCGGCGGGGCCGTCCCAGCCGTAGTCGCCGATGACGGCAAAACGCACCTCGAGCGGTTCGGGCGTGGCGGTGGGGGGCAACGTTTCGGTCGGCGCGGGGGAAGCGGTGGGAGGCGCGGGCGTAGCCGACGCCGTGGGAGCGGAAGCAGGCGCGGGCGGGGAAAGCGCCGGAGCGCCGACGCAGCCAGCCAGCGCCCCGGTCAGGAATCCAATGAGCAGCAGGAGGGATGCAGTCCGTCTCGTTCTTCCCAAATGACTATTCTCCAACCGTCTCTCCCAGGAAATCGAGGATGAGTTGCATCGGCAGCGGGTCGAGGTCCGGGCGGAGCAGGAAATTGCCGTGCCCGCCGCCGGGAATCTCGATGGCGCGGAAGGCCGGGTTGCCCGCCTCGGAGGCGGCGTTGCAGATGCCGATCTCGGTCTCGTCGGCAAAGCACCAGGCCGCAACGGGGGGCTGGCTTTGGCCCATCTGCTGAACCACATCGGGATAGGGGATATCCATGTAACCGCCGGGAGAGAGCGAGAGGGCGCCCTGGCAGGAGCCGGGCTGCTGTTCGTTAAGCCAGGCGCAGGCATCGGGAGCGCCGTCGGCGCCGATGCTGGAGCCGATGGCAACGATCTTCGTCGGGTCAACGCCTTCCAGCGTGAGGGCGGTCTGCATAGCCGCCTGGGCGTCGAGCAGCCAGACGTCGGGCGTCCAAGCGGCACAGCCGATGTCGAAAGGCTGGCAGTCGCGGAAGGAGAAGAGGAACACGCCGTAGGAGCGGTCAGCCGGGGCTTGGGGGAACCAGGAGGGGTCCCACCAGGGCATGTCAGCCGGGTTGGGGAAGGGGTTGGCTTGGCCGCGGTTCTGGAGCCAGACGGCAATCTCGTACCAGTCGCTCACGTTGCCGTTGATCCAGTGCATGAAGACCACCAGCGGGGCGGGGTTGACGGCGGCCGGATAGTAGTAGCCGGTGAGCGCCTGGCCATCCGAGGCCTGGAAGGCGATCTCCTGCGGTTCGGGCGGCAGCGCGGGCAGACCGGCAGGCTGCTCATCAGTCGGGGGCGGGGAGTCATCCTGCCCCGGCGGCGGCGTGGCAGCGTCTGTGGGGGAGGGTTCCACCACTTCCGGGCCGCAGGCTGCCAGGAGTACAACGAGCGCCAAAAATAGAGGGATAAGTTTTTTCATCGAGGTCTCCTCTCAGGACAATATCATTGTACTGAATTTTGGGGAAAATGCAATCAAGACTCTACCGCAAAAAGGCTATTGCACCGCGCAGCACGCGAAGGCCATCAGGAAAATGCAAAATCACAAATCATTATTCAAGATAATCTGCGTCGTGGTTCAACATTTTCAAAGCGTCCTTGAATTTCCTTTGTTGTCTTTGTGTCCTTCGTGTTTAAAAAGGTTTTTGCAGTGGACTAGGACCACTTTTCGTTCTCGAGGAGTAAAATATCGAGCGTTGTTAATTTCAAGCGACAGGCAATCTGTATGCCAGTTTGGGGATTGCTTCGTCGCTACGCTCCTTGCAATGACATTACAAATGGAGACCCTGATGAACCCCTTCCTCGCCCTGTTAATCACCCTGATTGTCGCCCTGGTAGAGATTCGCTCGCTGGACTTCGCCGCCCACCGCGGCTGGATCGAGAGCCGCCTGAGCCGTAAACTCATCCACATCCTCACCGGGCCGCTATTCGTGCTGTGCTGGCTGCTCTTCCCGGATGTCTGGTACGCCCGCTGGCTGGCGGCGCTGGTGCCGCTGCTGTTCACCGTCCAGTTCGCGCTGATCGGGCTGGGCGTGGTCAAGGACGAAGCCTCGGTCAAGGCCATGTCGCGCTCCGGCGACCGGCGCGAGATTCTCAAAGGACCGCTGTTCTACGGCATCATCTTCGTGGCGATGACCCTGGTCTACTGGAAGGATTCCCCCATCGGCATGACCGCCCTGATGCTGATGTGCGGCGGCGACGGCCTGGCCGACGTGATGGGCCGCGGGTTGAAATCCGCGCCGCTGCCGTGGAGCCGGGGCAAAACCTGGTTCGGATCGCTGGGCATGTTCCTGGGCGGCTGGGTGGTGGCGGCCTTCATCCTGGCCATCTTCGTCTCGGCGGGCGTCTTCCCCGGCCCGTTCAGCGCCTACCTGCTGCCGGTGACGCTCATTGCCCTGGCCGGGACGCTGGTCGAGTCGCTGCCGCTGGAGGATGTGGACAACATCACCGTCACGCTGGCCGCGGTGGCGCTGGGGTATTTGTTGTTCTAGGTGGAATTCGATTGAGAATCACAACGCCCCGCGGAGGTGTCTTCGTGGGGCGTGATGGTAATAAGGAGAATTTCTTCTGCCTTTACAGCCCATGCAATCGGCGCAGATACTCCAGCCGGTCGCGGCTCTCCGGCTCCGGGTAGGGACTGGGGTCGGCGGCGCGGAACGGGGAGTCTGTCAGCGCGCACAGGATGGCCTCCACGCCCGAGGCAACGTTGCGCGGGTTGTAGCCGCCTTCCAGCACAAAGACCAGTTTCCCGCCACAAATGGCCTCGGCCAGTTCCACCAACCGCCGCGCCAGGGCATGATAGCCTGCCGAGGAGAGTCCCAGTTCGGCCAGCGGGTCGTCCCAGTGGCTGTCGAATCCCGCTGAAACGAAGATCATCTGCGGGGCAAACTTTTCCACCAGCGGGGCCAAGATTTGGCCGGCGATGAGGGCGAAGGTGGTGTCTCCGCTGCGGGCAGGCAGAGGCAGGTTGACGATGCGTCCGCGAGCGTGCGCGGCCTCGTCCATGAAGCCGGTGCGGAACGGGTAGATGTTCTCCTGGTGGGTGGAAAAGTAAGCCGCGCGCGGCTCGTCCCAGAAGACGGCCTGGGTGCCGTTGCCATGGTGGGCGTCGAAGTCAAAGACCAGCACGCGCTCCAGGCCGGAGTTCAGGGCGCGGCGGGCGGCGATGGCGACGTTGTTCAACAGGCAGAAGCCCATCGCTGCTTCCGGTTCGGCGTGGTGTCCCGGCGGGCGGACGATGGCGAAGGCGTTGCGCGCCCGCCCCTCCAGCACGGCCTCGGTGCAGGCCAGGGTCCCGCCGGCGGCGAGGAAGGCGTCGGCGAACGTGGAGGGGGTAACATAGGTCGGGGCATAGTCAGTGATGCCCGGCCCCTGGCGGCAGGCCGCCTCGAACAGGCGCAGCATCCGCTCGGAGTGGACGGCCGTGACGGCGGAACGCGGCGCAGGTTCGGGGTCCAGGAACGTGACGGAATAGGGTTTCGAGTCCCAGTCTCCCAGAAACTGGAAACGGGACGGGGCTTCTTCGTGGCCGGGGAAAACGTGATTGGGAGAAGGGACGAGCGTGCAGACGGCGGTCATTTCTGTTCCAGCAAATCCATGTAGGCGCCCTCCAGCAGGTCTTCCTGGCGGACGCCGAGGCGGGTCATCAGGTCGCGGGCGATGGCCTGCCCCTCGGCGTCGGTCTGACCGTCGCGCAGGACGACTTCCAGTTCCATGAATTGGCCGAGGCCTTCCACGTCGTCGAGGTGGATGCGCGTCTGTCCAGCAAGGTAGAGGGAACGCGTTTTGCGGACAACGCCGCGCACGCCCAGCGCCAGGGTCAGGGCCGTCTTCAGGTTCTCCGGGTCGGAGGTTTCAAAGATGTGGTATTCCGAGCGCTTGGGACCGTTCTGGTCGGGGCGCTCGTAATAGACCAGTTGGGCGCGGTCGGGGGCGAGTTGGCGCAGTTTCAGGCGGCCGCGCGGGACGTGGAAGAAGGTGTCCTCCTGCGGGATGACCTGGAGGGGCGCGTCGCTCAGGGCGGCGGCACGGGCTTGCAAGTCCGGGAAGTTGCGTACATGGGCTTTGATCTCGATATTGGCGGGCATATAGGGATTTTACTGTTTCTGGCTGTTTTGCGCCACTTGATTCTATGGTAAACTTTTTTTCGCCATGAGCCCCTTCCTACAACTCGCCCTCGAACTTGTCATCATCTTGATAGCGGCCAAACTGGCCGGTTATCTGATCGCGCGGCTTGGACAGCCTTCCGTGCTGGGGGCAATCCTGGTCGGCGTCCTGCTGGGGCCCTCCCTGCTGGACATCGTCCACCTGCCCTTTGTGACGAGCGAATCGCTGGGCGAAGCGATCCACGAACTCGGTGAACTGGGCGTTCTGCTGCTCATGTTCATCGCCGGGCTGGAACTGCACCTGAGCGAACTGACGCGCAACATGCGCGTCTCGGCGCTGGCCGGGACCCTGGGCGTGCTCCTGCCGGTTGGCCTGGGCTGGGGGCTGGGGCGTTTGTTCGGCCAGACGGGCGACGCGGCGTTCTTCCTGGGGCTGACGATGGGCGCCACCTCGGTCAGCATCTCGGCCCAGACCTTGATGGAACTCAAAATGCTGCGCAGCCGCGTGGGGCTGGGGCTGCTGGGCGCGGCCGTCTTCGATGACATCCTCATCATCCTGCTCCTTTCGGGCTTCCTGGCAATTGCCGGTAGCGGCGGCAGTTCGCTCGGCCTGCTGGCCGTGGCGGGGAAGATGCTCCTCTTTCTGGCGCTTTCGATTGCCCTAGGCCTGTGGGGACTGCCGCGCCTGACGCACCTGGCGGCGCGCCTGCCCATCAGCCAGAGTGTGCTGAGCCTTTCGATCATTGTCATGCTCATCTACGGCGTAGCCGCCGAAGTGCTGGGTGGGATGGCCGCCATCACCGGGGCATTCATCGCCGGGCTGATGTTCGCCCGCAGCCGCGAGAAGGAACGTATCGAGCCGGGGATGCACGCCATTGCCTATAGTTTCTTTGTGCCGGTCTTCTTCGTCAGCATCGGTCTGTCGGTCAACCTGCGCGAGGTGCCGGTCAGCGCGCTCTGGCTGTCCCTGGCCATCATCGTCACGGCCGTGGTGACCAAGTTTGCAGGGTCCGGGCTGGGGGCGCGCCTGGGCGGCCTGACGTGGCGCGAAGCCTGGCAACTGGGCGCGGGGATGATCTCGCGCGGCGAGGTGGGACTCATCGTTGCCAGCATGGGCATTGCCAAGGGACTGGTTTCGCAGGAAGAGTTTTCCGCCATCGTCGGCATGGTGGTGGTCAGCACGCTGGTCACGCCGCTGCTGCTGCGCCTCCTGTTCAAAGAACCCAAACAAGCCAAAGCGAAACGCGACCAACCGAGCACGCCCGCAACGGGCAAGGAGAGTGCCTGATGTACCTGATCCTGTTTGTCCTGAACGATCCCGATCGCCTGGAAGAGGTCCTTTCGGCTTGGGAGGCGGCCGGCGTGAACGGTATTACCGTCCTGCCCAGCACCGGGCTGGGGCGCATCCGCCAGAAGGAAGGTCTGCGCGACGATGTTCCGCTCATCCCCAGCCTGGAGGATTTCTACCACCACAAGAGCGACATCAACCACACCCTGTTCACCCTTGTGGAAAGCGAGGCGCTGGCGAAGAAGGTGCTCCAGGCCACCGAGGCCGTTGTCGGCAACCTTGACCTGCCGGGGAACGGCATCCTGGCTATCCTGCCGACGGTCAGCGTGCATGGGATCGTCAATTATCGCGAGAACAACGGGCAAATGGAATAACTGCCTGCCAATCAGCCGATGAAAGGGGGCAATTTTCTTTCGCAAAAATGGGATTTAAGTCATTTGCGCTAGCCGGATGA
Organism: Anaerolinea thermophila; assembly: GCA_020722345.1. GTDB lineage: Bacteria > Chloroflexota > Anaerolineae > Anaerolineales > Villigracilaceae > UBA877. Next base: position 10,086 of record DYKZ01000019.1, on the reverse strand, counting down.
AGGTGCTACACTTACTCGTAATTCATCGTATATCTATTGAACTCGCGGAGGATCTATGAAACCTGTCACCTGGATGTATATTGGGGCCGTTATCCTCTTCCTAATGGCCGCCTGCGGATTGGGCATCGGCGGCTTCCTCTACCTGGCTTCGCTGGACCCGGCTCAGGGTCAGGCTTCGTGGGCGACAATGGGCATGGCGCTGGCCTGTATCGGCCTGATCGTCCTGGGCGGCGGAATCCTGCTCATCGTCCTGGCCGTCCGCAAAACGAAACAGGAGACGGCGCAGAACGTCACCGTCAAAGTGGACTTGCCGGGTGAGACCTCCTTCGAGCAGATCAAGTGCCAGTCCTGCGGCGGCACGCTGAGCGCAGAGGATATCAAGATCGTCAACGGCGCGCCGATGGTCAACTGTCCTTACTGCCATACCGTTTACCAGTTAACTGAACAACCCAAGTGGTAAACGCGCAACCGTCAACCTTCCAACCTGCAAAAGCACCTCACAGGAGGCTTCCATGAAACTCCGCCTGATTGCTTCTTTCTTGTTGATTGCCATGATGTTCGCTGTGACCTCCAGCGTCCAGGCGCAGACCTATCTCTTCAGCCTGGATTCCGAGACCGTGCACGTGTATTGGAACTCGGACGGCTCTGTGGCGATAGATTATCTGTTCGTTTTCACCAACAGCCCCAATGCCGACCCGATTGATTTCGTGGATGTGGGTATGCCCAGCAGCGACTACGAGTGGAACAGCATCTCGGCGGATGTCAACGGTGTGTCTGTAGGAATCTCCAGCGATTATTACGGCAGCGGCTACGGTTTTGCCGTTGACCTGGGCGCGCAGGCCATCCGTCCGGGGAAGAGCGGGCGCGTGCACGTTTACGTGGGACGCGTCACCAGCATGCTTTATCCCTCCGACGACCAGCCCGATACGCACGTCAGCGGCCAGTTCTCGCCGACCTGGTTCGGGTCCGAGTACGTGACCGGCTCGACGAACATGACGGTCGTCTTCCACCTGCCGCCGGGCGTCCAGCCGGAGGAGCCTTTCTACTACCCGGTGAAGGGCGGCTGGCCGTGCGATACGGCGCCTGCGGCTGCCTACGACAATGATGGGCGGATCATATACACGTGGGCCTGCCCATCTGCCAACGCGTACACCCAGTACACATTCGGCTTGTCCTTCCCTAAGCAGTATATTCCCGAGGAGGCCATCGTCACCTCCCCGCCCACCTTCCAACCCTCCGGCGGCGACTTCAACATCAATCTCGATGGGCTGATGACCTGCGCCTTCTTCTGCTGTTTCGCTTCCATTTTCATCGGCGCGCCCATCCTGGGCGTCATCAACGAGCGCAAACGTAAACTTCAGTACATGCCGCCCAAGATCTCGCTGGAAGGGCACGGCATCAAGCGCGGCCTGACCGCTGTCGAAGCCGCCGTCCTGATGCAGCAGCCGCTCGACAAGGTGATGACCATGATCCTGTTTGGCGTGGTGAAGAAGGACGCCGCCACGGTTGTAACCCGCGAACCGCTCAAACTTGACATCAACCCCGCGGTGACCGTCGGCCTGCACGGGTACGAGACAGATTTCCTGGCCGCCTTTGCCAAAGACAACCTGGCCGAGCGCCGCAAGGCCCTGCAGGAGATGATGGTCAAACTGGTCAAGTCGGTCGAAGAAAAGATGAAAGGCTTCAGCCGCCGCGAAACCATCGAATATTACAAGGCCATCATGGAACGCGCCTGGCAGCAGATTGAGGCGGCCGGCGCCCCCGAAGTCAAGAGCCAGATGTACGATGAGGCCCTCGAATGGACCATGCTCGACAAAGATTACGACGAGCGCACCCGCCGCGTCTTCACCGGACCGGTTTTCCTGCCGATGTGGTGGGGACGCTACGATCCGGCGTATCGTCCTGTTTCGGCTGGAGCGGGCGGCGGAAGAGTGTCCGTTCCCGGCACGTCCGGCGGGGGGCGCGTCAGTGTGCCGGGGGCTTCCTTTGCCGCCTCGGTGGTGACCAGCGTGCAGAGCCTGGCCAGCCACACCCTGGGCGACGTGAAAACCTTCACCTCCAACGTGACCAACCGCACCAACCCGCTCCCCAAATCCACGAGCAGCGGCGGCTGGAGAAGCAGTGGCGGTGGCGGACATTCTTGCGCCTGCGCCTGCGCCTGCGCCGGCTGCGCCTGCGCCTGTGCGGGTGGAGGACGATGATTTTCGATTGCAGATTGATGATTTACGATTTCCTGGCTTGATAGGATTCTTTTATGGCTTTCCTCCCTGAACGGTTCAATCGTAAATCAAAAGTCGAAAATCCACAATCGGGGCTGTTCCACTACCGCCTCGAAGGCGCGGACGAGAAAAGCCGCGTCCACCTGCGCCTCGACCCCGACGGCCACGGCACGCTCATCGTCAACGCCAACCAGGTCATGCACCTCAACCCCACCGCGGCGCTGATGGCTTACCTGAGCCTCGAAAAAGTGGATGAGGCCGCAGCCGTGCGCGCCGTCCGTAAGCAATACCGAGTCAGCAAGAAGCAGGCGCTGTCGGACCTGCAAAATGTGCGCGCCCAACTCGATGAACTCATCCGCCCGGACGGGGCTTGCCCGATTCACGAACTGGGACTCGAAACGGTCGCGCCGTTCTCGGCGCGTCCCAGCGCCCCGTACCGGCTCGACCTGGCGCTCACCTACCGCTGCAACAACGACTGCGCCCACTGTTATAACGTTCAGCATCCGGCTCCGGGCACGAATACCGGCGAACTGGACACCGAACACTGGAAACTGGTTCTCGATAAAGCCTGGTCGCTGGGCATCCCGCACATCATCTTCACCGGCGGCGAACCCACCCTGCGCAACGACCTGCCCGAACTCATCGCCCACGCCGAAGCAAACGGCCAGATCACCGGCCTGAATACCAATGCCCGCCGCCTGTCGGACGAGCGCTTCGTGGCGCGGTTGGTGGAATCCGGCCTGGACCACGTCCAGATCACATTGGAGTCGAGCAGGCCCGAGGTCCATGACGAAATGGTGCGGGCGAAAGGCGCCTTCCGGCAGACGGTGCAGGGCATCCGCAATGTCCTCGCCGCGTCGCTTTATGTCATGACCAACACCACCATGCTGCGCACGAACGTCCACACCATCCCGGAGACGCTGGACTTCCTGGCCGAACTCGGCGTCCCGACCGTTGGCCTGAACGCGCTCATCTACTCTGGGCGCGGCGCGACGGTTGGGACGGGGCTGAGAGAGGATGAACTGGCCCCGCTCCTTCAAATTGCCGCCGAGAAGACGGCGGCGCGCGGCCAGCGCCTCATCTGGTACACGCCCACGCAGTACTGCAACTTCGACCCCGTCCAGATGGGCTTGGGCGTGAAGGGCTGCACGGCGGCGCTCTACAACATGTGCGTGGAACCCGATGGCGGCGTGCTGCCCTGCCAGTCATATTATCACCAACTCGGCCATATCCTGACAGATGAATGGAATTCCATTTGGAATCATGAACTTGCGGTGCGGCTGCGCGAGCGCAAGGGACTGCCGGAGAAATGCAATGGCTGTCCCCTGCTGGCCGAATGCGGCGGCGGCTGTCCGCTCACTTTCGAACGACCGATGGCTGTGGAGACGATTGCATGAACGACTGGTTCAAAGAACTGCCCAATGCCGCACTTCATCCGCGATTGACTGCCCTTTGAGAGAGGAGACACCTATGGCATCCCTTCTGTATTGGCTGCGCGAACGTTTTACCAAAGTCCAGCCGCTCCCGACGGAACACCTGCACTACCAGTCCCCGCCCGGCGACGAACCCGCCTACCGGCTGCACCTGCGCCTCAACAAGGACGGTTCCGGCCTGCTCATCGTCAACGCCGCTACCGTCCTGCATCTCAACCCTACTGCGGCCGAATACGCCTATCACATGATGAAAGGGACGCCTCCCCAAGACGCGGCGAAAGCCTTCTCGAAACGTTACCGGGTCAGCAGGGACACTGCCCTGCGCGACTTTATGGATTTCCGCGACCGCATCCAGACCCTCATCCACACCCCGGACCTCGACCCGGTCACCTTCCTGGACTTCGAGCGGGTCGCGCCGCATTCCCAGACCCTGACGGCCCCCCTGCGCCTCGACTGCGCCCTGACCTACCGCCTGCCCGGCGACACCCAGGCAGAGTACGCCCCCGTCAAACGCGTCGACCGCGAACTCTCCACCGAAGAGTGGAAATCCATCCTGGACAAAGCCTGGCTGCACGGCATTCCTCACGTCACCTTCACCGGCGGCGAGCCGACTCTGCGTGAGGATCTGCCCGAACTCATCGCCTACGCCGAGGCAAAAGGCATGGTCAGCGGCCTGCTCACCGACGGCCTGAAACTGGCTGACAGGGATTACCTGAATACCCTGCTCCAGACCGGCCTCGATCACATCTTGTTCATCCTCCAGCCTGACGAATCTGCCTCCTGGAAGGCCCTCGAGTCCATCATGCCGGAAGATATCTTCGTCACCGTGCATTTCACCGTCACGCCAAAGAATGCCAATAAGGCGGGCAAAGCGCTGGAGAAACTGGCGAAACTCGAAGTCAAGAGCCTCTCCCTGAGTGCCGCCGACGCCTCCCTGAAGGATGTCACCCAGTCCCTGCGCGACCAGGCCGCCGAACTCCAGATCACTCTGCGCTGGGACCTGCCCGTGCCCTACTCCGCCGAGAACCCTGTCGCTTCTGAGGTGGTGGATGATGCCGTCCCCGAGGGAGCGGGCAAAGTCTGGCTCTATGTGGAACCCGACGGCGATGTGCTCCCCGCCCAGGGCGAAGCGGATAAAGTGCTGGGTAACTTCCTGAAAGACCCCTGGGAAACACTCTACAGGGCATGAAAACTCCAACCGACATTGCTGCCGCCCATTTCGACCAGGGCTTCAATTGCGCCCAATCCGTCCTGGCGGCTTTTTCGGACCAGTTTGGCCTGGATGAAACCGCCGCCCTGAAACTCGCCTCCCCCTTCGGCGGCGGAGTGGCGCGCCGCGGCCACATCTGCGGCGCGGTGACCGGGGCGCTGCTGGCCCTCGGCCTGGCGCGCGGCGCCTCCACGCCGGAAGAGAAGCAGCAAGCCTACAGCCTGGCCGAGGAGTTCCTGCTCCGCTTCGAAGCCAGGTTCCAGACTGTCCTGTGCCGCGACCTAATCGGCAACGACCTCAGCCGGCCGGAAGAACGCCAAGAGGCGCGCCAGGCGGGCGTCTTCCAGACGAAGTGCCCGGATTTCGTCCGCGCCGCAGCCGAAATAGCCCGGCAAATGCTCGCAAGGACAGGCCAACGCCCGGAATGAAGCGGGGAAACCGTCTCCTCCTGCTGGCCGTTGCCGCCTCGGCCTTAAGCCTGGCGTGTATATGTTTCCCCGGCTCCATGCTGGAATTCTTATTTGCCACCCCGGCCCCGACCCCCGGGCCGCTTCCGCGTCAGGAGCCGGCCCAACCCTCCACCGAGACCTGCGACGAGAGGCTGGCCGACCTGCTCTCCGATGCCGAAGACACCGACGCCCCCGGCGACGAACTGCCGATGGAATACACACTCATCACCTATGCCGTTGACGGCGACTCCATCACCGTGTACGACGAGCCGCACGTCCCCGGCAGCCTCGACCCCTACCAGCAGGACACCGCCCGCCACCAGGAATTATGGGAGTTCATCGCAGACGTTGTCCCGGCGGACTACCGCAGCCAGGTGGTTTATTTCGTCATCACCACCGACGGCCCCTCCGGCAGCCTCGGCGCAGTGGAACAGACAGACGATCCCGAAACATGGTCGCTGTACATGGATATCCAGGACGCAGGCAACTTCCCTGACCTAGCCACAACCCTCGTCCACGAGATCGCCCACCTCTTCACCCTCAACACTTCGCAGGTGGCCACCGACTGGAGCGTATTCAACGACCCGGACAATCACGACGCCTACGAACGCGGCGACGACGCCTGCGACACCTACTTCATGTTCGAGGGATGCAGTTACCCGGACTCTTACATCAACCTGTTCTTCGAACGCTACTGGCAGGAAATCTATCCTGAATGGCTAGAAATTAGTTATGAAGAAGATGAGGAGACCTTTGAAAACCTCATCGAAGATTTCTACAGCCGCTACCCCGACCAGTTCGTCTCCGACTACGCCGCCACCAGCCCCGAAGAAGACATCGCCGAATCTTTCATGTATTTCGTACTGGCTCCCCGCCCGGCAGGAGAGACCATCGCCGAAGAGAAGATTCTGTTCTTCTACGAATTCCCCGAACTGACGGCCCTGCGGGAGGCCATGCGCGCCGCCCTTTGCCCCTACCTGACGCCATGAGCGAACTGCCCCGCCCGCTCTCCAACACCTACTGGGTGCTCCCTGGGCGCTTCCTGGCGGGCGAATATCCCGGCCTGGGCAGCGAGTTCCAGGTCCGGCAGCGGCTCACTGCCTTGCTTCTGGCCGGCCTGGATACGTTCATCAACCTAACGAACCCGGCAGAACTCCTGCCCTACGAAGCCGTCCTGCACGAGGAAGCGCGCCTGCTCGACAAGGCCGTGGCCTGCTTGCGCTTCCCCATCCCCGACTTTGGTCTGCCGTCGCCGCAGGAAATGACCAGCATCCTCGAGGCCATCGATTCGACTCTCGCCGCCGGCGGCAACATTTACCTGCACTGCTGGGGCGGCGTGGGACGCACCGGCACGACGGTCGGCTGCTACCTGGTGCGCCACGGGATGAGCGGCGAGGCAGCCCTGCGCCAACTGGCCGAGTGGTGGCAGACCGTCCCCAAAAACATCCATCCCCCGCGTTCGCCGGAGACCGAGGCGCAAAGGCAATTCATCCTTGAATGGAAATGAACTGGCATGAGCGTTTCGTCCAGCAGGCCGGGTGGACGCGCGACCTGCGCGCCTACCTCTTCGAACGCGCCGGCGTGGAACAGGCGCGGCGCGTGCTGGAAGTCGGCTGCGGGACGGGGGCGGCGCTGACAGATGTGCCCGGCGCGGCCGCCCGCTTCGGCCTGGACCTCGATCCTGCCCGCCTGGCTGAGGCGCGCATTCACGCTCCGGGCGCGTTCCTCGTCTGCGCCGACGCGCACGCCCTCCCCTTCCCCAATGGTGCGTTCGACGTCACCTTTTGCCACTACCTCCTGCTGTGGGTGCGCGACCCCCTCCAGGCACTGCGCGAGATGAAACGCGTCACCCGCCGCGGCGGCGCGGTGCTGGCGCTGGCCGAACCCGACTATGAACACCGCTTGGACGAACCTCCCGCCCTTGCCCCGCTGGGCCGCTGGCAGACCGAGTCGCTGCGCCGCCAGGGCGCCGACCCAGCCCTCGGGGCGCGGCTGGCAGACCTGTTCCAGCAGGCGGGCATCACGCTCCTCGAAACGGGAGCCATGCGCGAGGGCGGAAAGCGTCCGTCTCTGCCCGATGAACGGAAACTGGAGTGGGCCGTGCTGGAGGCCGATTTAACGGGCTTCGTCACGGCGGCGGACATTTCCAGGATGAAGAAATTGGATGCCGAGGCCTGGGAACGCGGGACGCGCCGTCTCTCTGTTCCAACGTATTTTGCGCATGGCGTAGTATAATCTTCGCCGATGAACGAACCCATCGAAATCCCCAATGAAGCCCCGCCCGCGCCGCCTGAGCGCAAAGCAGGGAGTTTTCTCAAAGATGTGCTGGAAACGCTCGGCCTGGCGCTGGTGCTGTTCCTGGCGATCAACCTGGTCTCGGCGCGTGTGCGCGTGGACGGGTTTTCCATGCTTCCGACGCTGGAGAACAACCAGTATGTGCTGATCAGCCGCCTAAAGCCGCGCTTCGGCGATTTACAGCGCGGCGACATCATTGTCTTCCGCCCGCCAATGTACCCCTCGGCGACCTGGCTGGAAAACGTGCTGGGTTTTCCCATCGTGCCGGGGCAGATTGAGGATTACATCAAGCGCGTCATCGGTTTGCCCGGCGAGACGGTGACCATCGCCGATGGCAAGGTGTGGATTAACGAGACTTTGCTGGATGAACCGTACATTGCCGATATGCCCTCTTACACAGGTTCTTGGACCGTGCCGGAGGGAAGCCTGTTTGTGTTGGGCGACAACCGCAACAACTCGTCCGACTCGCACAACTGGGGCTTTGTCCCGGCGGAGAATGTGCTGGGCAAGGCCGTGCTGGTGTACTGGCCTTTCTCGGATTGGAAAATGCTCAACCACACTCAGGTTGCCGCGGCGGCCCCCTGACGATTGGAGTCCTAGGTGAGAACCCTTCAGGAAATCCTTTCTCTGGCCGAAGCATACGAGGGCGAACTGCCGCCGCTTCCGGCCCTGCCCCCGCCCCCGCGCGGGACGGAGATCGCCGCCTGGATTGACCACACCCTTCTCAGACCGGAGGCCACCGCCGCGCAGGTCAAGAAGTTATGCGAGGAGGCGCGCCAGTACCGCTTTGCCACGGTGTGCGTCAACCCGGTTTACGTCTCGCTGGCGCGCAGCCTGCTGGATGGATCGGGGGTGGGCGTCTGCGCGGTGGTCGCCTTCCCGCTCGGCGCCTCCCTGCCGGAGGACAAGGCCTACGAGACGCGCCGCGTCATCGAGAACGGCGCGGTGGAAGTGGACATGGTGATGAACGTCGGCGCGCTGAAGGGCGAGACCTATGGCCTGGTGATGAATGACATCCTCTTTGTCACACAGGCGGCGCATGAACACGGCGCAAAAGTAAAGGTTATCATTGAAGCCGCTCTCTTGACCCGCCGCGAGAAGGTCTTGGCCTGCCTGCTTGCCCAGGCGGCCGGGGCGGATTTCGTCAAGACGTCCACCGGCTTTGGCCCCGGCGGAGCGACGGTGGAGGATGTGGACTTAATGCGCCGCGTGGTCGGACCCGGCGCCGGGGTCAAAGCGGCGGGCGGAATCCGCTCGCTGAAGGATGCGCTGGCCATGATTGCCGCCGGCGCGAACCGCATTGGCGCCAGCGCCAGCGTTGCAATCCTGAACGAGGTGAATCACTGATGGCCGAAGAAAATCCCGCTTATCCCTGCACCGAATGCCAGGCTGGGGTGATGCACCTCACCTACCTCACCTACTTCACCTGGCTGGATCAGGAGCTGGTCACTGTGCCCAATTTCCCGGCCTGGGTGTGCGATATGTGCGGCCATCGTGAATATGACCAGCGCGCCATCGCCTGGCTGACAACCATGCTCAGCCCGGAGACCGGCAAGCCGTCCTCGGCGCGCAAGCGCATCCGCCGGCCGCGCCCCAAGCAGACCGACGACCTCCGCCCCTCGTCGCGCGAATAACATGCTGGGAGGTTTGTCTTATGGAACCCAACATCACCCATCGCATGGTTACGGCTGATTTCCTGACGCCCAGTTACCGGGTGGTCGGTCAGCTTCTTGTTCCGAATACCGGCGTGACCGGGCTGATGAACGACACGACCAGCTCGTTCATGGAAGTGCTGGAGGCAAAATTGGCGCGCCTGCACATGCCCACGAAACTGGTGGGCGAGTACAGCATGATAGACTTGGTCAAGCCGAATGTGTTTGCCGTCTGCCTCACCCGCCGCGAGGACGTCGGTCCGCAGGCGCTGGCGCGCGGAGGCTTCCAGAAGATCAATAAGTTCGGAGTGCGCGTGACCACTCCCGTCTATGAACTGGAGGGCACCCTGGAATGGGCCGGGCGCTTCGACTTTGCCACCATCATGGTTGAAGGCATCCGGGACTTCGTGCCGCTCTACGATGCCACCCTGACTGCCATCTTGATCCCGCAGTTGAAGATTCAGAGTCCCGCCCTATTGTTCAACCGCCGCCACGTGGACCTGCTGGGATTGATTGCCGAGAAGAAGTAGCAATCTGAGGTACGGACAAAAGTTCGGCCATCCAGTTAGTACGAAAAGCCTCGCAGGCGATAAACTTGGTTTTTAGCGACCATCTTTATCAACAATTGAGAATTTATGGTGGAGATATTTGACTGAGAAAGCAGATCCCCGAACTGCCTTGTGGCGGCTGTTTCAAGAAGAGGCTGAGTTTGTGATTGGTGACCCAACGGAGATCGAGCGACCACATGCCTGGAAAACAGAATATGTGGGCACGCTCAAAGGATTTGAGTCTTGACCAATCCAGACTAAGCCGCTATAATCTCCCACC
>DYKZ01000153.1 GCA_020722345.1 Anaerolinea thermophila | reverse complement strand
GAGCCTCCTCAACTACCGTTTCCGCTAATGTGGTGGATCACTCCGTCCACTTTCGGGAAACATACGGATACTCAACCTCAACCAAGTTTGGCGCTTCTTGGGGAAGCGAGTAGTTCCTTAAAACCGGACTGGTGGCAAGATCACCAGGTTTCTTCCCCAGCGTATACACCGCCATTGCCCCCAGCCCTCCGGCTACCCCACCAAGCAGCGCCAGGGTGGAGAGCATGTCGCTGTCCAGCGGTGTGCCGCCCCCGCCTGAGCCCGCTCCGATGAACTGCGTGGGTATTATGTCTTCCACAGCGCTCGCTTGTTCTTCGCCTGTGTCATCCGGTGGAATAATCGTTTCTTCCCCGCCGGGCGTGACCGAGGGCCCCAGTGTGGGTGTGGCCTGCGGCAGGGAAGAACCGCCCTGACTCGCCGGTTCATCCCCTTGCGAGGCGCCGCCCCCGGAGGATGCCTGGGTCGCGGTAGGGGGCGGAAGGGGCGTCGAGGTCGGGACGGGGGTGAATGTCGGGGTGGGCGTGGGCAGGAGCAGGCTGAAGGTCAGGGAGGTGCCGTTCGTGTTCCCGGCAGCGTCCGATGCGGTGAGGCTCAAGGTGTGCGACCCCGCCGGGAGACCCGCGGCTGGAACGGTGTAGGTCTGGCTGGCCGAACCTGAACCACTTGTCAGCGCCGCGCCGTCCAGGCTCAAGGTCCAGGACGAGACGCCGCTGGTGAGGTCCGAAACGTTCAGGGTCACGTCCAGGCTCTCGCCACAAGCAGGGCAGAAGGACGAAGCACCGCTCAAGCCTACCTGCGGCGGCTGGCTGTCCACCTTGGCGGAAGCATTGCCCATCAGCGAACTGTCGCCCCACGAAGATAGCGCCCAGAAGGTAAAGTCATTCTAGCCCTCCAAGAGGGAGACTTCACAGGAGGCGCCGGAACAGGACAGGGCAGACCCGTTGTGGGTCCCTTCGATGACCGTGATGGAGTATCCCCCAACCGGTTCGCTGGCCGAGACGGACAGGCTGGCCGCTCCGACGCACCAGCCGTCATTGCCCATCTGGGAACAGGTTACGCTGCCGGAAACGGTGGCAGGCGGGTAGGTGACCGTATGCGCTGTGCTGGTGCAGCCCGGCTCTTCTTGCGAGCAGCCGTCAATCGAACTGGACAGGCTGATCGAGCAGGAGAAGTCTGCGCCGCAGGTTCCCGGCCAGCCCACGCAGGCGGTTGGGTTGAAATAGGGTGGAGTGCTGGAGGTCGGTGGGCAGGAGCCGGAGGGTGCCTCGTAGAGGTGCAGGTAACAGCCGTAGTAGCCGGGACCGGGCGGGTCGTACATGGCGAAGTACTCGCAGTGCAGCCGTTCCCAGGTCTAGGTAGTGACGGTGCGGTTTGGGCCGAGGTAGTCAGCCAGGACAGGCCAGGCGAGTCCCAGCGCCAGGAAGAACAGGCCGAGAAGAAGGGCCGCTTTCCAGATGAATTGGGATGGTTTCCAGGGTTTCTTTTTCATGGGGGTGTTCCCCTCTTGCATGTTTTGTTGCTATGAGTATACAGGAAAACAATGGTCAAGGCTATATGACAAAGGTCATACGCACACAAGTTGATTATTTCCGGTAAAGTCTAATGTTTTGGGGATCATCCCGTCAATTATACCAACTCCAGGCCGAGCGCCAACAGGCGGTTTAGGTCGAAGATTTCTCCGCTGCAGTGATGGCCGGCAGGATATCTCCTGCAAGCAACCAAATTCCCCAAATGTCGTAAACCTATTTGGCTCTCTGGAATTTGGTGGGGTAGGCGGCAGGTAGAGAGTAGTTTGACAATGTCAAGTTAGATTGCACTGAAAGTTGTGTTATCATACGAACAATTACCTGTCGTGAGGAGACTGCTATGACAATTGAATTGAGTGTCCCTGTCAATGGACCGATTACCCAGTTGTTTGGCGAGAACCCCGATATGTACAAGCAATGGGGCTTCCCCGGCCATAACGGGGTGGACTATGGTATCCCGAACGGCACACCCGTACGGGCTGCTGCTGCCGGAACGGTAGCGGCGGTGGCTTTCGAGAACGGCGGCTTTGGTAATTACGTCAAACTCTCCCACCAGGACGGCAGCACGGCCTACTATACCTACTACGCCCACCTGGCCACCACCTCGGTTACTGCCGGGCAAAAAGTCAAGGCTGGGGCGGTATTGGGCACCAGCAACAGTACCGGGGCTAGCACCGGACCGCACCTGCATTTTGGGCTGAAGATCGTCGGCAAGAATGCTGCCTACAAGGATTATGTTGACCCGATGCCTTATTTCAAGGCCTCGGCCGGACAGGGCGAACCGGTCAGCGATTCCACGCCGGGGATGGTGGAAATCCAGGAGATGAAGTTCGAGGTGGATACCGATTCCCTGAACGTGCGCAGCGGTCCGGGCGTGGAATACCCCATCGTGGCCCAACTGGCGCGCGGTACAAAACTTTCCAGCAAGAAACTGCACTCGCGCAGCGCCTGGATTGAGTTCGAGCCGGGCAAGTGGTGCGCGATCGTCTTTGACGGGATCCAGTACCTGAAGGTCGTCAAATAAGAGCGGGCAGGGGATTCATCCCCATACTGCCCCCACTAATTTGGGTAGGATCTGCCCTGCGCGCCCATGCAGGCAGAAATCTGCCAGCGGAGTCAGCGGCGTTGGTTCGAGGTTGATCTCGACCAGCGCCGCGCCGCGACTCTTGGCAGCGTAGGCCAGCGAGGCGGCCGGCTGGACCAGGCCCGAGGTCCCGATCGAAAAGAAGACCCGGCAATTGCGCGCCGCGGCCGCGGCAGCCTCCAGCGCTCCGGCGGGCAACATTTCCCCAAACCAGACCACATCCGGGCGGAGCAGCCCACCGCAGGAAAAGCAGCGCGGCACTTCTGGGCTGTTCTCCTGCCATCGAATGGCATTCTGCCCGCACTCGGAACATTTGACGCGCCGGATGTTGCCGTGCAGTTCGATCACCTCCCGGCTGCCGGCTTTCTGGTGCAGGCCGTCCACGTTTTGGGTAATAAGGATGAAGGATGGGATGCGCCTGCCCATCTCAGCCAGGGCGTGATGGCCAGGGTTGGGTTCCACTGTGTTGACCTTTGCCCGGCGTTCGGCGTACCAGTCCCAGACAAGTTTTGGGTTTCTCTGGAAGGCTTCGGGGGTGGCCAGGTCTTCGGGGCGGTACTGCGCCCACAGGCCGATCTGCGCGTCCCGAAAGGTCGGCACGCCCGATTCCTGCGAGACCCCCGCGCCGGTCAGCGCCACGGCGCGTTCTGCGTTTCGCAGGAGTTCGATCAGGGCAGGGGGGATTTCCATGGCAAGTTAGATAGTGGTAAATGTGAGTTCATCCGCACACATCTGGGATGGTTTGGCTGCATCCTGGATAAGCCTGAAAATTTCTTTCGATTGTATCTTGAATTTTCCCGGAATGGTGCGATAATGTACAAGAATTCTTTTCATATACTTTAGCGAGGTGTTTTATGGACCCTGCCACAATGGCCGTTACAGCCATAACTGTACTCTCGCCCTTCCTGACCAAAATGGGGGAGAAAGCCGCCGAGGAGATCGGCAAGGGCCTGCCCGGTGCGGTGGGCAAACTCTGGAACCGCATCGGCAGGAAATTCAAGGGCAATCCCGCCGCCGAGACCGCCGTCAAGGATGCGGTTGCCAACCCCAAAGATGAAGACAACCTGGCTGCCCTGCGCAAAGAGATCAAGAAAGCCCTCGCTGACGATGCCGCTTTTGCTGCCGAGATCGAGAAATTGCTCGAACAGGCGCAGAACGAAACGCAGACCATCCGCGGCGACCACAGCATTGCCGCCCACATTGATATTGGCGGAGACGTGCAAGGCAACATCATCGTCGGCAACAACAACCGCGCCGGGTGAGCAGCGATGGCCGCCCCGGTTTCTGTCCAGGTCAAGGGCGACGTTGACGGCTCCATCGTAATCGGCGACGACAACTTCGTTGTCAACCATAACCACGGCACGATCATCTACAAGCAGGCTGCGCCGCAGGTCCGTCCGCGGACCATGAAGCCGCGCCCGTCGCGCCAGGTTGCCGCGCGCCTGCTCGACGAGAAAGCCCTCCTGCGGCGGCTGGCGGAGTTCCTGCTGCGGCGATTCTCCGACAATCCGTTCGACTGGCAGGCGTTGGGCGAGGAACTCGGCAATCTGGCCGGCGCATTGCGCGCCGCAGCCGCCCTCGGCGATTGGCAAACCGTCCTGCGCCTGGCGCGCCTGCTCGACCCCTGCCTCGCCCTTCACGGTTTGTGGGATGCCTGGAATGGTGATCGTGCGCGGGGTAGCGCGGGCGCACGGCGGCAAGGCTTGGGTGGAAAGCCCCGGTCACGACGAGGTCAATTTTCCCGGCAGTACGTTCTACCTGCAACTCCCGGTCAACGCGCCGGGGACGCGGGGTGAGGGCAGAGAGTAGTCTAACTCTGCAACTGAATCATCTGCCCGCCCTGCAAAGACAACATCATCCTTTTCTGTTTGCGTTAAGTAAATGATTCAATTCTGTCTCGGCTTCCCGCACCGGGACGGACAGGCTGACACTCCATTCGCTGACCAGTTTTCTGATGGCGCGTTTCATCAGGGCGCTGTCGTAGTCGTTCCAGGCATGGGTATGCTGGTAGGCGGAAAGGTCGCGGATGACCTTGCATAGCGATTCAACCTGACCGTCTTCCAGAATTTCGAGCAGTTGGGTGTTGCGCTGGCGGCGGTCGTCTGGGAGCGGTTCGGCGGGACCCGAAAGCAGGAGAAGAAGTTCCCGGAACCTGGCTTCGTCGGTGGGGCGGCGCAGCCGTCTGGCAACGTTTTCGTCTGCCGGGACCCAGATGGTGAGATCGGCTGCCTGCACCATGTAATAGAGCGCGGTGGTGTTGTTGACCGTGCGCTCCTCGATGGCCTGCACCTGCCCCAGCCCGTAGGTGGAATGTATAACCTGGTCGCCGGTTCGGAAATCCATGGGAGCCTCCTTGCTTTGTTTGGGGAAAGAAAAGCGCCAGCCCGTGAAAGGACTGGCGTCTGGCCTGTCATTTTCCTGGTGATGGCTCGATTATATCATTGAGTCCACTGCAAAAACCTTTTTAAACACGAAGGACACAAAGGCAACGAAGG
>DYKZ01000018.1 GCA_020722345.1 Anaerolinea thermophila | reverse complement strand
GTCCTTCGTGTTTAAAAAGGTTTTTGCAGTGGACTCATAGTTGCCCAAGCCACCTCGCTCACACAAGGCAATCACTATGAAACTCCGTTTTCTGCCCTTACTTTTTACTTTTTACTTACTCCTCGCCTCTTGCGGCCCCAGTCCCGAAGAACAGGCCACCCTCACCGCCACTGCCCAGACTGCCACAGCCGCGGCCTGGACGCGTACCTACACACCCTCCCAGACTTTTACCGCCACGCACACCTTCACGTCCACCGTCACCCTGACGCCGACCATCACCGATACACCGACGATCACCTTCACCCCCACCTACAACTTCCCCAAGGTGCGCGTCAATGTGGCCAACCTGGCCTGCCGCTACGGGCCGGCCGTCGCCTACCTGTATAAGTACACCCTGCACGAAGGCGATACCGGCGTCGTCTGGGGACGCCATGCCAACAGTGTCTGGCTCTATGTGAAGATGGACAACCAGGAGGACCCCTGTTGGACGCATCCCTTCTACCTGGACATCGAAGGCGACATCACCAAAATTCTCTACCAGGAGATAAACCTGCCCATGACCAACGCCCTATATGGCCCGCCGCAATGGGTCGAAGCCGAACGGGACGGCAACGTCGTCACCGTCTCCTGGCAGGAGGTCTGGATGACCGAGGACGACGACCGCGGCTACTTCCTCGACGTATGGGTTTGCCAGGGCGGCAACATGGTCTGGATGCCGGTCGCCATGCCGAACCAGTACCAGACGCAGACCACCTTCACTGATGAACCCGGCTGTTCCCAGCCCTCCGGCGGCAAACTCTACACCGTCGAAAAACACGGCTACACCTCCCCCGTCATCATTCCCTGGCCGCCAGCCCAACCTTAGGAGCCATCCATGACCCTCATCCAGGAAAAAGTCCAGCAAGCCATCGGTATCCTTCAGGAAAAGCAAATAGACCTCTGGCTGACCTTCGTCCGCGAGACCAGCGCCGTCCCCGACCCTGTTCTGCCGCTCATCTACGGCGCAACGCTCACCTGGACCTCGGCCCTGCTCCTGTCACGCTCCGGGCGGCGCATCGCCATCGTCGGACGTTACGAAGCCGAGACAGCCTCCCGCACCGGCGCATACGACGAAGTCATCGGCTATGACCAGTCCATCCGCTCCGACCTGCTGCGGACCCTCGACCTGCTCGCCCCGCAGCAGATTGCCGTCAACACCTCGGCCAGCGACCCCGCCGCCGACGGCCTGACGCACGGCATGTACCAGATCCTGAGCGGATACCTCGAAGGCACGCCCCACGCCGGGAAACTCATCCCCGCCGAAGCAATCATCGCCGCCCTGCGCGGGCGCAAGACTCCCGCCGAGGTGGAGCGCGTCCGCCGCGCCGTGGAAACGACCGCCGAAATTTACCGCCGCACTTTCCAGTACATGCGTCCCGGCCAGACCGAGCGGGAACTCTCCGACTTCATGCACCGCCAGATGGAAGAAATGAATGTCACCGAAGCCTGGGACTACGACAACTGCCCGGCGGTCAACTCCGGTCCCGATTCCCCGGTCGGGCATGCCGCGCCCACCGACCTCCTCCTCCAGCGCGGCCACCTCGTCCACTTCGACTTCGGCGTCCGGCAGGAGGACTACTGCTCCGACATCCAGCGCATGGTTTACCTGCTGCGCCCTGGCGAAAAGGAACCGCCCGCCGAAGTGCGCAAAGGCTTCGAGACGGTTGTGCGCGCCATCCAGGAAGCGGCGCGCTTCCTGCGGCCAGGTATGAAGGGCGCGGAAGTGGACGAGATCGCCCGCGGCATTGTCACTGCCGCCGGTTACCCGGAATACCAGTACGCCACCGGCCACCAGTTGGGGCGCAGCGCCCACGACGGCGGCGCGCTGCTCGGTCCGCGCTGGGAGCGGTATGGCAACTCTCCCGATATGCTCGTCGAAGCCGGGCAGATATACACCCTCGAGCCAGGGCTGCTCGTGCCGGGCTATGGATATGTTGGGCTGGAGGAAGATGTGCTGGTCACCGAGAACGGCGCGCAGTTTCTGATCGCGCCGCAGATGGAATTGATCATCATCTAATCCCCAAAACCGCTCACGCCAAATACTCCTTCAACTGCTGCGCCCGCGCTGGGTGGCGCAAGCGGCGCAGCGCCTGCACCTCGATCTGGCGGATGCGCTCGCGCGTCAGGCCGAATTTCTGCCCCACCTCCTCCAGGGTGTGTTCCGCCCCATCGTTCAGGCCGAAGCGCAGGCGCAGGATCATCGCCTCGCGGGGCGGCAGGGAATCCAGCACTTCGTTCACCTTCTCCCGCAGCAGGGTTTCATAAACGATCTGCACCGGCTCCGGGCTGAACTTGTCCTCGATGAACATCCCCAGGTCCGAGTCCTCGTCATCGCCGGCCGGGGCATCGAGCGAAATAGGGGGAGAGGAAGATCTCAAGAGGGTATCCAGCCGCTGGAGGTCGAGGCCCAGTTCGAGGGCCAGTTCCTGCCGGGTGGGGACGCGCCCGAGCCGCTGCTCCAGTTCGTTCATCGCCCGGTACATTTTGCGGATGCGGTCGTTCATGTGGACCGGAAGCCTGATCGTGCGCGCCTGGTCAGCCAGCGCCCGCGAGATCATCTGCCTGATCCACCAGGTGGCATAGGTGGAGAAGCGGAAGCCGCGCTGCACGTCGAACTTTTCCACCGCCTTGATCAGCCCCAGGTTGCCCTCCTGGATCAGGTCCAGGAACGGGACGCCGCGCCCCGTGAAGCGCTTGGCCACACTGACCACCAGCCGGGTGTTGGCCTTGATCAAACGGTCGCGCGCCAGGAGGCCCTCCTGAGCAAGCGCCTCCAGCCGTCGTTCCTCAGCGCTGCGTTTCTCGAACAATTTGCAGAGCAACTGCTCGCGGGCCTCACAGCCATCCCGGATTCGGGAGGCCAGAGCGAACTCTTCCTCTGCGCTCAACAGGGGCACCTGCGACATCTCCTTGAGATACAGGCCAAGTGTATCGCTCTGGTCTGCCTCCGCAGGTTCCGCCAGCGGGAAGACCGCAGCCGGAAAATCCTCCACGTATTCGGTCTCCAGCACTTCCACGCCGCGCTCGCGCAGTTCCAGAATCAGCACAGACAGAGCCTCGGTATCCGCCGGTTCAGGGGAGAGATCGAGCACATCGTCCATTGCCAGATATCCCTGCATGGCCGCTTTTTCGAGCATCTGGTCGAGCAGGTGGCGGTAGCGCCGTCGGTCGGCAGGCATCACTCACCGCCCTTTCTGGAGCCTGTCATTTCAACAAATCCTTGAGCGCCGAGAACGGCGACTCATCGCCCCCTGGTTGGTGGCCACAGTCCACCCGGTTCAGGTTCTCGCCGCACACCGGGCATAGCCCCTTGCAATCCGCCCGGCACAGCGGTTGAATGGGAATCTCCAGCAAGGCATATTCCCGCAGGAGCGGCGCGAGGTCAATCTGCCCCTCCTCTGGGACAAGCAGGTTGGATTCCGATATGGAACGCTTATCGAAGGCATATAAATCGGTGAACGAGAACGCCACTGCCTGCCGGTATTCCTCCAAGCAGCGCACACATTCCAATTCCATCTTCAGGGCAAACGAGCCTTGCAGCAAAAGTCCCTGCTGGGTGCGTGAAAACGTCGCCGTTCCGGTGAAATCGAAGACTGTCAGATCGTCGCCCAGGCGCATTTTCTCGTAATCGAACGAAAAATCGCGGTTGGTGCCGACCGCCGAATTGATCAAGAAACCCACATTGAGACGCAGGGGAAAGCGAGGATTGGCCACGGCGTAATTCTATACGCAAAGTTTGATGCGAAGCCATTCTAGCACAGCGGACTCGGCGAGTCAACTGTTTTTTGATGAGTCCCTGGGGCGGCGCGGTACAATAGGCCATCAAAATCCAAAGAAAGTATCCTATTTTGGCTATGCGAAAAATATTTTTTCTCTCCCTGCTCACTCTCACCCTGCTGGCCGCCTGCGGCCCGGACCCGACGCCTGTCCCGCCTCAGCCGGACGTTGTCGCCACCTCCGTCGCCGCCGCGCTGACTGCCCTGCCGCAGGCCGCGCCCCCCACTCCCTACCCCACGTACACGACCTACCCCACCGCCAATCTCTCCGGCCTATTCTGCGAATATCAGTTCTGCCTCGGCCACCCGGCCAATTTCCCGCTCTTCGACCTCGAGGGGGTCAACGATTACACCGCTAACCGTAGCGACTACAGCCAGGGCAACCTGATTGGCTTCAACGACCAGTTGTACATTTTCTTCGTCTGGAACCAGTTCAGCGGACAATTCGACCCCAACGTTGCCCTGACAATTGTCCTCGGCGAGGACCTGCCCGGCGGGACAGTCATCAGCGAAGATATTAATGGCCGGGCGGTGACCTACATAGCACTGGAATCCACGCCCTCCGACGTGGTCCCCTTCGGGCTGGCGGCAGTCTGGAAGTGCGGGGAGCGCTGGTTTGGCTGGAAGGTTTATTCCATGAACGACGGTCAGGTTCTTGACCTATTGTGGGAGGCTGTCAGCCGATTCACCTGTCAGCAGTGAGGCCGGGGAGGTCGCGTCAGGCGCCGGGCAACCGAAAGGATGCCGGATTCGTTACTCGGCTCTCCCCCCCAGCCATAAAAGCCAAAGAGGTTTTCCCCGAATAGGTTACTTACGACCGACCGGCTTACAGTTATGAGTCCACTGCAAAAACCTTTTTAAACACGAAGGACACAAAGGCAACGAAGGAAATTCAAGGACGTTTTCGCATTTTCCTGACGGCCTTCGCGTGCTGCGCGGTGCAATAGCCTTTTTGCGGTAGAGTCAGTTATAGTTGCTCGGGCAGGTCGCTCAGGAGGGGAATCTTGAAGATGGAGGTAAGGGACATGGGGATTAGCCTCCTCTCAAATCCAGTTCTTCCTTGCCTCCCAGTTTTTCCTTGATACGTTCCACCACCACTTCCAGCGCCATGGGCTGGTGGACGTAATCCAGGTCATCGGTGCGGATGGTGAGGACAGGACACAGGTCGAAGGCGTTGAGCCACTCGTCGTAGAAAGTGTCGAGCAGCGACAGGTAATCGGCGGAGATGCCGGCCTCGATGTTGCGGGCGCGGCGGCGGATGCGCTCTACAAGCACATTGACCGGGCACTTGAGATACACGAGCAGGTTGGGCAAGGGGAGGGAATCCATCACCAGGTCGAAGAGTTTGCGGTAGGCCAGAAAGTCGCGCTCGGCCAGGTTGCCCATGTGGTGCAGGGCGCGGGCGAAGATGTAAGCGTCCTCGTAGATGCTGCGGTCGAGGATGGCCGAACGGGGATCGTTGGCGGCGGCCAGGTACTGATCGGCGCGGTGGCCGAGGAAGTAGATTTGCAGGTGGAACGACCAGGCGCGCATGTCGGCGTAGAAATCGGGCAGGTAGGGATTATCGGCCACAGACTCGTAGTCGGTGCGCCAGCCCAGCCGCGCCCCGATGCGTTCGGTGAGTGAGGTCTTGCCCGCGCCGATGTTACCAGCCACAACCACCAGTCGTTTGCTCATGAGCCCTTCCTTTCGTTTCGTGGTTTTATTTTACACGAAAAAGAAACAGGCGAGTCTGCCAACTCGCCTGTTTCGCCGTCAGAGTTTTCTATCAGCATTCGCTGTAGCCGCACGAGTAACATTTGCGGCAACCCTCTTCGTTGACCATCGAGGCTTCGCCGCATTCCGGGCATAGGTCGCCCATTTTGAGCGCGGACTGGCGGGCGGAAGGCTCGGCCTCCAGGGGCCGGAGGCCGCCATTCGGATCGCCAGCAGGCTGCAGGTCTGGGACTGCCTCGACCGAGGAGGCGCGGTGCGTATTGACACCGGTCAGGTATTCGTCCAGCGCCTGCCCCACCCCATCCGGCAGGGAGCGGACGCGGTTGGGGCCAAAGCCCAGCGAACGGCTGCCGCCAATGCCGGAGAGTTGGCGCACGACCTCGCCCAGCCGTTCGCGGGGCGCGATCGGCGAGGCCAGGCGCAGGATGTAGGAAATGAGCCGCCCGATGGCTTCGGATACTGCCGCCGTCTCCGAGCCAGCCTTGGCAGTGTTGATGAACACTTCGAAGGGCTGCCTGCCGCCATTTTCGTTGATAGTGATGAAAGCGCGGCCAAGCGGCGTCTCGACCCGATACGTGCTGCCGGTCAACTGGCGCGGGCGCGGCTTTTTGCTTTCGTGCCAGGCGGCGATCTGCGTAGCAATCTCGGCCTCGGAGACCGGCTTCGGGTCCGGTTTGCCGCCGAACGGCAGGACAATCGGGGTTGGAGCGGGCGTCGGCTGTTTTTTCTCGGCAGTGGCTTTCGTCTCCAGCACAACCTTCTCGCGTGAGCCGGTAACATAGACGGTGATGCCCTTGCAGCCGAGTTCCCAGGCCAGCAGGTAGGCGCGGGCCACGTCCTCCACGGCTGCGCCGGCCGGGAAGTTGATTGTCTTGGAGAGGGAGTTGTCAACGAAGGCTTGCAGGGCGGCCTGCATGCGGACGTGCTCCTCGGCAGTGATGTCGCCGGCAACGACGAATACGTTGCGGATGTGATCCGGCACTTCGGGGATATCCTGGCAGGTGCCGTGCTGCATGACGCGCTCGAAGATCGCCTGGCGGTCTTTGCTTTCGATGCCGGCCTTCTCCAGCGCCTGTTCGAAACGCGGGCTGGCGTAGGTCAATTGCAAATCCTTGCCTTTGTCGTTTACATGGCGGATGTAGGCCAGGGCGAAGGTTGGCTCACAGCCGTAGCCCTCGCAGCCAGCCACGGTGGCAATCGTGCCGGTCGGGGCGACGGTGGTCTGGGCAGCGTTACGGATGCCAAACTTGAGGATGCCGTCCACGATCTCGTTCCAATTTATTTCCGGGCGGCCCCAATCATGTTCATAAGGAACGATGGATTTGGGCGGCTGCCATTTCAGATTCTTGGAATCGTAGATGCTCCCTTTGATGGCCGGGAAGGCGCCGCGCTCGCGCGCCAGGCGGACGCTGGTGCGCATGGCATGGTAGCGCACGAACTCCATCACCTGGGCGCCAAATTCCTGTCCCTCGGGCGAGCCGTAGCGCACGCCAGTGTGATACATCAGGTCGGCCAGACCCATGATGCCCAGCCCGATTCGGCGGGCGCGGCGGGCCGATTCCTCCAGTTGCGGCACGGCCGGAACGTATGCGTTCATCTCGACAACATTGTCCAAGAAGTGGGTGGACAACTCGACGCTCCGGCGCAGGCCATCCCAGTCCACCTTCCCGTCAGGGGCGCAGTGTTCGGCCAGGTTGACCGAGCCGAGGCAGCAGTTTTCGTAAGGGCCAAGCCATTGTTCTCCGCAGGGGTTTGTCGCCTCTAGTTGGTACAGGTGCGGTACCGGGTTGGTGCGGTTGGCCGCGTCCAGGAAAAGAACGCCCGGCTCGCCGTTATGATGCGCCTGGCGCACGATCTTCTCAAACAGGTCGCGCGCCCGAATCTTCTTGTAGACGCGGAGGGGGATGCCTGCCGCTTCGGCCTGCTCGAGCGTGCCATGGAAGCCGCGGTACGCCGGCGCGGTCACGTCCGGGAATCGCAATTCCCATTCGGCATCCTCCTGCACGGCGCGCATGAAAGCATCCGTAATGCCGACCGAAATATTGAAATTGCTGATGTTGCCTTCCTGGTCCTTGCAACTGATGAACTCTTCGATATCGGGGTGGTCTACGCGCAGGACGGCCATGTTTGCGCCGCGGCGCGTGCCGCCCTGGGCAATCTCGCCGAAGGCATGGTCGTACACCCGCAGGAACCCCACCGGACCGGTAGCCTGCCCGGCGGACGATTTGACGAGTGCCCCGTGAGGCCGCAGCCGCGAGAACGAGAAGCCGTTCCCGCCGCCGGTCTGCTGGATGAGAGCGGCATCGCGCAGGGACTGAAAGATGCCGGCTGCGTCGCGCCCCATGTCATCATTCACCGGCAGGACAAAACAGGCTGCCAGTTGCCCGAGCGGGGTTCCCGCGCCGGTGAATGTGGGAGAATTGGGGAAGAATTTGCGGGAAGTCAACAGAATATAGAATTCGCGCGCCAGGGAGATCACGTCCCCGTCCCAGGCTGCATCGGCACTGGCGATGTGGTAGGCCACGCGCCAGAACATCTCCTCTGGCGTCTCTGCCGGCTGGCCATCGTCGCCACGGCGGACGTACCTGCGCACGAGTACCTGATAGGCATTCTCGGTCAGGCTGACAAGCGGCAGGTCCGGCGGCGCGGGCGGGGTAAAAAGCATATCTTTGTTAGGTTGCACAGATGCAGACTCCATAACACTTTACTCCTAATAGGTGATGTGATCTCTTGTGAGAGGCAAACAGCAACACCGGCAAACCATCCCAAGCGGAAATATCCGGCGAGGTCGTTTGGCTTATTTTTTTTCCAAAAGCAGGCGATCTATTTCATTGCGGAGAGCATACAAATCGTCCAAGCGCAGATAGACGATTGCGTAACGAATATAGGCAATCTGGTCCAATTCCTTTAGCCCCTTGATGACCAGGTCGCCGACGACGCGCGAAGAGACTTCGGCCTTCCCCATTTTCTGCAGGTCGGCCTCCACCTGCCCAATCAGACGTTCGATATCTTCCGCCGAGACCGGGCGCTTGGCGCACGAGATGCGGATACCGCGCTCCAGTTTCTGGCGGTCAAATTCTTCGCGTGTGCCATCCTGTTTGACAATCAACGGCGCGGCCAGGATGGGACGCTCATAACTGCTGAAGCGCTGTTTGCAGTACAGGCACTCCCTCCGCCGCCGAATCCCGCCATGACTGTCATGTGTTGTGTCAATCACTTTCGAGTCATCGTGTTGACAATAGGGACAACGCATTCTCGCCTCTTCGTAAAAAATAGAACAAATGTAGCCGCCATATATGGTACTGCCGGTTATTAATTCCCCTACATCTGGCGACTTTGTGGCACTATTCTAACATAAATGATAGGCAAGAACAAGAGGACGGATGGGGGATTTATCTTAAAATTTTCAAGATATGCCCGGTTACTGTTGATTTCGTCTAGAAAATAAGTTATAGTATTTTCATATTATCGAACACTGTTTACTTCGTCGGAAACCGAAGCATTATTTGTTATTATTATCCAGGAATTCCAAAACCGATGAAGAGAATTAATATCTTTGACAGATTTCGTCAATTGGCCACGCTGTACCTGGCTAGCAGGGAGGAGCAACGCCGGTCGGCGATGGTAACATACGTTATCCTGATTCTGCTGTTGGCCTCCTGCTTTCTAATAGCCGCCTATATTTTCCGCCAACACTACCAGGCGCTGTATGGCATTTTAGCCGCAGACGGTTTAATGCTGATGGGGCTGGTGCTAGTCTGGCGCGGCCACGTGTCAGTGGTAGCGCGCCTAATTCCCACTGCGTTGATAATCGTTGCATCCTACATAGCCTTCCACGGCCAAGGGATTCACGACATTGCCCTGCTGGCTTTCCCCATGGTGGTCGCGTTGGCAGGATTGATTCAAGGGAAACAGGGGGCGCTGCTCCTGGCAGGGCTGGGAACGGTTTGTTACTGGCTCATCTATCTTGCCGAAGTCAATGGTTTGATCGTAAAGGCGCAGCCATTCATCGAGGTTACATCCTTCGATGACACGCTCATCATGGCGCTGTTGCTCTGGACGACGGCAGCATTCATCTACTTTGCCACCAGCAGTCTCACCCACAGCCTGGAATCCATCCGCCTGAACGAGCAGGCCCTGCGAACAGCAAACAAAGAACTCGAACAATACGCCACCATTCTGGAAAAACGCACGCAACACCTCCTGACCGGGGCGCGTGTTTCCCACGCGGCAACCAGCATCCTGGATCCTCGCGAACTCAGCCAGCAGGTAGTGGACATGGTCCGCCAGCGGTTCGCGCTGTATTACGTGAGTCTGTTCCTGGTGGACGAGAGCGGCAAATGGGCTGTCCTGCGCGCCGGGACCGGCGAAGCCGGGCAGCAGATGCTCGAGAGAGGCCACCGCTTGAGAATCGGAAACACATCCATGATCGGTTGGTGCATCGCCAACCGTAAGGCCCGCATTGCCCTCGACGTTGGCAAGGAAGCCGTCCGCTTCGACAACCCCCTGCTGCCCAAGACCCGTTCTGAACTTGCGCTGCCGCTCATCAGCCGCGGGGAAGCCGTCGGAGCGCTTGGGATCCAAAGCGACAAAGAGGCGGCTTTCAGCGAGGAGGACATTGTCTCCTTCCAGGCCATGGGCGAACAACTCGCCAACGCCATCCGGAACGCGCAGTTATACGACCAACTCCAGCGCGAGCTCAAACAACGGAAGCGCGCCGAGAGGGAAGTCCGCAAGTTGAACCGGGAATTGGAAAAGCGGGTTGCCGACCGGACCATGGAACTACAGGCCGCGAACGAGCGCCTCACCGCCCTCAGCCGCCTGAAAGACGAATTTCTGGCGAACGTGTCGCATGAACTACGCACGCCGATTACCAGCATCATGCTGTACCACAGCATGATCGAAAAGAAGCCCGCCCAGGCTTCGGCCTATGTTTCGTCGCTCAAGCGGGAGACCCTTCGGCTGGCACATCTCATCGAGGAACTTCTCTACCTGTCGCGGCTCGAGCAGGGACGGGTCAACTTCAACCCGGCAGAGATTGACCTGAGCCAGATCTTGCGCGAATACGTCACTGACCGGGCGCCGTTGGCAAAACAGCGGCAGTTGAAACTGATGCTGGATACAAACACCACCCTGCCGGCTGTCCGGGCTGACGAACAGATGATCGGCCAGGTGGTGAGCATCCTGCTCACCAATGCTTTGAATTACACCCCGGCGCAGGGTCAGATAACGGTCCGCACTCGGACAGGCGAACGACAGGGACAGAAATGGGCCGGCTTCATGGTGCAGGACACCGGCCTGGGGCTGACTCCCGAAGACCAGGAACGCCTGTTCGAGCGCTTCTTCCGCGGCCAGGCAGGACGCGAATCGGCCGCTCCTGGCACGGGACTGGGGTTGGCCATCGCCAGGGAAATTGTCGAGAAACACCGCGGCCGGATCGAGGTCCAGAGCGAAGGGCCGGGGAAGGGAGCCGCGTTTACAGTCTGGCTGCCGACAGCCGGTTAGAGCGCCTTCACTTTCGCTTGGCTTCCTGCCAGAGCGATTCCATCTCCTCCAAAGTCATATCGGATAATTTCACATTCCGGGCCTTTGCCGCCTGTTCAATGTAGCCAAAGCGCTGCTTGAAACGTCCATTTGCCGCCCGCAGAGCGGATTCAGCATCCACCTTCTCCCAGCGCGACAGGTTGACCAAAGCAAAGAACAAGTCCCCAAGTTCGGCGGCCAGTTCCGCTTCATCCGAGGCGCGGCGGACCTCCTCCACTTCCTCGACAATTTTCTCCAGCACGCCGCCAATCTCCGGCCAATCGAAGCCGACCCGGACGGCGCGATCCTGGTACTCCTGAGCCTGGGTGAGGGCCGGCAGGGCCAGCGGCACACCATCCAGCAGACCTTTATCCTGGTTACCGTTATCGGCGCGCTCCGCCTCTTTAAGTTTTTCCCAATTCTTTAGCACGCCCTGCACGCTGTCAATTTGGATTTCCCCAAAAACGTGCGGGTGGCGGCGGACGATCTTGTCGTGGATGCCCTTAAGCACATCCGCCATGGTGAAGTCGCCTTCTTCGCTGGCAATTTGGGCATTCAAGACAATCTGGAGCAGGAGATCGCCGAATTCCTCGACCATTTCGGCCGGCTCGCCGGAGTCGAGCGCCGCAAGGGCCTCATACGCCTCCTCCAGCAGGTGCGGGCGGAGCGAGGCATGCGTCTGCTCCCGATCCCAGGGACAGCCGTCGGGGGCGCGCAGGTGAGCGACAATCTCCTGGAAGGCTTCAAAGGAGGTCCCCTCCCCCAGCGGCGGCACGTAGAGCGCCGTCAGCAGGCCCAGGTGTTTGGAACGATCCACTTCGTAGAGGGGAATGTCCTCTACGATTTCCTCCTTTGTCCCGGCGGCGTGGACCAGCCGGACAGGGTGCTGGTCGGGATAAACGGTGTTGAGGGTTGTCTTGACCTCGGCGGCTACAATCTGCGAGTAGATTTGCGCCACCAGCAGCGGAACATCCGGCGGGAAGGCGGCCACGTGCGCCTGGCTGAGTTCGATGGCGTCCACCAGGGAGAGGCGCGGGTACGGGTCGAGGCCGAGGGCGGCGAAGACCGGCTCGAGGAATGAGAGTCCGTTAACGATGTGGAGCGGCAGGCCCAGGGTCCGGGCGCGCTGCGCCACCGCCGGGCCGGTTGCCTCGGCCACGAAGGGGTCGCCTGGTACTGCGTAGATCACGCCCTGCGGGCGCTTCCCAAGTTCGAGTACCTTTTCCACAATGGCCGCGTAGACCTGCTCGAAGGTCTCTCCGCTTTCATAGAGGGAGTCGAACGAGTTGAGTTCGAGGCCAGCCGGCAGGCCGGCCACGGTGGGATGCTGTGTCGTCCGCAGCCAGATTTCATCCGCAGACGAAAGCACGTCCCAGGCTTCACGGGTCAGTTTGGCCGGGTCGCCGGGGCCAAGGCCGAGGAGGGTAATGCCAGGCATGAGAATTTCCTTTCGAGAGGCCGATTAAAGCAAAACGTAATGCGTAGGGCGTAAAACGTAAGAAAACATCGTTTACGCACGCATTACGTTTTACGTAAATACGTTGATGATTTAGCGCTTGGTGTAGGTCGGGGCCTTGCGGGCGCGCTTGAGGCCGGGCTTCTTGCGTTCCTTGGCGCGGGCATCGCGAGTCAGAAGACCGAACTTCCGCAGCGCAGAGGTTAAATTGGGGTCCATCTTAACCAAGGCGCGCGCCAGTCCCAACGAGACCGCATCCGTCTGACCGGTAACGCCGCCGCCGCGCACGACCACTGTCACGTCAAAGGCGTTGCTTTCCTGTCCAATCGCCTTGAAAGGCATGAGGATCGCCTCCATATCGCCAAGGCGGTTGAAGTAAGCGGGGCCTTCCTTATCGTTGACAACGATGCGGCCAGAGCCGGGCATGACACGCACACGGGCTACGGCTTCCTTGCGGCGTCCGACACCTTCGTAATACTGCACAGACATTTTCCTGCTCCTTTATGCAACCTGCTGCGGTTTTTGCGGACCGTGCGGATGTTCAGGACCGGCATAAACCTTGAGGTTCTTGAGAATGTGGCGACCCATGCGGTTGTGCGGCAACATCCCCCAGACGGCGGAACGGATGACGCGTTCGGGGCGGGTTTGCAGTTGATCGCGCAGGCTGATGGTTTTCAATCCACCGGGATACCCGGAATGATGATGATACATCTTGGTCGTCAACTTGGTGCTGGTCTTCGTGCCGGTGACGGCGATCTTCTGGGCATTGATCACGATAACGTAGTCGCCCAGTTCCACACCGGGAGTGAAGGTGGGTTTGTGTTTGCCAAGCAGGAGCGAGGCAATCTTGGTTGCCAGGCGGCCCAGGTTTTGGCCTGCGGCATCTACCACAACCCACGCGCGTTCGATCTCAGCAGCCTTAGGGTAGTAAGATTTGTACACTTTCATCTCTCCAAACGTTCAGACTAATTCAACCAGATTATCATATTTGACTTCGACAAGCGTCAACCCGCTTGGGAGGGCCAAGCCGCCGGGGAGGTGTTTCTGCGCACCTTCCCGGACCGGTTGTCTGCTCTCCAGCGCCCCGGCCAGGGTCTCGGCTGACAGGCGTCCCTGCCCCACCGCGACCTGGAGGTAAACCAGCCGCCGTGCCATCCGGTAGAGGAAGGCGTCGGCTTCAATCTCGAAGGTCCATTCGTCGCCGCCAGAGCGCCATTCTGCAGAAAAAACGGTCCGCACGGTGCTGCCTCTGGGAGTGGTCGGGGAACCGAAGGCGGCAAAGTCGTGCGTGCCAGGCCAGAGAATGGCTAAGGGCGCCAGGTCGCTCACAGGCGGCCAAACCCGCCAGGCGTAGCGTTCCCGCAGGGGGTCGCGCGTCTGCTGGCAGAACAGGCGGTAGCGGTAGCGGCGCGAGCGGGCGTCGAAGCGCGGGTGGAACGAGGCACGCGCCGGGTCCACGCGGCGGACGGCAAGATCGAGGGGCAGGTTGGCGTTCAGGGCTTTGTGAAGTTCGTCCACGCTGTGGCCCCAGTCGAGGTCGAAGGCAGCCACCTGCCCGCTGGCATGGACGCCCGTGTCGGTGCGTCCGGCGAGCAGGACAGACCTTCCCGTCCAGCCGATCTTGCGCAGCGCCTTTTCGAGTTCGCTCTGGACGGTGCGCGTTTTGCCCTGGCGCTGGCTTCCGTAAAAGTCAGTGCCATCATAAGCAAGGATAATCTGGTAACGTGCCATTTTTGGGATTAGGTGCTTGGGAATTAGGTAATCAGGCGGGAAGGTTTCATCACCTGTTTACCTGGTAACCTAATCGCCTGTTCTATTCTTCCACAAGTTCGAGCAGCACCATCTCGGCTTTGTCGCCGTAGCGGGGGCCGAGTTTGAGGGTGCGGGTATAGCCGCCGTTGCGTTCTGCAAAGCGGGGGGCAATCTCGTCGAACAGTTTCTTGATGACTTCGTTGCTGTTGTTACCCAGTTGAGAGGCGACCAGGCGGCGGGCAGCCACTTTTTCGGAATCGTCTGCCTCGGCTACATTGCGGGCAATGGTGATCATGCGTTCGGCTGCACTACGAATAGCGGCTGCCTTGGCATCCGTGGTGCGGATGCGCTCGTGGGTAAAGAATTGTTTGATCAAGTTGCGGCGCAGGGCGATGCGCGCAGACTTGGTGCGGTTGAGTTTGTATCCTGCTACTTGGTGTCGCATTGCTAAATTACTCCGACTCTTTCTTGATATCGTCTTTCAGGTAGCCCTTTTCGCGCATCCGCATGCGCAGTTCATCCAGGCTCTTCTCGCCGAAATTACGGATGGACATGACGGCGTTATCGCCCTTCTCGAGCAGTTCCAGCACATCGCCAACAGTGGTTATGCCGGTGCGCTTGAGCGAGTTGAACACTCGCACCGAGAGGTCGAGCGATTCGACCGGGGCCTCGGCCACTTCGCTGGTGAGTCTCATGCCGGCAATTTCCTTCTCGACGGCAACAGCCAGGGTGTCTTCGCTGACGCCGGCCACATAGCGCAAGTGTTCAATGAGGATCTTGGCAGCGGTACTCAGTGCGGATTCAGGGGCCAGCGTTCCATCGGTCCAGATCTCGAGGATGAGTTTGTCGTAGTTGGTGCTCTGACCCACGCGCGCCGCCTGCACTTCCCAGTTGACGCGTTTGATTGGGCTAAAGAGGGCATCCACCGGGAGTTCGCCGATGGGCATGCGCCCGCGCTCGTTGGCAGGGGAATAGCCGCGCCCGCGCTCGACAGTGAATTCGATGTCGAGGCGGGTCTTGGCGCCATCGGAAGTGAATAGGTACAGGTCGGGGTTGACAATGCTTGCTTCAGGCGGAGCGATGATATCAGCCGCCGTGACAACCCCTTCGCCGCGCACCTCGAGGTGCATGCGGGTGGTGTCCACGTCTCGGAGCATCAGGCGCAGTTGCTTGATTTGCAGCATAACCTGCAGAACATCCTCGCGGACACCGGGGATGTCGCTGAATTCATGCAAAGTGTCCGAAATGCGAATGGAGGTCACTGCCGCGCCTTCGAGCGAGGAGAGCAGGACACGCCGCAGGGCATTTCCTACGGTCACGCCATAGCCGTGTTCCAAGGGGCTGATGACAAATTTGCCATAGTTCCGAGCCTCGGCTTCGCGTTCGATCTTCGGCATCACCATATTTGTAATCGTCACGGTTCACCTTTTCCCGGCGTACAGAACGGTACGCCGCGTCTAAAGGAAGACTCGGTTTAGCGCGAGTAGTACTCGACGATGAGTTGCTCGTTGAGACTGCCTTCGATCTCGGCGCGCTCCGGCAGGCGGAGTACATTGCCCGACAATCCCTTCAAGTCACGCCCCAGCCAGGCGGGAGGGGTGTGGGTCTCTGCAAAAGGAGGTAATTCCTTGAAATACTTGCTCTTCAAAGAACCTTCCCGCACCGCTACCACATCGCCGGCTTTCAGAGTCATTGAAGGTATGTCGGTGCGGCGGCCATTAACCGTGAAGTGGCCGTGGGTTACCAGCAGGCGGGCATGGGCGCGGCTGGAAGCGTAGCCCAAACGGTAAACAACGTTGTCCAGGCGCGATTCGAGCGTCTGCAAAAGGACCAGACCGGTTACGCCACGCGCCTTCAGCGCCTTGCCATAATAACGGCGGAACTGGCGCTCATAGACGCCGTAGACACGGCGAGCCTTCTGCTTGGCGCGCAATTGCTTGGCGTAGTCCGACTCGCGGCCTGTGGCGCTCCTACTATGGCCACCGGAGCGTCCATGCTGGCCAGGGGCAAAATTACGTCGTTCGAATGCACATTTCGGGGAGAAACAGCGCTCTCCCTTCAAGAAAAGTTTTTCACCTTCGCGCCGGCACAGTTTGCAGGCCGGCCCTGTGTTTTTTGCCATACTTGCTTTCCTCTTTTACTGAACTACACGCGGCGCCGCTTGGGAGGCCGGCAACCATTGTGCGGGACGGGAGTGATATCGGAAATGGATTTTACCTTAAGCCCCAATGCTTGGACAGCGCGGATTGCATTTTCACGGCCAGGGCCGGGGCCCTTGACGATGATATCCACTTCCTGAATGCCGATTGCCTGCGCGGCCTTGACAGCCTGCTCGGCGGCCAGGCGGGCAGCAAACGGCGTACTCTTCCGCGAACCCTTGAAACCGACCGAACCTGCGCTTCCCCAGCAGAGCGTATTGCCGGCCGGGTCGGTGACGGTCACAATCGTGTTGTTGAAAGATGCAAACACATGCACCTGTCCGTACGACAAAGTGCGCTTGGCCTTCTTTGCAGAAGTGCGGCGTGTAGAACGAACTGTTTGCGGCATACTTCTTTACTCCTGTTACTTCTTCCCGCCCTTGCGGCGTCCACGACCGGCAACGGTCTTCTTGGGGCCCTTGCGGGTGCGTGAGTTGGTGCGCGTGCGCTGACCATGCACCGGCAGGTTGCGGCGGTGGCGCAGGCCGCGATAGCAGCCGATCTCAACCAGGCGCTTGATATTCATCTGCTCCTGGCGGCGCAAGTCGCCTTCGATCTTCCAATTCTTTGCGATGTATTCGCGAATAGCGTTTACCTCCGCCTCGGTCAAATCCTTGACCCGCGTATCCGGGTTAATGCCGGTGGCAGCCAGGATTTCATGCGAACGCGTAGGTCCCACGCCATACAAGTAATTCAGGCCAACTTCGACGCGCTTGTTGCGCGGCAGGTCAACACCTTCAATTCGTGCCATGGTTCCTTATCCTTGTCGCTGTTTGTGCTTTGGGTTTTCGCAAATGACGTACAAGATGCCCTTGCGTTTGACAATACGGCATTTCGCACAGCGCTTGCGAATGGATGGTGCTACTCTCATTAGACTTACTCCTTTGTTTCTAGAGCCAAAGTTGTGATTATACTGAATCTCGCTGCTTCCGTCCAGTTTGTTGCCCTGCTAGTTCCTAAGGCACAGTCAGGATGAGGGGGTCTCCTTCGGTGACGGCCACCGAATGCTCGTAGTGGGCCGTCAAAGAACCATCAGCAGAGACAACTGTCCACCGGTCGGGCCGGACGCGGGTCCGGTGCGTGCCGATCAGCACCATCGGTTCGAGGGCGATGGCCATCCCGGCCCGCAACAGGACCCCGGTGCCGGGTGTGCCGTAATTGGGCACCTGCGGTTCCTCGTGCATGGACCGCCCGACGCCGTGTCCGGTATATTCGCGGACGACGTGGAACCCGTTGCCTTCCACAAATTGCTGGATGGCAGCGGATACGTCGCCCGTCTTGTTGCCGGCGCGCATCATTGCAATGCCTACGTACAGCGCCTGCTCTGTCACTTCGATGAGTTTCCTGGCTGTCGGGGAGATTTCCCCTACCCCGGCCGTAAAGGCCGAGTCGCCAACGTAGCCATCCAGAACCGTTCCGCAATCCACCGAAACAATGTCGCCTTCCTGGAGTTTGCGCTTACCGGGTATGCCGTGCACCAGTTCTTCGTTGATGCTCACGCACACCGAGGCAGGGTATGGGGGATAGCCGTAGTTCTTGAAGGGAGAGTATGCGCCGTGTTTCCGCAGGACTTCCTCAGCAGCCGCGTTGAGGTCTGCAGTGGTGACGCCGGGTTTTAAAAGTTCTCGAACAGCCGCCAGCGCGAGGCTGTTGATGCGGCCTGCTTCACGCATGATTTCCAGTTCGGCCGGGGTTTTCAGGTGGATGTTGCTTTCCCGGGCCATAATTACTTGTTCTTCAGCGCTGCCATCAAATCGGCAGTCACAGAATCTATCGGCTGGGCGCCGTTGATTTCAGAGAGTCGTCCCTGTTTGCGGTAGTATTCAACCAGGGGGGCAGTCTGCGTAAAATAGACCTGGATGCGGCGGACAACGGTCTCGTTCTTGTCATCATCCCGCTGATAAAGTTCAGAACCGTCCAGGTCGCAAATGCCGGGGATTTTGGGCGGATTGTTCTTCTCGTGGAAGATGTGTCCGTGGGCGCGGCAGGTCCAGCGTCCGGTCAGGCGTGCGATCAAAACCGATTCATCGGCGGTGATGTAGGGCACGTGGTTGACCCTGCCGCCAAACTCCGCCAGTAACCTCTCCAGGGCTTCCGCCTGAGGAATGGTGCGGGGGAAGCCATCCAGCAACGCGCCCTGCCGGCAGTCGGGCAGGGAGAGCCGGGCGCGGATCATGCCAATGGTGACATCATCCGGCACCAGTTCGCCCTTGTTCATGAACGATTGGGCCAGTTGGCCGAGTTCGGTCTGATTTTTAATGTTCTCCCGGAACAGGTCGCCGGAAGAGACGTGCGGAAGTCCAAGCGTCTCGGCCAGGATTTTAGCCTGCGTCCCTTTGCCAACGCCGGGGGGGCCAAGGAGAACGATGAAAGTAGGCATACTTATTTCACCAGCAGTTTCTCGTCGTAGCCGTGCAGTTTGAGTTCGGCGTCAATGTTCATGAACGTATCGCGAACGACACCAACTACGATCAGCAGACCGGAGGAGGTGGTCAGGAACAGCGTGGACGAGGATGCCCCGGTATTGATCTTGACTGCCGTCAGGACAAGATTAATCAGGAACGGCAAAATCGCCACCAAACCCAGGAAGAGCGCACCCGGCAGGGTGATGCGGCGCTGGACACGGGTTAGGTATTTCTGCGTCGGGTTGCCGCGCGTGACGCCTGGGATCTGGGCGCCCATCTTCTTCAGGTTCTCGCCGTAATTTTGCTGCGTGAACATGACATCGGTGTAGAAGAAAGTCAAAAGAACGACAAACAGGAAGTACAACAGCCAGTAGACCCAGGCCTGGTTTCCCTGCCCGCTGAAGATATCGCGCATCCCGGTGGCAAACTTGAGCACGCCTTCATTCGAAGAGCGCAGCATCCAGGAGGCAACCAGTGTAGGGAATTGCAGGATGGCGCTGGCGAAAATGAGCGGGATCATGCCGGCCAGGTTGACCATGAGCGGCAGGGTACCTTTGACCGGCATGGACATGCGATTGCCGACCCGGCGGCCCGGGTACATGACCGGGACGTTGCGGCGTCCCTGCTGGACGTAAACGATGGCAAAGATGACCGCCACCATCACAATAAGCATAGCAATAACCAGGATCCAGCCATTGGTCTTGTCCCGCAGGAGGGCGGCAAAGTTAGCCGGGATTTTGGCAACGATGCCGGCAAAAATAATCAACGACAAGCCTTGGCCGCGGATGCCATATTCCGAGATCAATTCGCCCAGCCAGATGGCAAACATCGTACCGCCCACCATCGTCATCAGGATGGCGAGCGAGGGCAACCACAAATCGGCCGTGAATCCAAAGGGGACGATCTGGCTGCCGCTTTGTTGCGAAGCAGCATAGGAGTTTAGGATGTTGATCTGACCGATAGCAGAAAGGGCTGCCATGGGCACTGCCAGGTAGTATGTCCAGCGTTCCTGCAACTTGCGTCCTTCGCGCTGGTCTTCCTGCATGCGGCGCTGTAAAGCAGGGAAGATGGGGACGAGCAGTTGGATGATGATCTGGGCCGTAATGTAAGGGTACACGCCCATCGAAAGGAGCGAGAAGTTCGAGACGGTGCCGCCAGACAACAGGTCCAGGAACGCAAAGAACCCGGAGCCGGTTGCGGAGGTCATGACGCTTTTCAGCACACCAGAGTCAACTCCGGGAACTGGGATATTGGCCGCCAAGCGGTAGATAACCAGGATGAGAAAGGTTACCAACAGTTTGCGGCGAATATCCTGTGATTTCCAGAGGTACCGCCATCCCGCAAATGCGTTTTTCATCAGAGGGTCTCCTCTTCGAGACAGGTTAGCCGATCAGTTCCACGGTCCCGCCGGCCGCTTCGATCTTGGCCCTGGCGCCGGAAGACACGCGATGGACGCGCACTTTGAGGGCTTTCTTGATTTCGCCGCGCCCCAAAATCGCCACAGGATTCTGCGGGTTGCGTAGCAGGCGTGCGCTGTCGAGCGTTTCCGGAGTGATTTCAGCGTCAGCCTTGAAGCCGTCCAACTGGTCGAGATTGACTTCGTTATATTCGGTCGAATAGGGCGGGGTAAAGCCCTTGCCGCGTACGAACGGCAGGCGGCGGAAGAAGGGCAGGTTGCCGCCCTGGCGATAGAGGCGTCCGCCTTCACCGGTGCGCGCCCGTTGGCCCTTGGTGCCGCGGCCGGCAGTCTTGCCTTGGCCGGCAGCAATGCCGTGACCGACGCGCTTGCGTTCTTTCTTGGCGCCTGGATTGGGTTTGAGGTCGTTCAGTTTCATGATCAATCCCTATTCATCAATACGGATCATGTGGACCACTTTTGCCAACATGCCGCGCAGGGCAGGGGTATCCTGGTGTTCCACGGTTTGGTGCAAGCGGCGCAGGCCCAGCGCCCGCACAGTCGCCTTCTGCGACTGGGGGAAACCAATCGGGCTGCGCACCAACGTGACTTTGATGACCTTGCCTCCGGTCTTCTTAGCCATGCTTCTTTCTCCTTTCCCAGTACGGCAGCAGTTCTTCCACCGGCTTGCCGCGCCGGGCGGCTTCCCCTTGCGGGGACTTCAGGGCGTCGAGCGCCTGAAGGGTGGCCTGCACAACATTTAGTACGTTTGCAGACCCCATTGATTTTGTCAGGATATCGCGCACGCCGGCGGCTTCCAACACGGCACGCACGCCGCCAGCCGCGATCACGCCTGTACCGGGGGAAGCCGGTTTCAACAAAACGACTGCCCCGCCAACTTTACCGACCGTCTCATGCGGGATCGTTGCGCCGGCGAGGTTGATCTGATGCATGTCCTTGCGGGCGCGTTCATTGGCCTTGCGCATGGCATCCGGCACAGCGTTGGCTTTACCGACGCCCATGCCTACCTTCCCGTTTTTATCACCCATGATGAGGGTAACGCGAAACTGGAAGCGGCGGCCGCCTTTTACTACTTTGGCAACGCGCGCGATTTCGACCGGACGCTCATCGAATTGTTCTACTTGCTGTTCAACTTCTGTCACCTGGTAATCCATAATCAAGTTCTCCAATCAACGCCTAGAACTCCAGGCCGCCTTCACGAGCGCCATCGGCTAGCGCCTTGACACGACCGGTATACTTGAAACCGCCGCGGTCGAATACCACTGTCTTGATGCCCTTGCCGAGAGCGCGCTCGGCCACCTTCTTGCCAATCAGTTTGGCCTGTTCGGTCTTTTTCAGACCCTTAATTTGGGCGCGCAGTTCGTGGTCAATGGTCGAGGCTGACGCCAGGGTCTGCCCCAACTGATCGTCAATGACCTGGGCATAAATTTCAGACAGACTGCGGAATATGCTCAAGCGCGGACGGCTGGAGGTGCCGGCCAGGTTTTTCCGGACGCGTTCATGCCGCCAGATGCGTGCTTCAGCACGAGATTTTTCAGCCATAAATTACTTTGCTGCCTTTCCGGCTTTACCAGCCTTGCGTCGGATCTTCTCGCCGAGGTAGTGCAAGCCTTTGCCGTGATACGGTTCAGGCGGGCGCACCTTGCGGATATTGGCCGCCACCTGCCCTACCTGTTCCTTGTCGCAGCCACGCACAAAAACCTGACGGGCCTTCTGGTCAACGTCGAAAGCGATGCCTTGCGGCGGCTCAACTTCGATGGGATGGGAGTAGCCCATATAAAGCACCAGGTTCTGGCCTTTCATCTCGGCGCGATAACCAACGCCTTCGATTTCCAAAATACGTTCGAAACCGGCGCTGACGCCGTGGATCATGTTTGCAAGTACAGCGCGGGTCGTTCCGTGCAAGGCGCGCTCAGCGGGGCGGTCGGAGTTGCGGGTGATGATGATCTGCCCGTCTTCCCTGGTAATCCCAATCAGGGCCGAGAACTCGCGCTGCATTTCGCCCTTGGGGCCTTTCACGCGCACGTTCGAGCCAGCAATCTCAATCTGCACGCCGGCAGGAACGACAATGGGTAAACGTCCTACACGAGACACTTTACTACCTCCTCATCCTACCAGACCTTGCAGAGGATTTCGCCGCCGACGTTCAACTGCCGGGCG
Source organism: Anaerolinea thermophila (assembly GCA_020722345.1). Classification (GTDB taxonomy): domain Bacteria; phylum Chloroflexota; class Anaerolineae; order Anaerolineales; family Villigracilaceae; genus UBA877. Next base: position 7,319 of record DYKZ01000018.1, on the reverse strand, counting down.
CGCTGGCCGGTCATGATGCCCTTGGGAGTCGAGAGGATGGCAATCCCCATCCCGGAAAGCACCCAGGGAATATCTTGTTTCTTGGTATACACTCGTCGCCCCGGGCGGCTGATGCGTTCCAAGCCGGTGATCACCGGGCGGCGTTCGCGGCGCTCGCCAATATACTTGATGCGCAGCCGCAGGACTTTCTGTCCCGACCGCTCGCCGTCGGCGACCTCGATGTTTTCCAGGTATCCTTCTTCTTTCAAAATCTTGGCAATCTCGCCCTTGATACTGGAGAAAGGAATGGCTGTCATCGCTTGGCCGCTCAATATGGCGTTGCGGATGCGGGTCAGCATATCAGCAATAGGATCATTGACACTCATCTCTTACCTCCATCCGCCTACCACGATGACTTCACGACGCCGGGGATCTTCCCCTCCAGTGCCAGTTCACGGAAACAAATCCGGCACAGGCCGAAGCGGCGAATATACCCTCGCGGGCGTCCGCAGCGGAAGCAGCGGTTGCGCACGCGGGTCGGGAACTTGCGGCGGGCTTCACGATATTTCATGCAAGTGCTAGCCATAGTTACGCTTCCTTCTTGAACGGCATGCCCAGGAGTTGCAGCAGAAGCCGTGCATGATCATCAGATTGGGCAGTGGTCACCACAGTAACCTCCATGCCTCTTAGTTTGTCAATCTTGTCGTACTCGATCTCGGGGAAGATCAACTGATCTTTAAGCCCAAGGGTATAGTTGCCGCGACCGTCGAACGCTTCGGGAGAAACGCCGCGGAAGTCGCGCACGCGCGGCAGGGCAACGTTAACCAGCCGGTCCAGGAACGACCACATCTTGTCGCCGCGCAGGGTGACTTTGGTGCCAATAATGCGTCCCTCGCGCAGTTTGAAGTTGGCGATGCTCTTGCGCGCCTTGGTCATAATCGGCTTCTGACCGGTGACGGTGGTCAGGTCACCCATGGCAGCCTCCAGCGCTTTGGGATTGTCCATGGCTTCGCCCAGACCGATGTTGACGACGATCTTTTGAATTCGCGGAACCTGCATGACATTTTTGTACCCAAAGGCCTTGAACAGCGCCGGGGCGACTTCTTTGTTATAACGTTCTTGCAATCTATTCATAATTCAATGCTCCAACCGGCTCTAATCAATCTGCGCCTGGCAATTCTTGCAGACGCGGTGAACGCCTTTTTCATCACGCTGGACGCCCACCCGGGTCGGCTTGCCGCACTTCGGACAAACCAGCATAACGTTCGAGATGTGAATCGGACCTTCAAACTTGATCCGGCCAGGGTTGACGTTCCGCCCGGCCTCGGTCTGCACCTGGCGTTGATGTTTGGTACGGATATTCACACCTTGCACGACCACGCGGCTTTCGTCGGGGAACACCTTGATCACTTCGGCGCGAATCCCCTTGTCTTCCAATTTGCCGCTGATGATTTCAACCGTATCACCTTTACGAATCTTGACGTTCATCGTTCGCTCCTCATCCAAACTAAAGCACTTCCGGGGCCAGCGAAACGATCTTCATGAAGCCCTTCTCGCGCAGTTCACGCGCCACGGGGCCAAAGATGCGGGTGCCCTTCGGATTTTCGCCATCAGTATCCAGAATCACGGCGGCATTGTCATCGAAGCGAATGTAAGACCCATCCTCGCGGCGCCATTCCTTCGAACAGCGTACAATGACAGCCTTCACCACCTCAGATTTCTTCACTGATCCCTGCGGCGCAGCAGACTTGACTGTGCCCACAACCACATCGCCAATATGCGCGTAACGGCGAGTTGAGCCACCCAGGAGATGGATGACCAGCAGTTCGCGGGCGCCGGTGTTATCGGCCACTTTCAAACGAGACTCGACCTGGATCATGGCTGGGCCTCCGCGGCTGCCTCAACCGGCGGCTGTAGGTCGGTTTCTGCAACTCCCGTATCCGCAGTGCGAATCTCGCGTTTGACGATCGTTTCCACCACCCAGCGCTTATCGCGCGAAAGCGGGCGGCTCTCTACAATCTGGACCCGATCACCGATCTGGCAACCAAGTTCATCGTGCGCCTTGACGCGTTTGCTCAAGTGGACAACCTTGCGGTAGAGCGGGTGCTGAAACGTGCGGCCAATCTCCACCACAACAGTCTTGGTCATTTTATTGCTGGTGACCACACCAGTCAGACGACGACGCTTGTTCATGCTTCACCTTCTTCAACTTCTTCCGCTTTTGCTTTCGCCTTTGTGCGCGGTTTGGCTTTCGCCTTTGTCTCTTTCAGCACTTCTTCTTTCTCTTCACCCGCCATAGAACTGGCGAATTCCTTGGAAATCGTCTCCAGGCGGGCAATGTCGCGGCGCAATATGCGCAGACGGCTAGTATCGGTCAACTGGCCGCTTACCTGGCGGAAGCGAAGTTTCATCAACTCATCGCGGGTATCAGCAAGTTTGGCCCTGAGTTCGTCCTCAGACAATTTGCGAATCTCATCCGGTTTCATGCCTGCTCTCCTGCGACCAGATCGTGGCGGGAAATGATCCTGGTCTTAATCGAGAACTTATACCGGGCAAGGTTCAATGCAGAAATGGCATCGCTTTCGGGCAGGCCGGCGATTTCGAACATAACGCGACCCGGTTTTACCACCGAAACCCAGTACTCCACACCGCCCTTCCCCTTTCCCATGCGGGTTTCGGGCGGTTTCTTGGTAAATGGCTTGTCCGGGAAGATCCGGATCCATATCTTGCCGCGGCGTTTCATGGCATGAACGATGGTGCGGCGGGCGGCTTCGATCTGGCGCGCTGTCACCCACCCCGGTTCCAGGGCCTGCAAACCGTAATCGCCGAAGGAAATCTCAACGCCACGCGATTCCTTCCCTTTCATGCGGCCGCGCATTTGCTTTCGATATTTCACGCGTTTAGGCATTAACATAGCAGCAACCTCATAATTCACTAGAGATTAGATACAAGGAGCAGAGAGCAGTTTTGTTCTCTAATCTCTACTCACTGACGTACACACCTTCGGTCGACTCGGCCTTCTCTTCCACTTCCGGCTTCATCTCGCCGTGATATACCCACACCTTGATGCCGATTTGGCCATAGGTGGTGGTGGCTTCGGCGCGTGCGAAATCAATATCCGCCCGCAGGGTCTGCAAGGGGACGCGCCCCTCGCGCAGCCAGGCATTGCGGGCCATTTCTGCCCCGCCCAACCGGCCCCCCACCTCGATCTTGATGCCCATCGCACCCTGCCGCATTGCGCTCTGGATGGCGCGCTTCATGGCGCGGCGGTAACTGATGCGGCGTTCCAACTGGTCAGCAATATTGTGTGCCACCAGGAAGGCGTCACAATCAGGGGACTGGATTTCCTTAATATCCAGATCCACCTTCTTGCCGGTCAGGCTTTCAAGAGCAACGCGGATCTTTTTGATTCCTTCTCCCTTGCGGCCAATCAGGATGCCTGGCTTGGCAGTGTAGATGGAAACCTTGAGTTTACCGGGGAAGCGCTCCACATCAATCCGGGAGACGCCCGCCCGGCCAGCCTCACGATGCACTACGTCGCGAATGGCAAAATCCTGTTGAAGTTGTGCGCGGTATTGGGCGCTTTCGGCGAACCAGCGACCGCGCCAATCCTTGTTGACGTTCAAGCGAAAACCAACGGGGTGAACTTTGCGACCCATAATCTCCTTGATCCTTTCTTTGCCTTAGGCAGCCTCACGCTCATGCAAAATCACCGTTACATGAGAGGAACGACGCAGCAGCGGCTTGAAGCGACCACGTGCGCCAAAGCGACGCCATTTGCGAGTGGGAGCCTCGTCGGCAAAGATTTTGGCAACATAGAGGTCGTCACGGCTGACACCAAAATTTTCCTCGGCATTCGCGACGGCAGAAGACAGGAGTTTCAGAACCGGCTGGGCTGCGCCCTGCGGCATGAACCGCAGAACTTCCAGCGCCTGCACAACATCCTTGCCACGCACTACATCAATGACCAGTCGGACCTTCTGAGCCGAAATGGGCAGGAAACGCAATTTTGCGTGAATATCATGTGCCATGGCTTGTCTCCTACGCAGTCTTCGAGGTCTTTTCTCCGGTCACGTGACCACGGAAAAGACGCGTCGGGGCAAACTCGCCCAAGCGATGTCCTACCATGTTTTCCGTAATGTAGATCGGAACATGGCGGCGTCCATCGTGGACGGCAATCGTGTGACCCACCATCTGGGGGAAGATCACACTGGCTCGGCTCCAGGTGCGGATGACTTTCTTTTCACCCTTCTGATTCATTGCCTCAATTTTCTTGAGCAATTTCGGGGCAATGAAAGGGCCTTTCTTAAGTGAACGAGACATATCTACCTACCTCGCGACTCGGCGCCTAGCGGTTGGACTTGCTGCGGCGGCGCACAATGTATTTATCAGTTTGCTTGTTATTGCGGGTCTTGTAACCGCGCGCCGGGCGTCCCCACGGCGTCTTCGGACCCGGCATACCAGCAGGCTGGCGGCCTTCGCCACCGCCATGGGGGTGATCACGCGGACTCATGGCCGTGCCGCGCACGGTCGGGCGGATGCCCATGTGGCGTTTGCGGCCAGCCTTGCCAAGTTTGACGTTGCTATGATCAACGTTGCCAACCTGCCCAATTGTTGCATAACACACTTGCAGAACCCGGCGGACTTCCCCGGAGGGCAGGCGGATCTGGGCATACTCGCCTTCTTTCGCCAGTAGTTGAGCCGAGCCGCCCGCCGAACGGACCAATTGTCCGCCCTTGCCAGACTTCAACTCCAGGTTGTGAACCATGGTGCCGACCGGAATGTTCGTCAGAGGCAGGCTGTTCCCGGGCCGGATTTCGGCAGAGGGTCCCGCCAGGACCGTATCGCCAACCCTGAGGCCTAAGGGGGCTACGATATAGCGTTTCTCGCCATCGGCATAGTTCAGCAGCGCCAGGCGGGCTGTGCGGTTCGGGTCGTATTCGATAGCCGCAACTTTGGCGGGGATATCGCGCTTGTCGCGCTTGAAATCCACAATGCGAATATATTTGCGATTCCCGCCGCCGCGGTGCCGGACCGTGACGCGGCCATGGACATTGCGTCCGCCACGCTCGCGGCGGATGACGACCAGGCTGCGTTCCGGGGCAGACTTGGTAATTTCCTCAAAAGTGTAGCCAGTCATCCCGCGTTGGCCGGGAGTAACCGGTTTGTATTTCTTGACAGCCATCACTTCACCCCTTCAAAGATCTCGAGGGTACTCCCCTCGGCCAGGGTAACAATTGCCTTCTTGAAGCCGGGCTCGCGCACCAGCAAGCGGCGGTTGCGGCGGCGGCTGCGTTTTGCGGCAGTGTTGGAAATGTTCACGCGAACAACCTTGACATCGAACAGGGTCTCGACCGCGTCCTTCACCAGCGTGCGGGTGGCATAATCGGCCACCTCGAACGTGTACTGGTGGAGTTTGCTGGACTGATAATTCGATTTCTCGGTAACCAGCGGGCGGCGGATTACATCATAGATAGTGGTCATGCTGCCTCCTGCACCAGATAAGCCTTCAACACGTCCAACGCCTTGAGGGGCATGACGAGTTTGTCGTAGGACAGAAGGTCGCGAATATTGAGATAATTCGCCATCAAGAGTTTGGCATTGGGAATGTTCTTGGAAGAGCGCATCACAACGTCGTAAGCGGCATCCTTCTCGGCTGCCAGGACCAAGGCGCTCGCATTGCCAACCAATGCCTGGAGGGATTGCGCCATCAAACGGGTCTTGGGTTCCTCCAGCACCAGGTCATCCACAACAACCACACCCGCCTCGGAGGCCTTGGCCGAAAGCGCAGAGCGCAGGGCTGCGCGGCGCATTTTGATCGGCATATTCTGAGTGTACTTGCGCGGACGCGGGGTGTGGATTTTGCCGCCATGGGCCCAGTGCGGTGCTCGCGTGGACCCCTGGCGTGCGCGGCCGGTGCCCTTCTGCTTCCAGGGCTTTTTACCGCCGCCCGAGACTTCGCTGCGAGTCTTGGTCTTATGTGTACCCAAGCGGGCATTGGCCATCTGTTCGACGAATGCCTGGTGCATCAAATCTACATTCACATTGGCTTCAAAAATCTCGGCGGGGAGTTCCACCGTTTTGACCTTCTCGCCTTTCATGTTGAAAACATCTACTTTCATAGTACCTGTGCTCCAATATCTGCGCTTACTGCTTGCGCGCGTCCTGAATCATGACCAGGCCGCCTTTGGGGCCGGGCACAGCGCCGTGGACACCAATCAGGTTGCGTTCGGCGTCCACAAGAACAACTTTCAGGCCCTGGGCCGTCACGCGTTCATTGCCCATGTGACCGGCGCGGCGTGAGCCTCGGTAGACGCGGCCAGGGGTGGTCGTGGAGGATGATGAGCCGGGAGCACGAACCCGGTCCGAGGTCCCGTGCGTTTTCGATTGGCCGCGAAAATGGAAGCGTTTGACAGCGCCCGCAAATCCTTTCCCTTTGCTGGTTCCAATTACGTCAACGCGCTCGCCGATACCGAAGATGTCCACTGTGACCTTGTCGCCGACTTTGTATTCGGTATTCTTGATGCGAAATTCGCGCAAAAAACGCAGCGGAGGGAGTTCGTTGGATTTGAGATGTCCCAATTCGCCGCCGGTCAGGCGCTTGGGGGCGACTTCGCTAAATCCAAGTTGCACCGCTGCGTAGCCCTCCTGCTGAGGAAGGCGCACCTGGGTAACATAGCAAGGCCCAGCCTCGATGAGAGTTACCGGCAATGCCACACCGGCCTCATCGAAGATCTGGGTCATGCCGATCTTCTTGCCAATAAGCCCTTTCAACATGCTCAATTTTCTCCTTCTAAAGTTTTTTCGAGGCTGTCAGCCTGGGCTCGGCTGCATCATCTCGGTCGCAGCACAGTCATCCGGCGTGGCGCGGCCAGTGGATTTTGGGGCCCACGTCCAGCGCCGTTCTTGTGCCGCCATTCAGTCTGATTAGCCCGGTCAAAAAAAACGGACTACTCAGGGATGTACACAACAGGATCAGATTTTGATTTCGATATCAACACCCGCCGGCAGGTTAAGGCGCATCAGCATGTCAATCGTCTTGGAGTCTGGGTCAAGAACATCAATGAGACGATTGTGGGTGCGGATTTCAAAATGCTCGTGTGAATCTTTGTCAATGAAAGTCGAGCGCCGAATTGTAAACCGTTCTGTCTTGGTTGGCAAGGGTACGGGGCCAACAACGCGGGCGCCAGAGCGCTCGGCAGTCTCCACAATACGCTTGGCAGACTGGTCCAAAACCCGATGATCATAGGCCTTGAGGCGGATGCGAATCTTCTGCTTGATCATATCTCAAACTTTCTATGCCAGTATTTTGGTGATGACACCCGCGCCGACGGTCAGGC
>DYKZ01000152.1:1264-5204 GCA_020722345.1 Anaerolinea thermophila | reverse complement strand
AACCCCCTTCGTGTCCTTTGTGTTTAAAAATTCTTGCACAAAAAACAAGCATTTAACTTCTAAGTTCCTAAGGCGTCGTGTACGTCACAATCAAACTTGGATGTGTGAATGTGACCCTGTCCTTGACAGCATCCATGTTCGATCCTGCAAATTGCAGCCGCAATATCAGGCGGCTGGTGCCAATCTTCGACTGGATGGCTGCCTTTAATTCATTGGACGCTTCCACGACATTCAGCGCCGCAGTGGATCCCCAATCGGCAATATTCCCCGGAGGGAAACCAACTACAAAGTCTGCCATGTCGAGCGTGGCGCCATAATCAGCCACATAGGCATTCAGCGGCCCTAAGTTAAACGGGGATCCTACCGTGATGTAGTCTGTGAAATCGAATTTGGCTTCCGTGATTGTCGAACCAGCAGGTATGCCTGCAATGTTGTATGCCAAATATGTCTGGACGGTTTTGGTGATATCCGCGTTCGATTCTCCGGCTGTGTAATCCGGCCATGGACCGCCGTCCGCCCGGATCGTGCCGCTTTCGCCCACAACAGGCGTGAGTGTGACTACAACCGTGTTCACCACTTTGATCTTGACAATCCACGTCCCGGCGCCGCCAATACCGAAATAGACGCCGTTCGGGTCGCGGAAGCGCCAGTAGCCGGTGTATGTGCCGCTGACGGCCGGGGCAGTCAGGTTGACCGAAACGTCCACCGTCTGGCCGGGGGAAACGGTGCCTGTTGTCAGCGGCTGGGCATAGGTGTTGGCCACGCCCATCGGGTCGCCGTGGTCGAAGACCAACTGGTAGGACGAGTTCCAGGTGCAGGTGCCGATATTGGTCAGCCGCCAGGTCTTGGTGAAGGCCTGCCCCGGCGCCATGATGGTGTTATCCGGCACGGTTACGTCAATGGTGGCGTCGTTGTAGCCCACCGCCAGGCAGGGGATAGGAGTGTTGGTGGGCGGGGAGGGGAAGGTGTGGGTGGACGGCGGCGTAAAGGTGGTGGTCGGTATGAGCGGCGCGGATATGGTGGGACTCGCCTGCCCGGCCACGCGGGTCAACTCGGCGGCCACCGTCTGCGCCATGTGGGTAAAGACGGCGTCTGGCTGCTCCTCGGTGGGCGCTGCCCCCCCTCCGGGCAGGTTGCAGGCGGCCAGCACAACCAGTAGGAATAACAGGATGGTCAATGCAAGTTTTTTCATCTCATTCTCCTTCTTCTCATTGACAGTTTAATGAAAACCCGCACGCAGGTCAATGGGAAAAACGTTGCATTCCCCCGAATTTTCCAAAAGGCCGTCCGGCAGCACCGCCGGGTGGACGAAGACCGCCTCCGGGCAGTTCTCGGTTTTGTCCAGGTAAGGCGCGTGGAGGGGCGATTCATGAGTCGCCCATCCTGTTTGCTCGGCATCCGGTTCGAGCGGCATCTGTTCGGTGAGAGCCTTCAGGCGGAGGATGGCATCCATGCCCCCATTATAGGACAAATGTTCTAGGCATCAAGGCTTATGTCCTTGCGAGGCGGCGCTCTGCGCGCCGAAGCAATCCCCCCTCTGCGACTCGCCGCGAAAAGCAGGCCAACTGCGAGTCGTTGTCCTACAAGACTTTACGAATGGCCTCGGCCAGGGCGGGGAGGGGGAAAACGAATCCAGGGAAACTCAACAACAACCGCTTGCTTTGCGGGGCTTTTGCATCTACAATATGAACAGGATAATAACCCTTCTTTCCAATTTGCCAGCGGAGAAAAAACATGGCAGAAACAAAAATCAACGTGGGCGGTAACCTAAACGGCGGGAACATTATCGTTGGCGATAAAAACCTCGTGATGCAAATCAGCGGCGATCTGATATTCAATGCAGCGGAGTACGTCGAGCGCCGCCAGCGCCGCGACCTGCGAAAAATGCTGCGGGTGCTGGTGCTGCTTTCCGCGCCCGTCATTGACCCGCGCAACCCACAGGAAGACCTGGCGCCGCTCGATCTGCAAGCCGAGTGGAACCGCCTGGCAGAAGCCGTGAAGGCCAGCGGCGCACCGATTGCGCTCATCCGGCTCATGCCGCCCACGCTCGACGCCCTGCGTTATGCTCTTTCGCCACGCGCAGTGGAACAGGGACTTTACCCGCACGTTCTCCATTTCAGCGGCCATGCCTGGAGCCAGGGTTTGCTGCTGGAGGATGAGTATTCTCAATGCGACCCGGTGGCCACCCCGCGGCTGCTGGAAGCGCTCAAGGACGCCCCGCCGCTCGATCTGGCCGTGTTCAATGCCTGCGAAAGCGCCGAGGGCGCGCTTTCGGCGGCGCAGGCGTTTGCTGATTCCGGCCGGGCGCGCGCCGCTCTGGGACATTCTGAACCGGTGCGCGACGATGAGGCGGTGCAATTTGCCGCCCGCCTGTATGCCGAGATGGCATGCGGCGGTTACACCTTGCAGGAGGCTTTTCGGCGGGCACAGGAAAGCGTCACCACGCACGCGCCGCGCCTATTTTGTAAGGGCGACTTGCGTTTCGCCTCCCTGGAAGCGGGCGAACCGCTAACCGACGCCCGCCGCACGCCCGGCAATCTGCCGGCGCGGGAGCGTTTCTTCTTCGGGCGCGGCCGCGAACTGACAACAGCCGCAAAGGTACTAGCAGAGACTCCCTGCGCCCTGATCATCAGCGGGGTGAGCGGCATGGGCAAAACGTCGCTGGCCCTCGAAGCCGCCCACCGCAATGCCTGGCGCTTCGCAGGCGGCGCAGCCTTCGGCGACGGGCGTGGCGCGCCGCTGGCCGACCTGCTGCTGCGTGACATGGCGCTCGGCCTGGAACTGCCCCTGCAGGCCGGACAGAAACCCGAGGAAGTGCTCCTTGCCTACTCCCGCGAGAATCCCACGCTCTTTCTGCTGGACAACCTGGAAGACCTGCCCGCCGCCGACCTGGCGCGCCTGGCTGCCTTCCTGCACCGGCTTGGACCCGCCAGCGCGGCCCTGGCCACTTTGCGCCCGCCCGCGCCGGTTTTCGAGGAATTGCCGATTGCGCGCTCGCTGCCCCTGCACGAAGGGCTTGGAATGGATGCCTCGCGCCGTTACCTGGCTGCGCTGGGCGAACAGAAGAACGTGCGGGGTTTGCAACAACAGGAATTGGCCGGGCAACTGGCCGAAGCCTCGCGCGGACACCCCCTGGTACTCGAAAAACTGACCGCCCTCGCCGCCCGCAGGCCGCTGGGAAACATCCTGCAATCGGCGCGCGGGCTTAAGGGAGATTATCTCGAAATCCTCTCTGCCGTGATGAATTGGTCGCTGGAACTCCTCGATGCCGAGGCGCGGCAGGCGCTGGCCTGCCTGCCAATCTTCGGGGCCGGCTCCTGTACACCTTCTGCCTGGGCCGCGGCTTTGAATCTGGACGCCGATCAACTATTCGAACGCGCCGATGCGCTGCGCGAGGCCGCCCTGCTGGCCTATGCGCCGGACACCGAACGCTACCACTGGCACGCCAGTGTGAGCGACTATGCCCGCGCCTTCCTCCAACTTTCTCGCCCGGATGACGCCCGCCGCGGCGCGATCGAGCAGATGTGCGCCGTTTTCGACGACTTGCCTCCCAGCGCCGACCCCTCCACGCAGCCGGATTTGATGGAGGATTTACTCAACCTGTATCTGCTCGAAGAGTGGGCCCTGGCGCAGCCAAAAGGCGACCTGCTGGCGCGCATGGCCACCGCGCCGCGCAACTGGTGGACGATTCTGTCCTTCCACAAGAATTGGCTTCCCTGGCTGGAGGCGGCCTTGCAAAAGGGAATTTCAGACAAAGGCCTGCGCGCCAACGTGCTGCAAGCCATCGGCGACGTCCAGCAGTTCCGCAAGCAACTGGATGAAGCGCTCAAGAGTTACGGTCAGGCGCTGGCGCTCTTCCGCGAGATCGGCGCGAAATTGGGCGAAGCCAACGTGCTGCAAGCCATCGGCGACGTCCAGCAGTTCCGCAAGCAACTGGATG
>DYKZ01000152.1:0-1164 GCA_020722345.1 Anaerolinea thermophila | reverse complement strand
TCAGGCGCTGGCGCTCTTCCGCGAGATCGGCGCGAAATTGGGCGAAGCCAACGTGTACCAATCGCAGGGAAAAATGATGATTTCTTTGGGCAAGGGGCGGGAGGGGCTGGAAATGCTGCAAAAGGCGCTCGATATCTATGGCGAAATCGGCGCGGTGAGCGGGCAGGCCAATATCTTGTTCTTTGTTGGAACATTACTGGTCAGCAACGGTGAGTTGAAAAAGGGCATCGAACTGGTCGAACAGGCGGTCCGTCTGGGAGAGCAAATTGATCCCAAACATCCGGTCACGCGCTACATGAAAGAAGTCCTGGAGAAAATGAAGGCTGCATAACGTCCCAACCTTCCAACCTGCCAACGAGCAACCCGGCAATCGAGAAACCCTCCCGCAGGCCTGCCCGGAACGAAGTGAAGGGGCTGAATCTGCGGGAGGATGCTTGATTTGGGAGGGTAATTTACTTCCTGTTCTCCGCCTGCTGCCAGAGGGCGCGCATTTCGGGGCTGGACTCGAGCAGTTCGTCGAGTTTACCGCGGAAGAAGGGCGCGAAAAGAAGGACAGATGCCGGTGGGGTGGGGGAGGGGGGATGTCCTTGCGAGGGTCGAGTAACGAAGCAAATCGAGACCCGCAGCAATCCCCGCATGCGAGGAGATTGCTTCGACCGGCACAGAGCGCCGGTCTCGCAATGACACATCGCGGAGGGGGAGTTGACAGGCAGCGGGTTTGGCTGTAAAATAACAATGCTTTCGATAAGTATTATTATCATAAGCATAAGGATACCCGCATGGAAACCCCCGAAACCGGAAAAACCGTCGCCGAAGCCGTCCAGGGCTACCTGGAGACCGTCCGTGAAGCCCGCAGCGAAAACACTGCCCGCGCCTACGCCAACGCGCTGTCTGCTTTCATGCGCGTATTGAAAGAGCATTGGATCGAGGCGGAGTCCCCCGTCTCACAACTCAAGGAAGACGGGCTGGCCTGGATGCTCGCCTACCTGAAAGTTTTCTCCTCCGCCACCGAACGCCTCTATACGCAGGCTGTCAAAGGCTTCTACGAATATCTCGCCGCCGAGCGTCTGGCCGAAATCAACCTGCCCCGCCTCGAGCAGTTCATCCGTCAGCGCGCTCGCCGCCCGGGCCAGCGCCTGCCCCAGTTCCCCCGCGACGACATCG
>DYKZ01000151.1 GCA_020722345.1 Anaerolinea thermophila | reverse complement strand
AAGACGAATTTGTCAAGAGAAAGAGGTTGGTGATTGCCCCCAGCTTGGCGCAGCCTGATTCGGCGGACTCAAGGCCTGCCTCGGGGCATGAAAGTCGGGTAAAAATCCGACTTGTTGCCAGCCTGAAGGCTTGCACTGAGCCGCCAAAGTGACTTCCATGAACTGAGCCGTTGGGCCGAGTTGAGTCATCACCAGACTTCCGATGTCTTGCAAAACGGGGACTTTGCATTTATGAGTCCACTGCAAAAACCTTTTTAAACACGAAGGACACAAAGGCAACGAAGGAAATTTAAGGACACTTTGAAAATATTGAACCACGACGCAGATTATCTTGAATAATGATTTGTGATTTTGCATTTTCCTGGCGGTCTTCGCGTGCTGCGCGGTGCAATAGCCTTTTTGCAGTAGAGTCATTTATTCCAGCGTTTTCCTGAGCGTTGCTTTTTCCAACTTTGCGTTGACCTTGAGCATGAAGCGGCTGTTGGCGGCCCAGCCGAGCAGCGCGCCGCTTATTTTTTGGATCAGGGAGGGATTCGGGGGCAGCGGCATGGCCGGGGAAAAATCAACGGGACGGCCGTCCAGCGTGAAGGTGGTGCGCCCGGAGCGTTCGACCCGCGGCCTGTTCGCCAGGAAACCGGTCAGCGCGGCCCTTTGGCTTTGGTCCAGCCAACCCGGCAGGTCGGAGGTGGCTTTATAACCGCAGACCAGGGCCAGGTCTTGCAGCAGGCGCTTCTGCTCATCGTTCAGGCTGACGTTGCGCGGCGTGAAATAGACCACGTCTGGGTCGGTGTGGACGAGCGGAGCCAGCCACAGCCGGTTGACCGTGGTGCGGATGGCGTTGCGCGTGCCGGGGACGGCCGGGTTGCGCAGCAGCAGGTCATCGCGGCGGTGCTCCCAATGCCCGGCCACGTCCGGGCCGACCCGCAGGGCGTCGCACAGCCCAATCGAGGGGACGACCGGCGCGCCGCAGGCCAGGAGATAAGCCTCGCCCAGCGCCTGGCGGATCACGCCCAATCCCTGGCGGTAAGCCTGCTCGCGCGGCGTTTCGACGTGACGTTTGCCCTCCAGCGCCCCGGCGTACAGGAAATCCAGTTTGATGTAGTCGTAGCCCCAGCCGCGTACTTTCTTCATCAACGCTGCCAGCCAGTCCAGGACTTCGGGATGGGTGGTATCCAGGGCGTAGAGTTGTTCGTTCCAGTTGAACCCGGCTGAGACCAATTTGCCTTTCTCGTCCCGCAGCAGCCAGTCGCGGTGACGGCGGTACAGTTCCGACGAGGGCACAACCAGCAGGGGGGCCAGCCACAGCCCGGCCCGCCGCCCGGTCTCGCGGATGCGGTCGGCCATCCCGTCCATGCCGGAGGGGAATTTCTCGTTCGGCTCCCAATCGCCGATGGATCGCTGCCAGCCGTCGTCAATCTGGAAAACGTCGAAGAGCCTGTCCTGAGCGGAGTCGAAGGAGACCCAATCGCCCAGGATGTCGAGCAGGCGCTTCTCGCTAATCTCGGTGTACAGGCTGTACCATGAGCACCACACCCGGGGCGGGGAGGCGGCCCGGCCCCTGCCGAAGCGCTCGCCGAGACGGGCGGCGTAGTCCGCGAAGGCCTGCTGCTCCGGCCCGTAAACGGCGACCCAGTCACAGGGTCCGGTTTCGCTCCAGGCGTGCAGTTCCCGCCCGTCGAGCCGGACGTGCGTCTCCAGTCCCAGCGCGCCGAGCAGCAGCACATTCCCGTCTCCGAATTCGACCGCCCCGACCCACGAACCGTTGGGGTGCGGGTCGTGGACGTAGCGCGGGTCGGTTTGCATCGGGTGCAGGATGGCCGGCCTGGGCGCGGGGACGACCCGCTCCGGCTCCTGCCAGGCGGTCAGCGACCAGGATTGCCAGCCATGGCGGTAGTAGTTTTTCGGAACGGCGGGCAGGTTCAAGGTCAGGTGCGCACCGGACAGGATGAATCCGCCGGGGATAGGGCGGCAGTCGTCCGCATTGGCGCTAAGGGTCAGGGTGTCGAATTCGAGGCTCAGTTTCATAAGAACTCTCCTGCATGAATTATGCCCGCGTTTTCGCTGGGCGGCAAGCAGGTTGATTTTCGGACAGGTTGTGGGTATAATACCGGCCTATACTCAAAGGCGATGATGGGAACGAGTATGCTCCCGCCGCTGTCAGCGAACCCGGAAGTGGTGCGAGCCGGGCCAGTCAACGGAGCAGAAAATCCTCCCGGAGCCGCGAACTGAAACGCAGGGCAAAATTTATTCTGTCCCGGAATAAGCGAGCCGGAAGCCGACCGTTATCCTGGCAGGGTATCGCCGCAAGGCTGTACCTGATCGAGCGCCTGCCGTCCGGCAGGAATCAGAGTGGTACCGCGTGAGCATTGGCTCTCGTCTCTGGCATGAGGCGAGAGATTTTGTTTTAGAAAGGAAAGATAGAGAGAGCAATCAAACCTGCCTGCCGACTTGCACTATTCTCTCTCCAATATCTGTTCTCTTATCTTATTTGGAGGTCGAATGTTCAAACCAGTATCTTCCAAACTCAATGTCACCGCCCTTGAAGAGGGGGTTTTGAAGTTCTGGAAATCGCAAAAGATCTTTGAGAAGACGGTTTCCGAGCGCCAGGACGCGCCGGAATATGTCTTCTTTGAAGGGCCGCCCACGGCCAACGGCAAGCCGGGCGTCCATCACGTGCTGGCGCGCGCCTTCAAGGATATGTTCCCGCGCTACAAGATCATGCGCGGCTACCACGTCTCGCGGCGCGGCGGCTGGGACACCCACGGCCTGCCGGTCGAGATCGAGGTCGAGAAGCGCCTCGGTTTCACCAACAAACAGCAGATCGAGGCCTACGGCATCGAGAAGTTCAATGAACTGTGCCGCAAATCGGCCTTCGACTACATCCAGGAATGGGAAAAACTGACCGAACGCATCGGCTTCTGGGTGGACCTGGGCGAGGCCTACGTCACCTACACCAACGACTACATCGAGTCGGTCTGGTGGATCTTGAAGAATTTCTGGGACAAGGGCCTGCTCTACAAGGGCTATAAAGTTGTCCCCTACTGCCCGCGCTGCGGCACGCCGCTTTCGGACCATGAGGTGGCCCTCGGCTACGAAGACGCTACCGACCCCTCGGTCTTCATCCGCCTGCCGCTGGTTGATGCGCTTGACACATCGCTCCTGGTCTGGACCACCACCCCCTGGACTCTGCCCGCCAACGTCGCCGTGGCCGCCCACCCAGACGTGGACTACGTCCTCGTCCAGCGCGCCCTGCCCGAGGGCGGGACCGAGAAACTGATCCTGGCCGAGGCGCTGCTGGAGAAAGTCTTCCGCGGCGAAGAGGTCAAAGTGCTGGAGCGCTTCAAGGGCAAAAAATTGAAGGGCAAAAAATATCGCCCGCTCTTTACTTTTATCCCGCCCGACAAGCCCGCCCATTATGTGGTGCTGGCGGATTTTGTCACCACCGAGGACGGCACCGGCCTGGTGCATATGGCCCCTGCCTTCGGCGCCGAGGACATGCAGGCTGCGCAGCAATACGACCTGCCGGTTGTGATGACTGTCGCCCCGGACGGCACCTTCCTGCCCGAGGTCAGGCCCTGGAGCGGCGTATTCGTCAAGGATGCCGACCCGTTCATCACCGAAGACCTGCGGACGCGCGGGCTCCTGTTCCGAGCCGAAACGTACACCCATACCTATCCCTTCTGCTGGCGCTGCCACACGCCGATGCTCTACTATGCCCGCGAGTCGTGGTACATCCGCACCAGCCAGTTCAAGGATCGCCTGGTGGAACTGAACGGGCGCATCAACTGGGTGCCCGACCACATCAAGGAAGGCCGTTTCGGCAACTGGCTTTCCAACAACATTGACTGGGCGCTGAGCCGCGAGCGCTACTGGGGTACGCCCCTGCCGGTCTGGGAGTGCGGCGCGTGCAAACACCGCGAGTGCGTCGGCTCGGTGGCCGAACTCTCCGAGAAGGCCGGCCGCGACCTCTCCGGGCTGGACATGCACCGCCCGCACGTGGACGCCATAACCTTCCCCTGCCCGAAGTGCAACGCGACAATGCGCCGCGTCCCCGACCTGATTGACGTCTGGTTCGACTCTGGCTCGATGCCGGTGGCGCAATGGCACTATCCCTTCGAGAACAAGGATATGTTCGAGCGCCAGTTCCCCGCCGACTACATCTGCGAGGCCGTGGACCAGACGCGCGGCTGGTTCTACACCCTGCACGCCATCAGCACCCTGCTGTTCGACCAGGAATGTTTCCGCAACGTCATCTGCCTGGGCCACATTGTGGATGCCGACGGCCGCAAGATGTCCAAGTCGTTGGGCAACATCGCCGACCCCTGGGATGCTCTCAACACCCATGGCGCGGACGCCCTGCGCTGGTTCATGTACACAGCCTCCCCGCCCGGCAACACGAAGCGCTATTCTTCCGATCTGGTTGGCGAAGTGGTTCGCTCCTTCATCCTGACGCTGTGGAACGTGTACTCGTTCTTTGTCACCTACGCCAATCTCGATCAATGGCGTCCTGGAGAGAAAACCGAGAATTTATCCTACAACAGCCTCGACAAGTGGCTGCTCTCCTCCCTGAACGCCCTCGTCCGTGACGTGACCGAAGCCTACGAGCATTACGACGTTCCCGGAGCGACGCGCCCGCTGGAGGATTTTGTCGAGGCGCTCTCGACCTGGTACCTGCGCCGCTCCCGCCGCCGCTTCTGGAAGTCCGAATCGGACACCGACAAACAGGCCGCCTACTCGACCCTCTACACTGCCCTGGTGACGCTGGCTAAACTGCTGGCCCCGGCCATGCCCTTCCTGGCCGAGGAACTCTACCAGAACCTGGTCCGCTCGGTGGCCCCCCAAGCGCCCGAATCGGTCCACCTTTCCGAGTGGCCGCAGGCGGAGGATTCCCTGATTGACGAGACCCTCAACCGCGAGATGGCGCTGGTCATGAAACTCGTCTCGCTGGGACATTCCGCCCGCCAGAAGGCCAACCGCAAGGTGCGCCAGCCGCTGGCCGAGGCTGCCTTTGCCCTGGGCCGCCCGGATGAACGCCACGCCGTAGAGACCTACGCCGACCTCATCACCGACGAGTTGAACGTCAAGAAAGTCCGCCTGCTGGACGCCTCCAGCGAGGCCGCCACGTTCGTTCTGAAGCCGCTCCCCAAGCAACTGGGGCAGAAATACGGCAGCAAGTTCCCGGCCATCCGCACGGCAGTCCTGGCGATGAGCG
>DYKZ01000150.1 GCA_020722345.1 Anaerolinea thermophila | reverse complement strand
TCAACACGAAGGGATTCAACACGAAGGTCACGAAGGATGGCTCAAAGGACACAAAGAAACATCCTTGGGTTCCTTCGTGAGCCCATAGAGTCCTTCGTGTTAGACCATCAGATCCAACAACTTCTTGCAAAAAACTGGCAGTTCAACTAAAATGGACGCAATGTCTGCATCCAACCATTACGACCTCATCATCGTAGGCGCCGGCCCGGCCGGGATCTCCACTGCCCTGCACCTGGCAGCCATCGCCCCGGAATTCATTTCCCGCACGCTCATCATCGAGAAACAGCGCCATCCCCGCCCGAAATTGTGCGGGGGCGGCATCCTGCCGGACGGTGAAGTGATCCTGGCCGACCTGGGACTGGACATCACCGAGATCCCCCACTACGATGTGGACTGGGCGCACTTCGATTACGACGGCAAAGGCACGAGGATGCGCGGGGAGAAGAAGGGCAAATTTGCCTTCCGCACCATCCAGCGCGATGAGTTCGACGCCTGGCTGGCAGGCAAAGCGCGGGAGCGCGGGTTCCTCATCTACGAGAATACGGCGGTTAAACGCGCCGCAGTCAACGGGTCCGGGGTGACGCTCGAAACCGACCACGGCGAGTACCACGCCGCGGTGGTCGTCGGCGCAGACGGGAGCAACAGCGTCGTCCGGCGGGCGATCGTCCCCCACGAACCTATCCACGTGGCGCGCCTGCTGGAGGTGGTCACGCCGCCCAGGCCGGAGGCTTCCTTCCACAAGCAGCCCGATTCCTATTTCGATTTCGTGATTGTCCCGCAGGGGATTCTCGGTTACGTGTGGGATTTCCCGGCCATCAAGAACGGCAAGCCGGCGCGGGTGCGCGGCATCTACGACAGCAACGTCCACGAGGTGAGGCCGCAGATCGGGCTGCAGGCCGCCCTGGCGGAGGAATTCGAACGACACGGGCTGGATTTGAGTGAACACAAATTGCAGAGCCACCCAATCCGTTGGTTCGACCACCGCTCGGCTTTCTCTGCCCCCCGCGTCCTGCTGGCAGGCGACGCCGCCGGGGTGGACGCGCTCTACGGGGAGGGCATCAGCCTGGCGCTAGGCTACGGCAAGTTCGCCGCCCGCGCCATCAAGCGCGCCTTCGAGACGCAGGACTTCTCCTTCCGTGATTACCGCCCTGCCATTCTGCGTTCCCAGATGGGCAAGGCGCTGCGGCGGCGCACCTGGTTCGCCAAATTCTTCTACGGCATCCGTTCGCCGCACATCCAGGCTTTGTTCTGGCACAAACTGGGCTGGGCCATCGAGTGGATCGTGCGCACCTTCCTCATCGAGTGGGCCAGGAGAGACAAAAAACGCCAGACGTAAAACGAAACGAGGCCGCGGGCCTCGTTTTCAATTCCTGACCTGTTTCAGGAAGCGCGGGGATTTGAGTTCCCGTTCGAGCAGATACGTGATGTACATCTGGATGACCTTTTCCGTCTCCTCCCGGACCTCGGGGCCGGGCCGCGCCCGCTGCGCTTCGGGGAAGGTGCTGCGCTGGAAGTGCCGCAGGTATTTGAGCGCCTCGACAGAAATTTTCTGCGCGCCCGGAAGTCCCCCCCCGCAGCGCGGACAAAGCACGCCGCCCTGGGCTGCGGAGAAATATTGCTCCACGGCGCGGATCTCCTCGCCGCAGTTGGCGCAGTGCATCAACTGGGGGCGATAGCCCAGCAGGTCGAGGATGTGCACCTCGTAGTAGCGCACCGCCGTCCAGGGGTCGGGAAGCGTGGCGACGCGCTGCAGGGTGTCGGCCAGCAGGTTGAAGATGAGCACATTTTCATTCCCCTCTTCGTAGGTAAACCGGTCGAGCAATTCGACCACTGTGCTGGCTGTTGCCATCCTGACGAGATCATCCCGCAGGGCAAGATAAGCGTCCACCGTCTCGGCCTGGGTGACGATGGGCAGGTCGCGGCCGCTGGCCAGTTGCAGGATGACGCGGTTGAACGGTTCGATGTGACCCGCCTTGCGCGATTTGATGCGCCGGGCGCCCTTGGCCACAGCGCGCAGTTTGCCGCGTTCGCGCGAATAGAGGGTCAGGATGCGGTCCGCCTCGCCCCAGTCCGCGTGACGGAGGACGATGACTTCGAGGCGAAAAGAGCGTTCGAGTCCCATGCTCCGGCTAACGGACTAAATCCTTCGGCGTAAACGCCCCCGGCAGGAGCGCGCCGACGGTGGTCTCCATCGTCAGGCGGCCTTGCTCGTCGGCAGCCAGCACCAGGGTATCCAGGCCAAATTCGGCCATCACCTGGCGGCAACCGCCGCATGGCGAACCGCCATTGGAGGTGACGATGGCAATCATCTCGAATTCCCTTTCCCCCTCCGAGACTGCCTTGAAGATGGCCACCCGTTCGGCGCACATGCTGTGCGGATAGGCGGCATTCTCGACGTTGCAGCCGGTGTAGATGCGCCCCGACTTCGTCCGCAACGCAGCGCCGACAGCGTAATTGGAGTAGGGCGCGTAGGCCCGGCGGCGGGCTTCGCCGGCCAGTTCGATCAGTGCCTGGCGTTCTTCATCTGAAATCGCTGCCATCGCTTCACACTTTCCGGGTCATTCGTCCCTGGATAGTTTCTTGATCGGGCGCGCCGGCACCCCCACCACCAGCGTCTCGTCCGGCACGTTTTTTGTCACCACGGCGCCCGCGCCGGTCTTGGCGCGTTTGCCGATCTTCAGCGGCGCCACCAGCATGGTATCCGAGCCAATGAACGTTCCCTCGCCGATCTCGGTCGGGTTCTTGTTCACGCCGTCGTAGTTGCAGGTAATCGTCCCGGCGCCGATGTTGACGTTTGCCCCGATGGTAGCATTGCCGATGTAGGAGAAATGCCCCATCTTGGTACCTGGGCCGAGGGTCGAATCCTTCACCTCGCCGAAATTGCCCATGTGGACGCCCTTACACAGCCGGGCGCCCTTACGCAGGTGGGCAAACGGGCCGATATCCACCTCCTCCTCCAGCCAGGCAGACTCCGCCACCGACTTGAACACCTTGCAATGATCGCCAATGGTCGAGTCGCGCACTACCGTCTCCGGGCCGATCTCACAGCCTTCACCGATGACTGTCTTGCCTTCCAGGTACGTGTTCGGCCAGATGAGCGTGTCGCGCCCGATGGTCACTCCCGGCTGGATGTAGGTTGCCGCCGGATTCACAATTGTCACGCCGGCCAGCATGTGCGCCGCATTGATGCGTTTGCGCATGGCCGCCTCGGCCTCCGCCAGGTGGATGCGGGTGTTGACCCCGATGATCTCATCCTGGTCTTCGGTGACAACTGCCTGCACGGCCAGGCCGGCCTGCACGGCCAATTCCACCGTGTCGGTCAGGTAATACTCGCCCTTCTTCGAGACGGGGATGCGGTGCAATGCCTCCCACAGCCAGTCGCTGCGGAAGCAGTACGCCCCCACGTTCAATTCGTGGATGGACAACTGCTCCGGCGAGGCCGCCGCCTCCTCGACGATTGCCTGCACGCTTCCATCCGCGCCCCGGACGACTCGCCCGAACCCGCGCGGGTCGTCGGCCACCACCGTCAGTATCGTCACCGGACCCGAATTCTGCTGCTGTGTTTCGACGAGGCGGATCAGCGTCTCGGGGCGCAGGAGCGGCATATCGGCGTAGGCGACCAGCACCAGGTCCGATGCGCCGCGCAGGAGGAATTCGGCCTGTAGAACGGCGTGCCCCGTCCCCAGCGGCGGGTTCTGGAGGACGCAGACGGCAGATTCGCCGAGGTACTCCCGAACGGCTTCCGCGCCATGTCCGATCACAACGACCGGTTTTTCGCTGCTGACGGCCTTGACTGCCTCCAGCGCGTAGGTCAGCATCGGGCGGCCGCAAAGCGGATGCAGCACCTTGGGCGTTTGGGATTTCATGCGCGTGCCGAGCCCGGCGGCGAGCAGGAGAGGGGTAATCTTCATGGGCAACTCCCGGAATCAAAAGGCTTTGCACCGGAGGGGCGCAAAGCCTGGCTTGGATTAAAATGCCCTCCGTTCGAGGGATCAGGCTGGGGCGCCTGGATTCGAACCAAGATACTCAGCTCCAAAGGCTGATGTGCTGCCATTGCACCACGCCCCAATGATAATCCCGCTTCCAGCACGGGAAGCGGGCGAATTGTATCACAGCCGCGCTGGTGGGACAATATCAGGACTCATCGTCTTGGGGAGCCAGCCCTAGTTGTCTGGCTTGCTCGTATGAAAGCATGTCGGGATTGGCCGGGGCGCGATGCTTGTCGGCTGCCTCGTCCCAGAATTGGTTCAACTCGGCAGTCTTGATTTTCTTCTTCACCTTGAGCAGCGGCTCGAGTTCTCTGACATTCTTTTCGACGACCTCGAGAGGCGTTGTCACGGGTTCCTGATAGGTTTCCACATCTTTCTCGCGAAGCGGGCCGGTCATCTTGCTGATGGCCGCTTCGATGAGGGCGCGCGTGGAGGCAAAGATGCGCACCGCCTCCATGATTCGGTTCTCATCGGCAATCTTTTCCCCCAGTATCAACATGGAGTGCTGGCTGCCAACCGGCGCAAAGATCAGGTCATACTTCCCGCCATCGAAAACGTACCAGTTGGAGATGACCTTCTGCCCCAGCAAGCGCGAAACCTTTTGCCCGGCACTGTTGATGGCAAGGAGCGAGGAGATCAGCGCCGTTTCAGAATTGGCATCGGGCAAGTCGCCGGCGCGGGCCAGGATATGACCAGTATCGTCCATCAGGAAGACAGAAATGGCTGCCAATTCCTGGCGCAGGCCGACCAATAGGTCGGGGAGACGGCGGTTGTTGCCGTTCTCGACCGCAATGGGTTCGGGAGGCAGCAGGGTTTCGACAAGGCCTAGGTGGCGTTCAACGGCATCCAGGAAGTCGGCCATTACAATCGGCTTGATGAAGAAACCGTCGGCGCCTGCCTCGGCAATCGTTTTGCGGATCTTTGGGTCAGATTGCCCAGTAATCAGCAGGATCTTTGCCTTCGGATGATTGGCGCGTACCTTGCGCATCAACTCGAGGCCGGTCATGCCCGGCAAGCGGTAATCCGCCACCAGCAGATCAATGGGGTTGCGAGAACTGTCGAGGATGGCTTCCTCCCCTGAGGGCATTTCCACCACTTCCAGGTCATGTTCGAGCGTTTCGAGCGCCGAATGCAGAAGCCGGCTCACTTCACGATGGTCCTCGACAATTAGAATACGGTATTTGGCCATAGTCTGTCTTGCCTGTTTTGTAGATTGTAGCACAAGTTAGCAGATTAAAATTTGCCCTGCCTGAT
>DYKZ01000149.1 GCA_020722345.1 Anaerolinea thermophila | reverse complement strand
GACTCAAATCATTATTCAAGATAATCTGCGTCGTGGTTCAACATTTTCAAAGCGTTCTTGAATTTCCTTCGTTGCCTTTGTGTCCTTCGTGTTTAAAAAGGTTTTTGCAGTGGACTCATACGTGTGATGTAAAATGCTTCGGAAATGCCAACGGTAACTGCAATTTTTCTTTTCCCGTTAAAAACGGTAGAACCATCTTCCCTGCGACACGTTATAACAAGATTGAGAGTTGGTACACTGGATCCCGGCGTGCCATCTTTTATCCTGCGTGCTATAATCTTCTCGGCATTCCAGTCTGACCGCCACCCGCTACCCCCATGATCTTCCTCATCACCGGCGCAGCCGGATTCCTCGGCTCACACCTCGCCAACCGCCTCGTCCGCGAAGGGCACCAAGTGCGCGGGTTGGACGACCTCTCCACCGGCAACCCCTCGGCGCTGGAGCCGGGCGTCCTGTTCACGCGCGGCGACATCAACGACCGCCCCAAACTGTGGACCCTGCTCCAGGAAGTGGACTGCGTCTATCACCTGGCGGCGCGCGTCTACGTCTCCGAATCCATCCTCTACCCACGCGAGTACAACGCCTCCAACGTGAGCGGGACCGTCAGCCTGATGGAGGCCATGCGGGATGTCGGCATCCGACGCGTCGTGCTGGCCTCCTCCGGGGCCATCTACGGCGAGCAGGAGGCCCAGCCGCTGAGCGAGGGGCAGGCTCCCCGTCCGCGTTCGCCGTATGCCGTCTCCAAACTGGCCGCCGAATACTACATCCGCACCATTGGGGAACTGTGGGGCATCGAGACCGTCTCGCTGCGCATCTTCAACGCCTACGGACCGGGACAGCAACTGCCCCCGGCGCACCCGCCGGTCGTCCCTTACATGTTGCGGCAGGCCGTGCGCGGCGGGACGATTGTCATTAACGGCGACGGCAGCCAGACGCGCGATTTCCTCTACGTGGATAACGTAGTCAGCGCCATGGTGGCCGCCGCCACTGCGCCCAACATCAACGGGCTGGTACTCAACGTCGGCTCCGGCCAGGAGACGAGCGTGTTCGACCTGGCGCGCCTGGTCCTCCAGATTACGGGTAGTTCCTCTAACATCATCACCAATCCGCAGGTGAGCGGGGGAGTTTCGCGCATGTGCGCCAACATCGCCCTGGCCAGGAAGCGGCTCAACTACCACCCTTCCATCCCGCTCGAAACTGGCCTGCGGCTCACCCTCCAGCGCGACGCGAGATTCAAAAGCAATTAACTCACCACTGAGAACACAGAGTACACGGAGAGGGAAAGAAAGGATAGGTTGTAATGCACGAATTTGATGAGCCAAATAAGATCACCGAGACAATCATTGGAGCGGCAATTGATGTTCATCGTGCCCTTGGCCCCGGTTTATTGGAATTGGTTAATGGCACGATTGATTGAGTCTCCATAGAAAAATTCTCCGCGCGCTCTGCGAATTCTGTGGTGAATACTCTTCCTCGTTACTTCTACGCCCAACCCACCCTGACCGCCGCCCGCGAACTGCTCGGGGCGCGGCTGGTGCGCATGTTGGATGGCCAGCGGCTGGCGGGACTCATCACCGAGACCGAAGCCTACATCGGCGAGGAAGACTTGGGCTGCCATGCAAAATCAGGAAAGACAAAACGCAACGCCGTCATGTACGGGCCGCCGGGACGGGCGTACGTTTACTTCACCTACGGAATGCACTGGTGCCTGAACGCCGTCACCGAGCAGGAAGGATTCCCGGCCGCGGTGTTGATCCGCGCCATCCAGCCGGTGGAGGGCGTGGAGGTCATTGCCGCCCGCCGCCAGGGACGCGACACACTCGGCCCGGCCAAACTGACCCAGGCGCTGGGGATTTCCGGGGCGCAGAACGGCCTCGACCTGTGCGACCCGGCCTCCGGTCTGTGGATCGAAGCGGGAGAGCCGCTCCTGGAGCAAAATGTCCTCCACGGACCGCGTGTCGGGCTGGGTAACGTCCCCGAGCCGTGGAAATCCATGCCCTGGCGGTTCCGAGTGGCGGGGCTCGTGCCAAAGCCGGAGGGGAATTTGAGAAAATGATAAAATAGGGCGTCGAGGTCAAAACCATGTTCAAACGTAGCAATCCCACCACCCCGCCCCCCCCTGTGCAGGCCGTGGAGCGCATCACATCGGTGCTTGGGGCGGGAATCATCTGGCAGGGGAACATCAATGGCTCCGGCGGTGTGCGCGTGGAGGGCATCTTCGAGGGGCAGATCGCCCTCAAGGGGCTGCTCGTCGTTGGCGAGACCGGCAAAGTGACCTGTGAGAATGTGCGGGCGCTGAACGTCATCGTCGCCGGGGCGGTCAAGGGCAACATCACCGCCCAGAAGGTCGAGATCCGCTCTACGGGACGCGTCTGGGGTGACATCGTCACGATGGCCTTCGCCACCGAAGAGGGCGCTTTCCTGCGCGGCCAGATCCGCATGGAAGACGCCGTTGACTTGGGATTCGACCAGCCCGAAACGCCCCCTGCCGAGGCGCAATCCACCCAGATAAACGGCAAAGCCGCATGAACCCGCCGAAAATCCCGATGTCCTCCCCCGACCTATCGGACGCCGACCGCCAGGCCGTCATCGAAGTGCTGAACACTCCCAGCCTGAGCATGGGACCGAAGATTCTGGCCTTCGAGAAAGCCTTCTGCGACCTGACCGGCGCGAAGCACGCCATCGGCGTCAACTCCGGCACCGCCGGCCTGCATCTCTGCGTGCGCGCCGCCGGGATCGGACCCGGCGACCTGGTGCTGACCACCCCCTTCTCGTTCGTGGCCTCGACAAATGTGCTCCTCTTCGAGAACGCCATCCCCGTTTACGTGGACGTGGATCCGCGTACCGGCAACGTGGACGCCTCCCGGCTGGCCGAGGCGGCGCGCGACCTGGCCGCGGGCGGCGCGAAGGCCCGTAAATGGCTGCCACGCCGCGGGTCCGGGACGAACGGCAGGCTGAAAGCCATCCTCCCGGTGGACGTGTTCGGCCAGCCGGCAGACATGGATCCCATCTGCCAGGTCGCCGCGGAGTTCAGCCTCCCGGTCATCGAGGATTCGTGCGAGGCGCTGGGGGCCGAGTACAAAGGCCGCCAGGCCGGCACGCTCGGCGATTACGGCGTCTTCGCTTTTTACCCCAACAAGCAGATCACCACCGGCGAGGGCGGCGTCATCGTCACGGACGACGACCGCGCCGCCGACTTCATGCGCGCCCTGCGCAACCAGGGCCGCGCCGTGGGCGACACCTGGCTCCAGCATACCTACCTGGGCTACAACTACCGCCTGGACGAAATGTCGGCCGCGCTGGGCCTGGCGCAGATCAATCGCTTCGAGGAACTCTCCGCCAAACGCGAGCGGGTGGCAAAGTGGTACGAGGAACGCCTGGCGGAGATCCCCGGCGTGGAGACCTACGCTATCGGACCGGCCACCACGCGCATGTCCTGGTTCGTCTTCGTGGTGCGCTTCGACGAGCGCATCGAACGCGACGCCCTGGCGCAGCGGCTGGAGGCGCGCGGCATCCCCGTGCGCCCGTATTTTGCCCCCATTCATCTCCAGCCCTACATGGTGGAGCGTTTCGGCTACCGGGCGGGCGATTACCCGGTCACCGAGAGCCTGGGGCGGCGCTCGCTGGCCCTGCCCTTCTCCGGCGTGATGGCCGAAGCGCAGGTGGACGAGGTCTGCTCGGCCCTGCGGGAGGAATTGCAATGAGCGGCCCCGACCGGCGCGATTTTCCGCCCCCCCGCCAGCGGGGCGCGTCCATCCATGGCACGCTCATCGCCGCGCTGACGCTCATCACCGTCACGGCAGCCTGGCTGGCTACCAACACCCCCATCAGCCTGCGCTTCACGCTCTACATTGTGGCGGCCGGATTGGCCTTTGCTCCCCTGCCGGTGCTCGTATACCGCCTCTACTCCCTCCAGCGCGGCGTCTACCGCCTCGACCGCGACAAACTGACCATCCTGTGGGGGCTGCGCAGCGAGAACATCCCCATCTCGGACATCGAATGGGTGCGCCCGCTGGAAGCGCTCGCCGCGCCCCTGCCGCTGCCCGCTTTCCGACTGCCCGGATCCATCCTCGGCTACCGCCGCGCCCCGGACCTCGGGACGGTGGAATTCCTAGCCGCCGAGACCGGCAGCCTGCTGTTGGTAGCCACCCGCAAGCGCATCTTTGCCATCTCCCCGACCGACCCGGCTGCCTTCGTGCAGGACATCCAGAACGCCATGGAAATGGGCAGCCTCTCGCCTGCGGCAGCGGAATCGGTCTATCCCTCCTTCGTGGTCAGCGAGGCCTGGCAAAGCCCGCTGACGCGCTTCCTCTGGCTGGCGGCGCTCTTCCTGAACGTCGGCCTGCTGGCCTGGGTGAGCCTGCTGACCCCCTCGCTCGGATCCGTCCCGATGGGCTTCCTCCCTTCGGGCGAGGCCGGCGAACCGGTCCCGGCGGCGGGGCTGATTCTCCTGCCGGTCATCAGCATCTTCCTCTCCGCCCTGGCCTGGGTGCTGGGGCTGGCCTTCTACCGCCGCCCCGAGCAGCGTTCACTCTCGCAAATGCTGTGGGCAAACAGCGTCATCACGACGATCCTGTTCCTGATTGCCATCCTGTTCATCACCTCCGCCGCATAACCTTCCCATCATGACAAAACTTCTCCTCGGCTTCCTCCTGGCGGCAGTCATCGCCTACGCCGCCTACCGCGCCCGCAGCCTGAGCAAATCGGGGGCGTGGGGTGCCCTGCTGACCGGCACGCTCATCTTCGGGCTGGGCGGCTGGCAGTGGGCCGTGCTCCTGCTGGGCTTCTTCGTCTCATCGAGCCTGTTGACGCGCCTGTTTGGCCGCCGGAAAGCCTCCCTGAACGAAAAATTCGACAAGGGCGGGCGGCGCGACCTCGGACAGGTGCTGGCGAACGGGGGCGTTGCCTCGCTCTTCGCCGCGCTGTCCTACTTCTTCCCCGATTCTGCCTGGACCTGGGTCGGGTTCGCCGCTTCGATGGCCGCCGTCAACGCCGACACGTGGGCCACCGAACTGGGCGTGCTCAACCCTGCGCCGCCGCGCCTGATCACCACCGGCAAGCCGGTCGAGCGCGGCACTTCGGGCGGAATCTCGTTCTACGGGACGCTGGCCGCGGCCGCGGGGGCGGGATTCATCGCCCTGCTGGCGGCCCTCGTCACCCCCTCCCTGTTTCTCTCCCCTCTTCTCCTTTCCTCCTTTCCCCTTGTTACTTCACACATCCTGCTCTTTGCCCTGCTGACGCTGGCGGGGCTGCTCGGCGC
>DYKZ01000017.1 GCA_020722345.1 Anaerolinea thermophila | reverse complement strand
TTCATCCTGCCGCTCCTGGGCCTGACGCTCATCCCCTGGGACACGATCCCTTACTAAACCGCCAAACATGGAAGAACCGGTTGTCACCCCCCCCGCGCCGCAGCCATCCAAATTCCCCACTTGGGCAATCATCCTAATTGTCATCGTGGTGCTGTGCTGCTGCTGTTTCGGAGCGCTTGGCATGTTCCTCGCCTTTGGCGACTCCATCCTGTACGAACTCGGCCTCTACCTGCTCCTGCCTCTCTCGGCCCTGTTCTAAAAAGACGGCCCCGGCGTGTTCAACCGCCGGGGTCGAATTTTTTGCGAAATATTTCCTGCAACTCCGCCAGCGCCGAGAGCGCCTGGGCGCGGGTTTCCGCCTCCAGGTCCAGCGCGGCGAACTCCTCCTCATCCAGCACCGTCTGCGCGCCGTCGGCAGCCACCCACAGGTCGAGCGCCAGGTCAACATAGGAAATCACCCCCTCCCCCTCCTCCACTGCCGGTTTGCCAATATTGCAGTACCAGCCTTTTAGCAAGCCGTCTTTGCCGCGAATCTCGAAGATGTTGTACCAGCGGTCGGTGTAATAGACCTCCACAAAGGGGTCGCCGCGTCGGACGGTCACGCCCATCAATTCAACCTCTTTGCCGTTGAACGGGGCTTCCAGGTAAATGGCCGCCCCCTCGCGGCGGGTGAGGGTGCCGCTGTAACGCCATATCTCTTCGCCTTGCAGACTGCGTTTGATGACGGTAATGTCGCTCATGGCAGGCATTGTACCGCAGAGGGGAACAACTCCAGGCGGATCTCCTCCCCAACCTTCGGCGCTTCATCGAGACGGAAAACCAAGCCGTTTTCCAGACTGACCCTGAACCCGGACTGCTGGAAGACAACATCCGCGACGCGGCTGCGCAGCCTCCCCTCCGGCGCGGCGCGGACCCGCTCCCTGCGCACCAATAAATTGACCTTTTCCCCGGCTCGGTGAGAGTGCCCGCAGCCAACAATAAATTCCCCGGCCGGCGTCAGCACCAGCCACCCCTCCGGCGTAACCATGCGCACTTCCCCCTCCAGCAGGTTGCCCAGGCCGAGGAAATGCGCCGCCCAGGCCGAGACCGGGTTGGCGGTCACCTCCGCCGGTGAGCCATCCTGGATAACGCGCCCCTCGTGCAGGAGCAGCACCCTGTCGGCAATGGCAAAGGCTTCGGCCTGGTCGTGGGTGACGTAGATGGCCGGGGCGCCGCTCTCGCGCAGGATGCGGCGCAATTCATCAAGCAGGTCATCCTTGAGGACGCGGTCGAGGGCGCCCAGGGGTTCATCGAACATCAGCAGGCGCGGACGCGGGGCGAGCATGCGCGCCAGCGCCACCCGTTGCTGCTCGCCGCCGGAGAGTTCGGCCACGCGCCGTTTCTCGAATCCCTCCAGATTGATTTGTTTTATGATATTGGCTACGCGCAGACCAATTTCACGTTCTGGAACGCCCTGCATACGCAGGCCGAAGGCCACATTCTCCTCCACGCTTAGATGGGGGAAGAGGGCGTAATCCTGGAAAAACAGGCCAAAGTTGCGCTCATGGGCCGGGACGGACGCCAGGTCCGCCCCATCCCACAGCACACGTCCCGCCTCGGGCGTTTCCAGCCCGGCGATGATACGCAGCAGGGTGGACTTCCCGCTCCCCGACGCGCCGAGCAGGCAAACGGTCTCGCCCGCCGGGACGGAGAAGGAGATGCCGCTCAGCAGGGGCCGGCTGTTGTAGGATTTGTGGAGGTTTTCGAGTGTGAGCATGGTTTCCGCAAGAAGCAGCCTTTCCACTTTAGAACTCGCCCGCGCCGGGCAGGCGCAATTTTTCGATGAGCAGAATGCCCGCCCCGGTGACCAACATCAGAACGGTCGCCATCGCCATTGCCTGGCCGTAGTTCAAGCCGCCCGGCTGGGAGAGGAAACGGTAAATGGCCATCGGCAGGGTCGGGTACTCGGGGCGGGAAACGAGCGCCGTGGCCCCAAACTCGCCCAGCGAGACGGTGAAGGCAAACACGCCCGCCGAGAGGACGGCGCGGCGCGCCAGCGGCCAGTCTACGCGGCGGCGCGTTTCGGCGGGCGAAGCGCCCAGGGTGGCGGCAGCCTCCCGCAGTCTGTCCGGGATGGAGGCCAGGACTGGCTGGATAGTGCGGATGACAAACGGCAGGGCAATCATCGTGTGCGCCAGCGGCACCAGCCAGGGCGAGGTGAGGAAGCGGCCAAAGGCCAGGATGTAGCCCAGCCCCAGCGTCACCGCCGAGGCGCCCAGCGGCAGGATGAGCAGCGGGTCGAGCAGACGCGTCAGCCGCCCGGGGCGCGCCAGCGCAGCCGCGGCCGGGAAGCCAATCCCCAGCGAAAGGAGGATGGTCAGCGAAGCATAGCCAAGCGAATTGATCAGCGCCTGCACCGGCGGGACATAGAAGATCGAACCGCGCCGGTTGACGAACAGTTCTTCATAGTAATCGGTCGTCAGGCCATAGCGCACTTGGCCGCGCTGGCCGAGGTCGGCTTCGAGGCGGGTCAGCGAGCGAAGCGGGAGGGAAGCAAGGGGCAGGAAGTAAAAAGCGAGAAGCAAGAAGGAAGAGGTGAGAACGAAAAGACGCTGTGTGAATGTGCGCGGAGGATGGGCCGGGGCAGGGCGCGGCTGGACCGTTACTGCGGCGCGCGTCACGAGGCGAGTGTAGGCCACCGAGAAGAGCAACGTGCAGAGCAGTTGAATCAGCGAAAGCCAGACAGCCAGCGGCAAATTGAACAACTGAATGGCCTGCAGGTAGATTTCCACCTCGAGGGTGGCAAACTGCGGCCCGCCCAGCAGCAGGACAACGCCAAAACTGGTGAAGTCGAACAGGAAGACCAACAGCGAGGCCGCCAGCAGAGAGGGCAGAAGGAGCGGCAGGGTGAGGCGCCAGAAGACCTGCCTGCTATCGGCGCCCAGCGAACGAGCCGCCTGCTCAAGGCGCGGGTCGAGGCGCGCCAGGACATTGCCCACAAGGCGGATGACGATGGTCATGTTGTAAAAGACATGCGCCGCCAAGATCGCCCCTAGCGTACCAACGAAGGCCACCGGCGGCGCGTCCAGGCCGAAGAGGCGCATCAGGACAATGTTCAGCCAGCCGCGCGGCCCCAGCCAGGCATTGAAGCCGGCCGCCACCACCACCGTCGGCAGCATAAACGGGATGGCCGTTAGCAGGCGCAGGAAGCCGCGGCCGCGAAAGTCGAAGCGGGCAAAGAGGAACGCCGCCGGGAGGCCGAAGGCCAGGGTGAGCAGGGTGGAGAGGAGGGCCTGGTAAAAAGTGAAAAGTAAAGAATGAGAAGTGAGAAGGAACGCCGATGAGTCGAGGGCAGAGAAGTCCAGGCCGCGCAGGAGGATGCGCGCCAGCGGGTAGAAAAAGAACAGCCCAAAGAACAACCCCGCCACCAGCAGGGCGGTCAGCGCATAGGCCGAGCCCCTCCTAGAAGGGCTCCGTCTCACGGGAAAACTGTCTCTGTCCAGCGGGCAATCCACTCGTCGCGCTTGGCGGCAATCAGCGCCGGATCGAGCGAGGCGGGGGCTTCGGCCGCCTGCGCCCAGCGGACAAATTCGTCCGGCAGGCCGGCAGACGAATTGACCGGATAGACGAACATCTGCAACGGCACATCCTCCTGGAACGGCACATCGAGCATATAGTCCACGAATTTCTCGGCCAGGGCGCGGTTCTTGGCGCCGCTCAGGATGCCGACGAACTCAATTTGACGGTAGCAGGCCCCGGGTCCGAGGATCGAGGCGGTGGGCGATTCCTCCAGGGGCGGATCGGCGAAGATGAATTCCGCCGCCGGGCTGGAGGCGTAGGAGACGACCAGCGGCTGCGGTCCGCGCCCGGAGGAGGCGGAGAAGTTGGTGTAGTAGGCCGTGCTCCAGCCGTCCACCACCGTCACGCCGTTGTCACGCAGGGCCGACCAGAAATCCAGATAAGCGGGGTCGCCGTATTGGGCCACCGTTGCCAGCAGGAAGGCCAGGCCGGGCGAGGAGGTGGCCGGGTTTTCAACCACCAGCAGGCCGGCGTATTCGGGCTTCAGCAGGTCGTCGAGCGCCGCCGGGACCGGGAGGCTGTGTTCGGCGAACCAGGCTTTATCGTAGTTGATGCAAACGTCGCCGAAGTCCACCGGCAAGGCGCGGTGGGTGGGGTCGAGTTCGAACTCGTCGGGGATGGCGGCCAGGAGCGGCGATTCGTACGGCTCGAAGATTTCCTCCTCGAGGGCGCGGGAGAGGAAGGTGTTGTCCACGCCGTAGAAAACGTCGGCAAGAGGGGCCTTCTTGCTCAGGATGGCCTTGTTGAGCGCCTCGCCGGTGTCGCCGCTTGCCAGGAAGACAACTTCGACGTTATTGGCCTGCTCAAAGGCGGCAATCACGTCTTCGCTGACGGCAAACGAGTCGTGCGTCATGACGGTCAGCGTGGCGGGGCCGGCAGGCGCGCAGGAGGCGAGGAGGGTGAGAAGTAAGAGGAGAGAAGAGAGAGAGAGCATGCGTTTCATAACTAACTCCTTTCGGGTTAACCATAGATGAACGCCGACTTTAGGATGAACGGCGGTGAATAACCAGCAGGAGGCCGGTTTCAAGTTCAATGACGGCGGAGTTGCCAAGCATTTCATTGCTAACGCCGCGCGTCTTATGCGGCTGGAGGGTTTCGCCGGAAAGCGGCCAGCGCAGGCCGCGTGTGCGGAGGCCGGTGACCGGGCCGCCCCAGGGGAGCAGGGAGATCGTATCGCCCGCTTCGCCGCGGACCTCGCGCCTGCCGCGCGTGAAAAAGGCTTCCTCCAGCCCGTCGTCGAGGCGCAGGTCGAGGGCGGCGAAGCGCGGGTCGGTGAGGAGGGAGAGATTGGCGAGGGTCTGGTCGAGGCGGCCTCCCAGGGCGGCCAGGATGGTGATTTCGGCGCAGCCCTGCCCGACGGCATAATCGAGGGCCAGTTCGAGGTCGGTCTCGTCCTTATCGGCGGGATGCTGGAGGAAGCGAGTCCCGGCTGTTTCGAGCGGCTGACGTATTTCGGTGGTCAGCGAGTCGAGGTCGCCGATGACGATGGAGGGGGTCAGGCCGAGGGTCAGGGCGTGGCGCGTTCCGCCGTCGGCGGCGATGAGGAGGGCTGCAGGGTCAATTAAACGGCGGGCAGGCTCAGGGTCGGGGAGCGAGCCGTTGGCAAAAATGATGGCGCGGGTAGTCATTGAATACCTGTCAAAAAGAAAATCCTCCGCCGGGGGAGGATGGTGTTTGTAAGCGTAGCGTCCCTCCGCCGGTATTATCCGGATCAGGTTCTACGGGTCGAGCGCGGTACGCTCCTCTCAGCCTGTCTTGTGCTACAGGCTCCCCGTTGGGTTGTTGGGCTTATTTTACCAGAATTCGGTCAGCGCACGCGGCGTTTCCATTCTTCCTTGAGTTGCAACTGGCGCGGGCTTTCGTCGGAGTCGAACGCCAAGAAATCCGCCATCAGACGGTGAAACTTGGCGCTTTCATCGAGCATGGGGAAGTGGCCGGATTCTTCGAAAATCACCTGGTGGACGGTTTCGGGCATGGCCATGATGCGTTCGTAATCGGTCATTTCGATTGCCGGGTCGGTCTGTCCATGCACAACGAGGCAGGGGGTGGAGAAACTGTCCATGAAGGGCAGGAGGCTCATGGCGTCGAGGCTGTTGAGGGAAACGGTGATGGCCTGCGGGTCGGCTTTGGAGGCGTCTAGGCGGACGGGGTCGGTGAGCGGGTCTTTGGCCAGCAGCCAGTCCACGAGGTCGGCGGGGGAGGCGGGGTTGCGCAGGCGGGAGGATACGGCTTTGACCTCGAAGGGGATGCTGATGACCATCAGGCGGTCCACCATGGCCGGATATTTGCGGGCGAAGAGCGTCGAGACCAGGGCGCCCAGCCCGTGGCCGATGAGGGCGACTTTGCCGATTCCCATCTCGTCGAGGAAGTTCTGAACGAGGGCGGTCTGCTTTTCGAGGGAGTAACTGGTGATTTCTTTGGACGAGTCGCCAAAGCCCCACAGGTCGAGCGCGTAGGCACGAAACGACATGGCAGCCGCCTGCATGGCAGGCACCCAGTAGCGCCAGGAGCCCACCCAGCCATGCAGGAAGATGACCGGACGCCCGCGTCCGAGCACTTCGTAGTGCAGCATCTTGTCGTCAATGATGATCGCGCTCATGTCGTTCCAGAGTTACTTCCCGTATTTTTGCAAGACTGCCTGAATGCGGCTGGTAAGTTGGTCGGGGGCAAAGGGTTTGAGCAGGTACTCCACGGCCCCGGCCTGCATTCCGGCCTGGATCTCGGAATCCTGACCTTTGGCGGAGAGGAATATCACCGGAACATCTTTCAGGTTCGGGTCGGCTTTTATTGCCGCACAGGCTTCGTAACCGGTCATGCGGGGCATGCGCACGTCCATCAGGATCAAGTCCGGTGTTTCCTGCCTGGCGAGGTTGACGGCTTCCTCGCCATTGCTGGCAGCCACGACCTGGTAACCAAAGAACTGTAGGGTAAAGACGATCAGGTCTCGGATGTCACGCTCATCTTCTGCTATCAATATTTTCGCCATAGTTGTTACTCCTCAGCCTTGTAGACAGGCAGGGTAAACGAGAAAGTCGAGCCTTTGCCGGAGACGCCTTTGCTTTCCAGCCAGATGTTGCCCTTGTGCATGGTCACCAGTTGTTTGACAATGGCCAGGCCGAGGCCGGTTCCGGGGGTTGACAGCACGAGGGCGTTCTCGCCACGGTAGAAGCGATCGAAGACCCGTTCCACTTCCTCGGGGCTGATGCCAATGCCGTTGTCCTTGACATCCACGCGCACCATGTCGTCGGCAAGTTCCATGTGGATTTGGATCTGCCCATTGGCGGGCGTGTAATTGTAGGCATTGTCCACTAGGTTGGCAATGATCTGGCGCACGCGCTCCAGGTCGCCGGTCACGCGCGGCAGGTCAGGGGGAGCGTCCACCACGATGGCTATGGGTTTGTTCTCCTCCTGCGAGCGGCGCAGGATTTCGGCCACCACGTTGTCGGCGACCTCGCGCAGGTCCACCGGCTGGAGGGAGAGGGAGACGCGCCCGGCTTCGATGCGCGAGATGTCGAGCAGATCGTTGACCAGGACGCTTAACCTGTCGGTGTTCGAGCGGACGATCTCCAGGAAGTGGGTTTGGTTCTCGTTCAAAGCCCCGGCCGCGCCCATCAAAAGAATGTCAACGTAGCCCTTGATGGAGGTCATGGGCGTGCGCAACTCGTGGCTCACGGTGGCGACGAACTCAGATTTGAGGCGGTCCACTTCGACCTCGTGGGTAATGTCGCGGAAGATCGAGACCGTGCCGAGGAATTCGCTCTTCCAGATTACCGGGGCGAGGTGGACCAGCACCACGCGTCCGTCTTCGAGGTTCAATTGCTCTGCGTAGGTGTCGCCGACCTGGTAATTGGCGGGGTCTTCCGACCAGGAACGGATGGTCAGCATCCAGGTGTGGGCGGCGGCGCCAAAGAGGCCAACGAATTTGTCGAGCGGCTGTCCAAGCACCGTCCCGGACTTGAGCATCAGGATGCGTTCGGCAGACGTGTTTATGAAGTTGATGCGGTTGTCGGCGTCGGTAACGAGGACGCCGTCTGCCACGGCTTCCAAGATGGCCTGCTGGCGGCTGGCCTCCACCTGCTCGCTGCGGAACATGGCTCCCAGGCGTTCGGCCTGGTCGCGGATGAGTTCGTAGAGTTTGGCGTTGTTGATTGCCACAGACACTTGCGAGCCAATGGCCTGCACCAGGTTGACGTGCTCCTGCGAAAAATAGCCCACTTGGCGGTGGAAGACCATGATGGTGCCGATCACGTCCTCCCCAACCACCAGCGGGGCGGCGATGACGCTGCGGTGGCTGGCGCTGTTGAAGGGAATCTTCTTCCAACGGGCATCCTGGCTCAAATCCGCGATGCAGACGCTTTGCCGGTTCTGGATGACCCAGCCAGCCAAGCCTTCCCCGCTCTTGAGCGGGGTGGGGCGGCTGCCTTCGGTCATGACCGGGGTCATGTAGCCGTAGCCGGCGCGGAAGTGGATGGTATTGTCCTTTTCGTCCACCAGCAGGATGCTGCCCTGCTCGGCGCCGATGGCGTCGTTCAGGAGGGCCAAAGTGCGGTTGAGGGCGCGGTCCAGGTCGAGGGTCGAGGAGGCTTCGGTGAGGATGCGCAACAGGGTCTCGGTGTTGCGCTGTTCGCGCGCCAGTTCAGCGGTGCGTTCGACCACGCGCTGTTCGAGTTCCTCCGCCAGGCGGCGCGTTTCGGCGAAGAGACGGGCATTCTGGATGGCTACGGCGGCCTGGTTAGCGAGCGTGCTAAGTATTTGCTGGTCATCTTCCGTATAGGCATTCGGCTGGTAACTCTGGGCCGACATCATGCCGATCGTCCGCCCGGCAAAGGTGATCGGGACTGCCAGGATGGAGCGCGGCGATCCCTGACCGAATGTCCGCCCCCGTGTCTCAACCGCCGCGGCATCCAGGATCAGCAGCGGCATGCCCGACCGGATGACCTGCCCGCTGATGCCCTGATCCCTGGGCAGGCGTTGGTTGGGCGAGCGCCCCTGCGGGTCCATGAGATAAACGCCTTCGATCTCGCCGCGTTCCTCGTCTAAGAGGGAGATGACAAACGACTCGACGGTCATCAACTGGGCGGCAGCGCGATGGATGGCCTTGTAGATCTCCTCCGGCTCGAGGCTCAGACCGATCTCGTATGAGGCGCGGTTGATGGTGGACAGTTGCTCGGCGCGGGAAAGGGTGGCCTGATAGAGGCGGGCGCTTTCCAGGGCAATGGAGGCTTGATTACTGATCGTGCGCGCTAGTTCGATCTCGGGCGGGGAGGAGCGGTAGCCGCGCGGCAGGTGCAGGAACGCCAAGGCGCGCAGGGTTGTGCCTGCAACTAGAGGGAGAATCAGGAGCGAGCCGGTGTCCGACAGGTAATCCAACAACGGCTCCAGGTCCGGTTCGCGGCGGACTTCGTCTGTGCTGAAAACGCCCAGGGACTCGCTTAAGCGGCCAAAGATAGGCGCGGCGGGCATCGGGCGGGCTTCGATGTCTCCGAAGGCTGGGACTACCACCCTCAGCGTCGGCGTCCCGAACCGGTTGAGCGTGATCATCGAGACTTTCTGCGCCGGAAGTGCCCGCTGCAATTCCCGGGCAGTCAGGCGGAGCACCTGATCTTCATCCAACGAGCCGCTCAGTTCGGACGAGAGGAGGTTGAGCAGCGCCAGGCGTTTCGAACGTTCGTCGAGTTCGGCGGCGCGGCGCAGGCTCTCCTCGTAGAGTTGGGCGTTATCCAGGGCAACCGCCGCCTGGCTGGCAAAGGTGGATACCAGTTGGACCAGTTCGAGCGAGAAGAAGTTCGGCTCTTCTTTTTCGAGGGCGATCACGCCGATCACCTCCCCCTTGGAAACCAGCGGCACACCCAGCCAAGAAAGGCGTTCGGCTTCCAACAAGGCCGGGAAGCGCGGGTCGCGGCGCACATCGCTGACCACGATAGCCCGTGACGTGCGGCTCATCTCGGCCAGCAGGAGCGAGTCTTCGATGGCGACGCTCAGGCCAACGCGCTCCTCGTTATCAGGGAAGCCGCGCGCCGCCACCACCGACATGCGGCTGGCTTCACGCAGCCAGAGGATGGCCGTATCGAACGGCAACAGGTTGTGCAGTTGGTCCAGCAGACCCGCCACCAGTTCCCCGGATTTCAGGGTGGTGGCCATGGCGTTGGATGCAGAAGTGAGCGCCTGCAATTGCACAGCGCGCTCCTGCGAAGCCTGCATCAGGCGCACGTTTTCGAGGGAGAGGGCTACTTGTTGGGAGAGGGAAAGGAGGAGCACCTCGTCCTCCTGTGTAAAGGCCGCCGGGGTGTTGAAATTATCCAGGAGCAGCACGCCCAGCAGTTTGTCGCCGGTTTGGATGGGAACGACAATGCTGGAGACCGGAAGACGGCCGGCAGTGGCTTCCCGGTAGCGAATCAGGAACTCGGCAGGCAGCGTGTAATCGCGCGCAAAACTGACCTCGTCCACGCGGCGCGGTTTGCGGCTGGCCAGTACCTGACCAGGCAGAGACTCGCCCACCTGATAGGTAATCTGCATCATGCTGGAGACATCCGCGTAGCCCTGCGCCGCTTGCGGAACCAGAAGGCCGGTTGCCGGATTTAGGAGCAGGATCACGCCCGCATGGCCGTTCGTGACCATCTTCATAGCGTTCTCAAGAAGCGCCTGAATAATGCTATCAGCATCCAGACGGCTCAACTCGTTGCTGAAGTCGAGCAGGAGGTTGACTTCGCGCAGCCGGCGCCGGGTTTCGGTGAGCAGACTGATGTCTTGCAGGATGATGGAGACCTGCCGGGAGATCTGGTAATACACCTGCCGGTCCTCGTCGGTAAGGGCAGGCAGCGGCTCGGAACTGAGCGCCAATACGCCCGCAACCGGTTTGTCGTTGAGCAGGATGGGGAGGCAGATGAACGCCTTGGCGCGCAGGCTGCTCAACAGCGAGGTCTCCCGCCAGGTGTCGTCCTGGTCCAGATTCATGACGAGCAGGGTCTCACCGGTCTGCAAACTGTGGCGCAGCGGGTTGCGCTGTCCAAAAAGGGCCTCGGGATTGGTGCCGCGCGGGATATTGCCCGCCACCTGTATCAAGCGCGGACCTTCAGGCGTGTTCTCGGCCACCAGGGAAACGCTCATCTCGAGGCGGGTCAACACCTCCTTCCCCAGGGCCATGAGCATCGAGGGGGCGTCCACCTGACGGTTGACAGTTTCCGTGATCTCCAGCCCGGCTCGGATGCGGCGGGCGCGGCGTTCCAGCCGGCGAATGGCGATCATCTGCTCGAGGTCTTTGTGCAGAAGTGTTGGCAGGTGGCTCTGGCTGAAGGACAGTAGTTGCTGCTGGCGGTCGAGGCTGGTGGAGAGACGCTCCACCTGGGACTTGTAAGCAGCCATACGCTGCTTGCTTTGGATGATTAGGGCGGCCTGCGCGACGAAAATTTCAATGGTCTCAAGCATCGAACGATTAGGGCGCAGACCGTCACGCGGCGCGTCCAGGCTGATTAGGCCAATCGGGTTGCCGTCGGTATCGGTGATCGGGTAAAGCAGGGCATCTTCCTGGTTCCAAGCCTCGGACGAATCGCTGGATTGGCTTTCGAGCACGGTAACCAACTGCACATCCGCCGAGACGAGAGGGCGCTGGTTATACGGGATGAAATACCCCTGGCCAACCCTGAACTCAGGTTTGAGCAATTTCTCGACGCTTGACCATGCCTGCTGGTGTGATTTGAGCAATTGCAGAGTCTCAAGCGGCAGTCCCACACCGCTCACGCGGTGCTGCATCATAGTCTCCGGCTCGATGATGCTAATCAAGACGGTCTGGAAAGAGGTGGTCTCCTGGATGCCGTAGGCCAGGGCTTCCAGCGCCTGTTCGAGCGGCAGATCGGCCAGCAGGGCAGATGTGGTTTCAAACAATTTCGAGAGCGTCTGCGCCCGGCGATTCAGCAACTCGTTGCGGCGGACCTGTTCCTGGAAACGCTGGGCATTTCCCAGCGTGATGGCGGCCTGGATCGCCAGCGTTTGGACAATTTCAACCGCCGTCTGGTCGAACCGGCCGGGGGCAAATGAATGCAGATGGATAAGGCCAGCCCTGCTTTGTTGGTATGCAATCGGCACAACCAAGGCGGAGCGCACTCCCTCGTGGGAGGGCTGGTATTCGCTGTGCGAATAATCTGCCACGAGCACCGGCTCTCCCGTCTCGATGGCGCGCTGCTCAATCGGCAGGAGCGCCGGGCCAGGGGTATCGCCCAGGTGGAAGACGACTTTCGGCGCGTTCTGGCTGCTGTCTTCCAGGTTGAAGTGCAGCAAGACGCCGCAATCGGCGCGGGTTGTCCGCAGGGCCTCGTCGTACACCACCTGGAGGAGATATTTCCATTCCATGGTGGTATTGAGTTCGCGGCTGATGCGCGTCATGGCCGTCAACTGGTCAACGCGCCGGCGCAGCATCTCATCGGTTTGACCGCTGAGCGCCGCCCGTTCCATCAGCGACGCTGCCTGCCCGGCAGTGGTGGAGGCAACTTGCAGGTCCTGGGCGCTGAAACAATCCCGCGTTTTGGCCGTGAGCAGGAACTCGCCAACGCTTCGCTCGCGCACGGTGAGCGGCACGATTATCGCCGAGCGCATCTCCAGCACGCCGGCCAAGGGCCTGTATATCTCCGGCAGGTGCTGGTCCTCGGGCAGGTTCCCGGAGATCAATGCCCGGCGGCTGGCTGTAACCGTTTGCTGGAATCGGGACTGGTCGGCAAAAAGCCCGTTGAGCGGCGCAATGGATTCAGATGCGACGCCAAACAGCGACTTTTCATGCAGCCGGAGGATGCCGCGCATTTCGTCGAAGAGGAAGACAACCGCCATGTCAGCGCGCAGGAGGCGGCCGACTTCCTGCACCGTATAGCGCAGGAACTCATCCAAAGTAGCCGAGGAGGTGGCCAGGCTGGCAATCCGCCGCAGCGCTTCCAGGCGCTGAGTGCGCTGGCGGGTCTGCTGGATTAGGAAAACATT
This sequence comes from Anaerolinea thermophila, assembly GCA_020722345.1. Classification (GTDB taxonomy): domain Bacteria; phylum Chloroflexota; class Anaerolineae; order Anaerolineales; family Villigracilaceae; genus UBA877. The sequence goes on along the minus strand of DYKZ01000017.1, from coordinate 17,811 downwards.
GTCAATGATCGAGGCCGCCTGACCGGCAACGATATTCAACAGGCGCATCTCCTCGGAAGAGAAGGCATCCTCCGGCCTGAGATGGTTGGCAATCTGCAAATAGCCCAGCGAGCGCCCGGCGCAGACCAGGGGGATGAGCGCCGAGTCGCGCAAGGAGGCAGCGCGCGCGTAATCCTGGAAGCCCATCTCACGCCACAACTCATCTTCCATCGCATCGCGTGTGACCAGGGTCTCCTGCCTCACAAAGCGCTCTTCCATCACGCTGCCAATTGCCAGCGGGACGCGGTACAGATTGACCACCTGCGCCGGCATGCCCGTAAACGGGACCTGAGCCTCGAGAGCGCGGCGTTCCTCGTTGTAAAAGAGGAAGCCAAGCATCTGGACATCGAACAGAGGAGAAAGGCTCTGCACTAGTCGAGGGAACAAATCGCCAGGCTCGTTCACTTCGCCCAGCAGACGCGCCAGATCGTTCAGGCCGATCAGTTCTTTGGCCCGCTGCTGCTGCTGGTCGAGCAGGGAAGCGTTGCGCAAAGCGACCGCGGCCGAACCCGTCACCAGTTGCAGCACTTCGAAATCTTCCCTCGAATAAACTTCCGCGCTGGTCAGGCCGGCTTCCAAAGTCCCAACTAAAGACCTGCCAACCATCAACGGCAAGCCGACGAAAGAATGGATGCCCAACTGCTGGGCCAGTTTTTTGAGTGTCTCGTCACGCGTCTCCTGTGCATCGGGAAGATATAACGGTTTGCGCTTCTCGACCAAGGCAGCCGAGTAACCCGCCGGGGACTGGAACAAACCCTTCTCGAGCCGCCGCCCGGACCTCGGTCCGGCTACGAAGCGGTAGGGAGTCAGTACCTGCTGTTCAGCGTCCCACAGTTTGATCTCCAGCACATCCACCGGCACCAAGCGTTCCAAATTCTCCAAGATCGCCCGGATGGTCGGTAGCAATTCCGTCTTGGTTGAGACAGCCCGGTTGAAATCGGAAAAGATCTTGAGCGCCGAGGCGGAGCCGCCCTGCCCCGGCTCGAGACCAGAGGAAATGTCGAGGCGGTTCATGGCAACCAAAAGCGCCGGCACCGGACCCGGAATCTGATACGAGGCGCATTCGAGCGGCCGGCCGTTCAACGAGAAGCGGTCCTGCTGCTCTGCGGCGCATAATTTGAGAAACTCGTCGCTGGGGCGGATGCGGCTGGCGAGGGCCTCGAGATTGGGCTGCTCCCCTTCGGATAGATTGAACCATTCCCGCGCCGTGGCGTTGATGAAATCCACGCGCCCCCCGGCCTGCACCACGATGACGCCGTTTTCGTGGCCGGTCGGCTCGCGGCCGGCGGGTTCGGCCTGGCTAGCAACCCGGCTCGCAGGGGCGGGCTGCACGCGTCGCATTCTTGGGTTGAGCCGCAACATAGCCCATACCAGGGCAAGGAAAATCCCCCCGGTGAGCAGGATCAGAAATCCCAGAAATGCTGAACCAGGCATATCCAACAGCCTATTTTGCAGTTGTACCCGGCGTATCCTGGCGGCGGACTTCGGCGGCGAGTTCGGTAATCTCGCGAATATCGGCAAAGACTTGCTGCCTGGGCGTGACGATCCCCACCGACAGGCTCATCAGCGGCGCCTTTTCCTGCTGTCCCTCGGGTGTGGAAGCCAGGATGAACCCCTGCTGGCGGTCAATGAAGTTATAGTGGGTTTGCACCTCGGCGGCGAAGCGTTCCTTCAGCCGGTCGCGGATATTGGACGCCATCTCCTCTCTCGTAATGATGACAAAATTGTCGCCGCCGGCATGACCGATGAAATCGCCCGCGGTGCCCAGTTCGTCCACAATTTCGCCCATCAACATTGCGGCAAAGCGCAGTACATCGTCTCCGGCCACAAAGCCATACACATCGCGGAACTGGTCAAAATAGTTGATGCGGATGTCCATGAAAGCCCAGCCGTTCTGGCGGATGGTGAAGCGTAACTGCTCCTCGATCAGCCGCCCGGCCGGCAGACCGGAACGCGGGTCGGTGAGGGCCTCGCGTTCCGAGCGCCGTATGGCTCCCTGGACGCGCAGTTTCAATTCCTCGATGTCGAAGGGCTTAGTGATGTAATCGTCCGCCCCCAGTTCCAGGCCTTGCAGTTTATCACTGCGTTCATCTTTCTGGGTCAGGAAAATCACCGGGATGTGGCTGGTGCGCGTATTCTTGCGCAAGGTGCGGCAGACCTCGTACCCGTCAATATCTGGAAGCATGATATCCAAGACGATCAGGTGAGGCAGCACCTGGCGTGTCTTGTCAAGGGCATCCGAACCGCGCGGGGACACATCCACATCATAGCCCAGGCCGCTGAAATAGATTTTCAGCATGTTGGAGATGTCGTTGTCATCTTCGACTACCAAAAGGCGTGCTTTTCCCATAGGGCCTCCCGTTCAATTACGGTTTCGCGCCTGTCTGGCGCGCTTGCGTACAGATTCGATCTGCTCTTCGGTCACTTCTCGCTCAAACGAGCGAAAGCCGCTCAGCCGAAAACCATGTTTCTCGGCTATGGCGGTGATTTCTTCCACACGCTGGCGGGTGATATTTTTGCCCAAAGTGTAATCCTCGAACCGGCCTTCAAGGGCCAGGGCAATCGTCTCGGCCATGCAGGCATATGCCTTGCCTGGCGGGAAACCAAAGTTAAAGTGGAAATCAACGGGGCCCGGAACATCAACCATGCCGCCGTCAATCACTAATATATCATCTCTGACCGCCGCCACCATTGCAGAAACGTCGCGAGGGCGGGCTACGTCACAGACCACGCACCCAGGCCGCAGGTCCGCGGGGCGGATCACCTCGTGGACAGCGCTGGTGACGGTCAGGATCAAATCTGCCTCCGCCAGGACGCCCATCGAGGTGCTCGTCGCCAATTCGCTGCGCGCCCGGACCCGCAGCCTGTCGCGCAATGCCTCGAGCGCATCCTCCCGCCGCCCTATCAACAGGAGGCGCTGGGCGTCGTCGGCGAGCAATTCGGCGCAGACCCTGCCGATGGAGCCTGTCGCGCCGACCACGGCCACTGTCGCCTGCCGGAAGGGAATCTCCATCACGCGCGCCGCCTCCCGGACAGCCTGCACGGCGATGGCAACGGTATACGAGTCGCCAGTCGTGACAGGCAGGTCGAGGGCGCGGGCAACTGTCAGGCCGGCATCGCCGATCACCGAGGTAAACGCACCCAGGCCAAGAATCTTGGCGCCGAGTTTCTCGGCAAAACGGCCAGTCTCGATAATCTTACGATAAACTGTCCGTTCTGGCAACTCCAACATACGCCGGGGGGTATAGGGGCAGGCAATGAACCAGCCCCTTACTTCCTTCCCGGTTGCCTGCGAGGTGATTCCGGTGATCTCCGAAATATATACTGGGGGGAAGAATGTAGAGAAAAAGTCAATCTGCCGCTCGGTCAGTATCTTCCCCAGAAGCGGGTATTTCCGGCTGACGTCTCTCTTGGGGTCTATAGGGTGAATTATGAAGGCAAAGGTATCCACAACAATGTAAAACCAGGGTTACCAGGAAGTCAGGTCTGACTCGCCGCGCCGAGGATAGAGGCGCGGGTGCTTGCTGGCATCTTTCAACTTATGATGGTCGCTGTCTTCGTACGTCACGTCGCGGTCAATGATGCGGCGCTCCTTGCTAGCAAACAAGACGACATCGGACTCGATCGTCCGCGCCGGGAAAATGATCATCCCCGAACCGATACGACAATTGTGGCCCACGCATCCGCCCAGCACAGGACGGTTCGCCGGGGCAAGCCGGTCGTTTCCATCCAACGCTCGAATCGGTAATGGGATCAAATTGTAGTCAGTAAACGTGCTGCCTGCGCCGATGAACGTGTTGCGCCCGATCACACACATCTGCAAACAGGTATTCTGCGCCACCATGCCGTTTTCCATGATCGTGGTCATGAAAAGGGAGGCGCGGAAGGGCAAGAAGGTACCATCCCCAACAACCGAAAGCATCAACTGGCAATCCTGTGAAATATTGACGTTGTCGCCGATGATGCAGTTTTCGATCACTGCGCCGGCGTTGATGCTGACGTTGTCGCCAATCGTGGTGGGGCCGTGGATGATGGCTGTCGGGTCAATGACACAATTCTTGCCAATTTTTACCAGGCCCGAACATTCGAGCAGTTGCCGGCCCTCGTAGATTGCCCGAGCAATCAGGCGCAGTTTGAACCAGAAATCCTTCTTGAGGCGGTCTTCAAAGCGCGCCCCACGGGCAAACAGGCCAAACACACCGTCGGCGATAAAAACGTGAGTCCAAGAATCAATCGCCAGCATAGCGCGCAGCGGCACTTGATAGACGAGGTCGCCGCTTTCGGTGGCCATGTAGGTCGGCACGTGATAATAGCCAATCTCTCGCGCCTGCATGTCAATCACGAGCGGCTCCACGTCGGCTTCCGGCCCATTTGGGTAATACCAGAGGTCGGCGTAATACAAGTTGCCCGCCGGGGTGTAGGAAACCGAGAGCGGTAAAGCATGTTCGCGGAAGGCAGCGTCGTTGATCGAAAAGGCGGCCCGGACGGGTCGGCCGCGTTCCTTGGCTTGTTTCATAAATTCGGCGATGTAATACTCGTCGAAATAGAGATTGTCCCGGTACACGATCATCGGTTCGCGCAGCACAGGCAGGCGCTCACCAGGTTTCAGGTCTATTTCCTGCTCCACATACGGCGCTAGGACCTCGCGCTGATTCAGCCAGAGCGGTTTGTTCTGGATGCGCAGGTCGCGCGCCCTTTCATTGAAAGGCGGGATATGCCGGGTGGCTTGGAGAATGACTTTTTTCATACTTGAGTCCACTGCAAAAACCTTTTTAAACACGAAGGACACAAAGGCAACGAAGGAAATTTAAGGACACTTTGAAAATGTTGAACCACGACGCAGATTATCTTGAATAATGATTTGTGATTTTGCATTTTCCTGGCGGTCTTCGCGTGCTGCGCGGTGCAATAGCCTTTTTGCAGTAGAGTCATACTTTAACTCATCGGCGTCTGATTGATCACAATTGTACACGCGCTGTCGCCGCACGCAAGACAACTTTTCTCTTCTACCTGGAAATATTTGCCCGCGCTGACCCAGTAGAGCGCCTCCTGGAGCAGGCCAACGGCCAGCGAGCAGGCCGGACTGTCCGCCTGCCTGCCCCAGCACAACGGACAGCGTTCGATGTGCCAGTAGATGTTCTCCGCGTCGCTTTCCAGGCGAACACGCTGGTCGGTGAAATTGTTGAACAGCGCCGCGAAGGCCCGGCTGCCCTGAGTCAATCTGGTTGGGAGCGGGAGCAGGCGAAAGGCCAGGTCGGTCAGGCCGAGTTCCGGGCCGAACTCGCGCAAGCCGTACTTGAAACAGGCGCGTCCTACGCGCAGGGCCAGGCCGCGGCCGGCCCGAGGTCCGTAGGCGTGTTCCAGTCCGACTTGCAGCGAACTGATGTGCGAGAAGGGAATCAGCAAGTCCTGGTTGTGGGGCGGATAATGGTCAATGTATTCCGGCAGGTTGGCCAGGTTCAACACTGCGTTCGCCCCAATGCGGCCAAGGACTTCTTCCATTGCCAATAGGATAATGCGCCCCATCCGATTTGGATAGCGGAGAACAGGCGCGTTCGTCATGCAGCAAGTGTGTCTTGATCGAGGAAATTTTTCAGCGTCTGGATGAAAGCGTCTGGTTCATCCAGCATAATGAAATGACCTGCTTTCGGAAATCTTTCCACTCTTGCATTCAAGATGCCGCTCTGCAGTGGCTGCCACTGAAGTGGATGGACGATATTGTCCTTATCGCCATACATCCCCATCACCGGCACCCGCACCTGGGAGAGCATTGGGCGGAGGTCGGTGCGGCGCAGGGAAGCAATGCTGAGGAGGAAGGATTCAAAGGTAGTGCGTGAGAGGTCTTTTTCCATCATCTCCGGAAAGCGCGCATCGCGGCAGATCAGGGGGGAGGCCAGGCGCAGGCCGAGGCGGAAGACTCCCATCATGTTGAAAAGCAGCGCCGCGATGGGGCGCCGGCCGGCGAGTTTCAGGGGGAAAGCCAATGAAGAACCAGTAATTGGCGAACCAATCACTACAACTTTGCTGACCCGCTGCGGGTACTGGATGGCAACCGAGAGACTCACCGTTCCACCCATGCTGTGACCAACCAAGGGGGCGCGTTCGATGCCCAGCCGGTCCATGAACTGGTCAACCAGGCTTACAAAATCCTGGACAGCGTAGGTTTCACGTTTCTTGCCCGATTCGCCAAACCCCCAAAAATCCAAAGCATAGGTCCGATAGAACGAACCAAGATAGGCCATGGTCTCCTGCCAGAGGCCCCACGATCCAAGCCATCCGTGCAACAGAATGACGGGGCGTCCGCGGCCATAAACCTCATAATGGACAATGCCTTGGTCAGTGGTGATCGAGGACACAAGCGCTCAATCAATTGCGGAGAGATTATTTCTCTCCACGCTCCATTTCGGCCAGAATACTGTAGAGGAGTTCGAGCAGGATTGATTTCACCGAACTCTTTTCGGTGGCAATGCAAGGCAGGAATTTCACTTTGGAGTCCAGGCGCAGCACGTGGCGCATATCTTCCGGATCCCAGGCGTCTTTCTTGTCCTGCTTGTTGGCCGCCACGACATAGGGGGTGGGAGCATAGGCGCGGAAGGTTTCCAGGATGGAGCGCGCCTCGCGAAAAGTCTCCGGGCGGGTGCTGTCCACCATGACGATGAAGCCCAGCATCCCTTCGGACAGGATCTCCCACATAAAGTCGAAACGTTTCTGGCCAGGTGTGCCAAAAAGATACAGAACCAGGTCGTCATCCACAGTAATTCGACCGAAATCCATCGCGACCGTGGTTGCCTCCTTGACGGCTTTCTCCGCGGCAGTGGAAATCTTCCGCTCGGTGGAGACAACGTCAATTTCACTGACCGAGCGAATAAACTCAGTCTTGCCGGCGCTGAAGGGGCCTGTGACAACCATTTTGACCGTTTGCATAAGTGTTTCCTCGAGTGGATTATAGCGAGCGAATTCGACTAATCAGACGATTTACGAGTGACTTTTGCTCATCCCTGTCTTCCGTGGGGAAGACACGCACCTGCGGTGCAGGCGATGCGCCTTCAGGACGGCAGATTTCCACCAAGCCGGCTTGTAAAAGGCCATAAACGATGCGGCGTATTTCCAAATCATTCATCTTGGTAGCATTCGCAATCTGTTTGATAGTGTTCTTGGGGTTGATGTACGAAACAACCCGCCATTCTTCAACGCTCAGATTGACGTTGCGCAGATTCACGCCGGGACGATCGGTAAATTTCAAAGCCATGTCGAGGCTGGGGATTTCATCCTGAAGTTGCTCCCACTCTCGCAATTGCCGGGAGCCTTCGATGATCAGGTTCTCCAGGTCCAAGCGCACGCTGATGCGATCATCAGGCGGCAACATCTCGTTTTCAAAGTGAAAGGAACCTTCAACCCAGGTGAACAAGCGATGGACAATGCCGGCAAAATACAATTGCAGTTGGGTCAGGATATCTTCCTTGGTTAGGTAACCGGCATTGATGAGAAGGAGACCGAGTTCCTTATCGGAAATATTGCTGGCACGCTGCTGGATCGCCTTATACTGACCAGATGAAAGTTTATTGGCATTATGCAGGATGACTGCCAAGCCAGTGACTGTCTTCCCAATCTGGGCATAAGCGAGTTTCCCGTCGCGGAACGCAAGGTGGGCGGTGTCGGAGGGACCATCAACGACAAGCGTCCCGGTTTTACGCGCCAGGTTGATCAGGTTCAGCAACTGGGTGATTGTGAAGTCTCTTAAATTTCCTCGAAGCGCCATGGGGACTCAAGCCGCGAAGTGGGATGGGAATAATGGAATGATTATACATGCAGGCGCGCCTTGCGTCAAAGGTTCGAACTTACCAAATCCGTATGTTATAATTTTTCCATTCCAACAGGCAAAGAGGCCTATCCTGCGCGTTCAAAATTTCGATCACCTACTGCTCTGTCCGACCCTACACTGACCGGACAGTTGCCCCCGGCAAAAGACTTGCTCGCGCAGTTCGGGCCGGAGATCAAGGCGCTAACACGGGTTTCCTCAGATGGCGGCAGGTTTGAGGTCCGGGTGGAGGATGCGCTGGCTTACTCCAAACTCCAGACCGGGCGAGGCGATCTGCTTGTTCGAAAAACTCTTAAAGAAATAATACCGAGGTTGATATGGCAAAAAAAGGCCGCGTTTTTTCCGGCATCCGCCCCACCGGGCGCGCCCACCTGGGCAACTACTTGGGCGCGATCCAAAACTACGTTGCCCTGCAGGATGAGTACGACTGTGTGTACTGCATCGTGGACATTCATGCCCTGACCACCGTCGAGGATACGGTTAACCTGAAGCAGAACACCTACGAGATGGCGCTCGACCTGCTGGCTGCCGGTATCCGGCCGGAGGAGACTATCCTGTTCGTGCAAAGCCACGTCCCACAGGTGATGGAACTGCACACCCTCCTTTCGATGGTCACACCCCTCGGCAAACTGACCGACCTTCCGACCTTCAAAGAAAAGGCACGCCAGCAGCCGCATAACGTAAACTACGGCCTGGTGGGTTACCCCGTGCTGATGACCGCCGACATTGTCCTCTACAAAACCGACATCGTCCCGGTAGGCATTGACCAGGCCCCGCACATCGAGTTTGCCCGCGAAGTAGTACGCTCCTTCAACTATCGCTACAACACCAAAGTACTCATCGAGCCTGACATGAAGAACACCGAAGTGCCCAAAGTGCTGGGCATTGACGGCAAGGAAAAGATGAGCAAGAGCCTCGACAACCACATCGAACTGGCGCTCACGCCCGAAGAAACCCGCCAGCGCGTCATGATGATGGTCACCGACCCGCAGCGCATGAAACGTACCGACCCCGGCAACCCCGATATCTGCAACGTCTTCTCGCTCCACAAAATTTTCACTCCAAAAGAAGACGTGGACATGATCAACACCGAATGCCGCCGCGCCGGCATCGGCTGTGTGGACTGCAAGAAGCGCTTCGCCGAAAACCTGAACAAGGCGCTCGAACCCTTCCGCGCCAAACGCGCCGAACTTGCCTCCCGGCCAGACCAAGTGGTTGCTATCCTCGAAGACGGCGCCCGCCGCGCCCGCCTGATTGCCGAGAAAACAATGGCGGAAGTGCGGGAAGCCGTGCAATTGCCGTGAGCCCTACAACCAATATCGAACATGCGCGCCCTCCTGCAACGCGTCACCCAAGCCAGTGTCACTGTGGACGGTCAGCCCGTGGCCGCCATCGGGCGCGGACTGGTGGTGCTGCTCGGCATTGGCAAAGGGGATACTGAGGAGCAGGCGCGCTTCCTAGCCGAGAAGACCGCCGGACTGCGCATCTTCGAAGACTCCGACGGCAAGTTCAACCTCTCCCTGCTGGAGGTCAAAGGCGAGGCGCTGGTCGTCTCCCAGTTCACCCTCTACGGCGACGCCCGCAAAGGACGGCGTCCCTCCTTCAGCGACGCGGCACGACCCGAAACCGCCGCCCCGCTGGTGGAGAAATTCTGCGAACACCTGCGCGCCCAGGGCGTGCCCACCCAGACCGGCATCTTCGCCGCCCACATGCTGGTGGAAATCCACAATGACGGGCCGGTCACCATCTGGCTGGAGAAATGAATCCCCCGCTCACCGACAAATTCGAACAGCGCTTCGGCGCGCCCCCTGCTTTCCATGTGCGCGCCCCGGGGCGGGTGAACCTGATCGGCGAGCACACCGACTACAACGAGGGCTTCGTCCTGCCGATGGCGATGGACCGCGCCATCCACATCATCTTGCGTCCCCGCGCCGACAGCCGCGTCCGCCTTCACTCGCTGGATTACGGCGAAACGGCGGAATTCGACGCCGCGGCCCCCCGGCGCGGCGGCTCAAAGTGGGTGGAATACATCCAAGGCATCGCCTGGGCCATGCAAAAAGACGGCCTGCCCCTGCGCGGTTGGGAAGGCCTGATAACCGGCGACATCCCGCGCGGGGCTGGACTTTCCTCCTCCGCCGCGCTGGAGATTGCCGCCGGCCTGGCCTTCGCGGCAGCCGCGGACCTGACGCCTGCTCCCGCCAAACTGGCCGAACTGGGCCGGCAGGCCGAAAACGAGTGGGTCGGCGTCCGCTGCGGAATCATGGACCAGATGGCCTGTGCGGCTTCGAAAGAAGACCACGCCCTGCTCCTCGACTGCCGCACGCTGGCGTACGAACACATCCCCCTCCCTGCCGGGGTTGCCGTGGCCGTGCTGGACACATCCACGCGCCGCGGGCTGATCGATTCGGCCTACAACGAGCGCCGCGCTAGTTGCGAACTCGCCGCCCGCACGCTGGGAGTGCGCGCCCTGCGCGATGTGGACGAGGCAGGCTTCGGGTCCCGCGCCGCCGCCCTGGACGAAGTGACCCGCCGCCGCGCCCGGCACGTTATCAGCGAAAACGGGCGCGTCCTGCATGCTGTCGAAGCCCTGCGCCGCCGCGACGCGGCCGCCCTGGGCCGCCTGTTGGACGCCAGTCACGCCAGTTTGCGCGACGATTTCGAGGTTTCCTCCGAGGCGCTGAACAGCATCGTCGAAATCGCCCGCCGCCAGCCCGGCTGTTACGGGGCGCGCATGACCGGGGCCGGTTTCGGCGGTTGCGCGGTGGCGCTGGTGGAACAAGGAGCCGCGCAAGCGTTTGCCCGGGCCACAGCCCGGCGCTACCATCAGGAAAGCGGGCTGGAAGCCTCAATCTACATTACCCGCGCCTGCGCCGGGGCCAGCCTCGCTCGCTTGACGATATAGAAAGGTTGTGCTAGTATCGTCTTAATACCCCTCATAACGCCTGAATTTGCAGGAGGAAAGCATGTTCAAGAAAATCGCCTCGATCCTTACGCTCGCGCTGGGAGCAGTCATCCTGTTTTCCGCCTGCGAACGTCGCGCTGTACCTGCCGCCACTCCCCTTGCCACCCCAACCATCAACCAGGCGGACACTTTATCCCCCGCCTCGCAGAACGGCACGCTGACGGCTGTCGCCTTGGAAAGCCTAATGAAAACAGGCCAGCCGGCGGGAGGAACACCGGTTGCGCCAGCCGTCACCGGCGAGGGAACGGCCCTGCCGCCCACCGCCACGCCGACCCCCAGCCAGCCGCCCGTCTCCACCCCCACCCCGGGGCGGCCCGCCACCTACACCCTGCAAGCCGGCGAATTCCCCTACTGCATCGCCCGTCGTTTCAATGTTGATCCCGACGAGCTGCTCGCCCTGAACGGTCTCAGCGACGGCCAAATCTTCCAGCCGGGATTGGTGCTGAAGATCCCGCAGACCGGTTCGTTCCCTGGAGATCGCGCCCTCCGGCCGCATCCAACCACCTACACGGTGGCAGTGAACGACACCCTCTATTCCATTGCTTGCCAATTCGGCGACGTGGACCCGTTCTATCTCGCCTCTTACAATAACATCGTTGCGCCGTACGTGCTCCAAACCGGCAAGGTCTTGAACATTCCATAGCCCCACGCGATTCTGCTCGGCCAGGCGAAGGGTATTCCTTCGCCTGGTATTTATTTCTGGAGGCCGACATGCCCTTCGAATTGCTCGCTTCTGAAACTGCCTACCAGGGACGCGCCTTCTCCATCCGCCGCGACCAGGTGCGCCTGCCCAATGGCCGGACCACCCGCCTGGATATCGTCGAACATATCGGCTCGGTGGTGATCCTGCCTGTGGATGATGAGGGCCGCCTGTTGTTCGTCCGCCAGTACCGGCATGCGGCGGGGCTGGACCTGTTGGAACTTCCCGCCGGCACCCTAAACAGGGACGAAACCCCGGAAACGTGCGCCCGGCGCGAGGTCCGGGAAGAGACGGGCATGGCTGCCGGGCAGTTGGAGTACCTAGGCGGTTTCTATCTCGCGCCGGGATATTCCACCGAGTACATGCACGTTTACCTGGCGACCAGGCTGTACAACGATCCGCTCGAAGCCGACGCAGATGAATTCCTGTCTGTCGAAAAAATACCGCCGGCGGAGGCTTTCGAACTGGCCGAAAAGGGACGGCTGCCCGACGCCAAGTCGCTGGCGGCGCTCTTCTTGGCCCGCAAACGGCTAAAAACGGCCTGATTTCGCCCGGATTTTATTATGACAAGTTTCAGCGCAATTTATGTATTAAATTACTATCGTAGGGGTATGCCTGCGAATAAACTTATCGGTTGGTATCAACGTTCAAAGCAGAGTTTTTCGCTCTGAATTCCGCAAGAAGGAGCCTTATATGACAAAACACATGGTCACGATTGACGGCAACGAGGCTGCCGCCTCGGTTGCCCACCGCATGAATGAGATTTGCGCGATCTACCCAATCACCCCCTCCTCCAATATGGGCGAATGGGCCGACGATTGGTCAGCAATTGGGAAGAAAAACATCTGGGGCACCGTCCCGCTGGTAGTCGAGATGCAGTCCGAGGGCGGCGCGGCCGGCGCAGTACACGGCGCGCTGCAGGCCGGCGCTCTGAGCACCACCTTCACTGCCAGCCAGGGATTACTCCTGATGCTCCCCAATATGTTCAAGATTGCCGGCGAACTGACCAGCACCGTCTTCCACGTCTCGGCCCGCACGGTGGCGGCCCACGCCCTCTCCATCTTCGGCGATCACTCCGACGTGATGGCCTGCCGCCAGACCGGCTGGGCGCTGCTGGCTTCCGGTTCGGTGCAGGAAGCGCATGACCTGGCGTGCATCGCCCAGGTGGCCACCCTGGAGGCGCGCGTGCCGTTCCTGCACTTCTTCGACGGCTTCCGCACCTCCCATCAAATAGAGAAGATCGAGCAGTTGAGCGACGACGACCTGCGCTACATGGTTGACGACGAACTGGTGCTCGCCCACCGCGCCCGCGCCCTCAACCCGGAGCGCCCCTTTATCCGCGGCACAGCCCAGAACCCGGACGTGTTCTTCCAAGCGCGCGAGACCGTCAACCCGTTCTACGCCAAAGTCCCCGCCATCACCCAGAAGGCGATGGACAAATTTGCCAAACGGACTGGCCGCCAGTACCACCTGTTCGATTACGTCGGCGCGCCCGACGCCGAGCGAGTTGTCATCTTGATGGCCTCCGGCGGCGAGACGGCCGAGGCCACCGTCCGCTACCTGGCGGAAAAGGGCGAGAAGGTCGGCGCCATCCGCGTGCGCCTGTACCGCCCCTTCCCGGCCGAGCACTTCCTGGCTGCCCTGCCCAAGACGGTCAAATCCATCGCCGTCCTCGACCGCACCAAGGAGCCCGGCGCCAACGGCGAGCCGCTCTATCTTGATGTGACCAACGTTCTGTTCGAGAACGGCCGCCCCGACATCAAGGTCATCGGCGGGCGCTACGGCCTGTCCTCCAAAGAATTCACGCCGGCAATGGTCAAGGCCGTTCTGGATGAACTCAAGAAGCCAGAGCCCAAAAATCATTTCACCGTCGGTATCGTCGAGGATGTGACCCACTCCAGCCTAGACTACGACCCGGCCTTCTCGGTTGAGCACCCTGAGACGGTGCGCTGTGTCTTCTTTGGCCTCGGCGCGGATGGCACAGTAGGCGCCAACAAGAACTCGATCAAGATCATCGGCGAGGAGACCGAGAACAACGCCCAGGGCTATTTCGTGTACGATTCGAAGAAATCCGGCTCGATGACTATCTCCCATCTGCGCTTTGGCCCCAAGCCGATTCAAGCCCCCTATCTCATCACTGCCAATACGGCCAACTTCGTCGCCTGCCACCAGTTCACCTTCCTGGAGCGCTACAATATCACCAAGTACGCCCAGCCGGGGGCAGTCTTCCTGCTCAACAGCATCTACGGGCCGGAGGAAGTGTGGGATTATCTGCCGCAGGAAGTGCAACGCGACATCATTGAGAAGAAACTGCGTTTCTACGTCATCAACGCCTACGACGTAGCCGAGAAGACCGGCATGGGCGGGCGCATCAATACTATCATGCAGACCTGCTTCTTTGCCATTTCTGGAATCCTGCCGCGCAACGAGGCGATTGCCCAGATCAAGAAAGCCATCCAAAAGACTTACGGTAAGCGCGGCGAGGCTGTTGTCCAGAAGAATTATGCGGCTGTGGATCAGACTCTGGCCAACCTGCACGAGGTCAAGGCGCCGGAGAAGGTCACCAGCAAACTGACCCGCCGCCCGCCGGTCCCGGCCAACGCCCCCGACTTCGTCAAGAACGTTCTCGGCCAGATGATTGGCGCCAATGGCGATTCGATCCCCGTTTCAGCCCTGCCCGTGGACGGCACCTTCCCAAGCGGCACGACGAAATGGGAGAAGCGCAATATTGCCCTTGAGATCCCGGTCTGGGAACCCGACTTGTGCATTCAGTGCGGCAAGTGCGTCTTTGTCTGCCCTCACGCTGTCATCCGCCACAAGGTGTACGACAAGAAATTCCTCGAGCAGGCTCCGGCCACCTTCAAGCACATGGAGTCGAAATTCAAGGAATTCCCCGGCATGGCCTACACCGTGCAGGTGGCTCCCGAAGACTGCACCGGCTGTACCTTGTGCGTGGAAGCCTGCCCGGTCAAAGACAAGACCAATCCGGCCCGCAAGGCCATCAACATGGCCCCGCAGCCTCCGCGGCGCGAGAGTGAAGCCGTCAACTGGGAGTTCTTCCTCGGCCTGCCAGAAGTGGACCGCACGGCCATCAGCCTGACGACCATCAAGAACTCGCAATTGCTCGAGCCGCTCTTCGAGTTCTCCGGAGCCTGCGCCGGCTGCGGCGAGACTCCCTACGTTAAACTTCTCTCGCAACTCTTCGGCGACCGAGCACTGGTGGCAAACGCGACGGGTTGTTCGTCCATTTACGGCGGTAACCTGCCGACCACACCGTGGACGGTCAACAAAGAAGGCCGCGGCCCGGCCTGGTCCAACTCGCTTTTCGAGGACAACGCCGAATTCGGCCTGGGCTTCCGCCTGACGCTCGACAAACAAATGGAATTTGCCCGCGAACTGCTGCCTCAGTTTGCCGCTGAAGTCGGCGAACAACTGGTAGATGAACTCCTCCACGCCGATCAGACGACCGACCTGGGCATCAAGCAGCAACGCGAGCGCGTCGAAGCGCTGAAGCAGAAACTTACCCAATCCAAGCAGCCGCAGGCCAAGAACCTGGCAGCGGTGGCCGACGCGCTGGTCAAGAAATCGGTCTGGATCGTGGGCGGCGACGGCTGGGCCTACGACATCGGCTACGGCGGCCTCGACCACGTCCTGGCTTCCGGCCGCGACGTTAACTTGCTCGTTCTAGATACCGAAGTCTATTCCAACACCGGCGGACAGTCCTCCAAGTCCACCCCGCGCGGCGCGGTGGCGCGCTTCGCGGCTCAGGGCAAGGGCCTTTCCAAAAAAGACCTCGGCCTGATGGCAATTTCTTACGGGTATGTGTACGTTGCCCGCGTTGCCATGGGCTACAGCGACCAGCACAGCCTGAAGGTCTTTCTGGAGGCCGAGTCCTATCCAGGCCCGTCGCTCATCATCGCCTACAGCCACTGCATCGCTCACGGCATTGATATGGCCAAAGGCCTCGAGCAGCAGAAACTGGCCGTCCAGTCCGGTCTGTGGCCGCTCTACCGCTACGACCCGCGCCTGGCCAGCGAGGGCAAGAATCCACTTCAACTTGACTCCAAAGAGCCGAGCGTGCCGGTCGAGCAGTATATGTACAATGAAACCCGCTTCCGCATGCTCGCCCAGAGCAACGAGGAACGCGCCGAACAACTGCTCAAACTGGCGCGCGAAGATGCCCACGCCCGCTGGAATTTCTATGCCCAAATGGCCGCCATGCAATACGGTAAGAACGCCTAAAAGAAAAAAAGGGACAGAGCAATGCTCTGTCCCTTGCTTATTCCAAGGAGAAGACCATGATTGACCTGACCACCACCTACCTTGGCCTGCGCCTCAAGAACCCCATCGTCGCCTCGGCCTCGCCGCTCTCGGAAAAAGTGGAGACGGCGCAAAAACTGGAAGATGCCGGCGTCTCGGCCATTGTCATGTACTCCCTCTTCGAAGAGCAAATCATCCACGAAAGCCTGGAACTCGACCACTTCCTCTTCACCGGCACCGAGGTCTCGCCCGAAATCACCTCGTTCTACCCGCAGACGGGCCGTTACACCCTCAAGCCGGACGCCTACCTGGAAACAGTGGCAAAACTCAAGAAAGCAGTGAACATTCCGGTCATTGGTAATTTGAACGGCGTCTCGAGCGGAGGCTGGACAAAATACGCCCGCAAGATCGAGGAAGCCGGTGCAGACGCCCTTGAACTCAATCTCTACTACCTGCCGGTCAGCCCAGACCTGACATCTGCCGCGCTCGAAGAGAATTACGTCACGCTGGTAAAGGAGATCTGCAAGAGCCTGCGCATCCCGGTGGCCGTCAAATTGAGTCCCTACGTCACTGCCCTGCCGAACCTGGCCCGTCGGCTGGTCGAGGCTGGGGCAAAGGGATTGGTGCTGTTCAACCGTTTCTACCAACCGGACATTGACATCGAAAACCTGGAAACCCTGCACTCGCTGGAACTGAGTACCTCCGGCGAACTGCGACTGCCCTTGCGCTGGGTCTCGATCCTGTACGGAAAAGTGAAAGCCGACCTGGCTCTGACGGGCGGCGTACACAGCGCCGAGGATGTGGTCAAGGCGATGATGGCTGGAGCCAAGGTCACCCTGCTGGCCTCCGAACTGCTGAAACATGGCCCGGGCCGCGCCGCCTCCCTGCTGGAAGAATTGCAGGCCTGGATGGAAGCCCACGAATACGCGTCCATCCAGCAGATGCAGGGGAGCATGAGTCAGGCCAAAGGTCCCGAACCGGCTGCCTATGAGCGGGCAAACTATATGAAAGTCCTCCAGTCGTTCAAGACGTTTCCGTAATCTGACATACCTTCAAACAAACAGCCTCTGCCGTTGGGCAGAGGCTGTTCTTGTTTCTAGTTATGATGAGTGCGTCACGGAACCGGTCACTCTTCTGGCACAGGTTCAGCCTTCCGATAGCGAAAGGTGATCCGCCCACGAGTCAGGTCGTAGGGCGACATCTCCACCTTGACCCGGTCCCCCAGCAGGATGCGGATGTAATACTTGCGCATCTTGCCCGACAGGTAGGCCAGCACTTCGTGTCCGTTGTCCAACCGGATCTTGAACTGGGTGCCGGGCAGGGCTTCCACCACAGTTCCCTCGACTTGTATTTTATCTTCGTTCGCCATAGGACCTCCAGTCCGTTGACTGGTTTACTCAGCCTCGCGCGTGTATTGGCGGCGCTTGATGCGGCGCATTGCCTTCTTCTTGTCCATACGGCGCTGTTCGCTCTTGGAAACGAACCAGCGCTTGCGACGTACGGTACTCAACACACCACTCTTGACAACCTTCTTGCGAAAGCGTTTAAGCAAAGAATCCTGAGATTCATTATTTCTTAAGTTGACACTGGTCATCAGTCAGTCTCACCTCCTTTCGGGGGCAAATAAAAAACTCGGCTTGTCACAATCCCAGCCGAGGGTACGCGGGACCCGAATCCGAACTTCCAGACGAATTACAGATCGAACCTTGCACACTCTCCTTGGCCGCCAGGAATAACAATCAAACAGCAGCCGATTCTAAGCCGGTTTGTGAACACAGCCATTATACCCGATGAAGGGAAGGCTGCAAAGGCTCATTCAGCAATTCCCAATATGAGAAAGAGATTAAACCCAAAAAGGGAAAAATGAGGTATGGTAGGGGCTATGTTGGAAAACTTATCCCTCGATCGGTTAATCAAGGAACTCAAACTGACCTTTGAGAAATTTCCTGATGTGCGCACCGGCAACAATCGCCAATGCTTTGCTGGAGTACCTTCTCTTTGATTCTTGGGACTCGCTCTTTTCCTTTATGT
>DYKZ01000148.1 GCA_020722345.1 Anaerolinea thermophila | reverse complement strand
TAACATTTCCGCAGGCAGGTGCCGCCTTTGAAGCACAGACGACCTGCAATTCCTGGCGACTGCGACAGCCCTGCCAGGAACCAGCCCAGGCTATAATCCAGATCGACCACCATTGGATCGACACCCGAACTGGCCGCCTGCCGGCGGATCTCCGCTTTTGGTATCATCCTTCTCCCATTCTCAAACTGAGATATTGACCTTCAACCGCCAGCGGGTCACGATCGGACCGCGCGCCTGGCTGCCCGGCTCGAGCAAGGGAACTCCCGCCGAAAGCATCTCACGCCATCTGTCCAGGCGTTGTTCGATTCCAGGCAGGTCGAGAGCAGCCTTCTCCAATAGATAGCCCAGGCGCTTGACTACCGTCCCGCCGCCCCATGTCTCGAGATAGGCATCCAACTTCTCCCAGTCCAGATCGGAAGCGGCCGTTTTAAGCGCAGGGAAGAGCTGCGCAATCCCACCGCTCAGATCAGGTCGTGCGGCTGCATCCAACAGCGTCTTCTCCCGATCCGTCACCATGACGCGCCGGTCATCGAGGTTCTGCTCACAAACCCCAAAGAAACGTCCCGCTTGGACAGTGATGAACCGAAACTCCTGGCCAAACAAAGACATGGATTTCTTGCGCACAGTGGTTTGGACAAAAGTAAGCCGC
Source organism: Anaerolinea thermophila (assembly GCA_020722345.1). Lineage (GTDB taxonomy): Bacteria > Chloroflexota > Anaerolineae > Anaerolineales > Villigracilaceae > UBA877. The sequence continues at coordinate 4,702 of DYKZ01000148.1, read as the reverse complement.
GGGATTTGTTCGGTCAAATTCCAATAGTGCATGGCCGACCAGTACGCCACGGCCGCCGGTTTGACCAGATAGGGCGCGATCACCAGCCCGCTCTCCGACCAATTCCGCTCCGGCCCCGCTTCCAACGGGACGATCAGGTAGGTTCCCCGGTCGAGGCGTTTGATCCAGCCCTTGCGGGCCAGGCGGCTGAGCGCGTTGGCCGTGCGGCTGGATTCGCCCCAGAGCACCCGGGCTTCCTCGAAAGTAAAGATATTCTTCCGGGTGGAAGCCAGGGTGGAGAGAAAAGTGGTTTCCTGTTGGCTGAGGGTCATAATATTGATATGCGACAAAATATCAGATATTGATATTTCGATTACATGAAGTATAACATGCTTGTGTCATCGAAAACCAAAAATTAGTAATCGATTGGGCTTTGCCAACCTACCTCCCGTCTATGCGCGCCTCTGCGGTACCTGTGATCTGGTAAACACCCCGGAAGGGCAGGATGCCCGGTATCAACGAAGATAAATCCGCCGAGACGGTCACGGATACCACCCGTGTTGCCGGCTCCACGCTGATCCCCGTCACTGCCACGCCGATGTGCCGTTGGCGCAGGAAAGCCGAGTTCATCGAAGCGTAGGTTTGGGCGGTGGCGTATACATCCGGCAAAAAACGTATCTCCCCGGTCTCGCGGTAGTGCACAACGTCTATTCGGGAAGCGGCAGCCAGCGCGGCTGCGTCGGCTGCCTTGCCCACCTCGCCGCGGGCGTAGACGATGCGCCCGATCTCCACGCCCATGGCGATGGCGATCACCGCCTGCACTGTCCCTGCCCGGAAGGATTCCGCCGTAGCGGGGTCGGAGGCCATCATCACCAGGACACCCAGCATGATGAGCGGGATGAGTTTGGCGGATTGCAGCGCCTGGGCAGCCTTGGCGCGGGCGTGGTTGCGTACCGAAATGATGCGCTGAATCTGAACGGCGGCTTCGGAGACCACCCCGGCATACTGCCCGCCGCCGGCGCGCAGGAAACTCTCCAGCAGCATGGCTACATTGGCGAGAGAAGGAGACGCGGAGCGCACCGAGAGCTTCTGCATGGCCTCCTGGGCATCCCCCGTGCGGATGTCCTGGGCGCTCTTCACCAGTTCCCCCGCCAACGGGCTGTTTCCGGGCAGGGACTTGCCGGTCGTCTCCAAGACCTCGTCCAGGCCGCGCCCGGCCTGCAAGCCGGCCGCGATCCGGGAGAGCGCCAGCGGCAGGTGCTCGTCCACGCGCAGCCCGCGGTTCATAGCGCGTTCGTTGAGAGTCAGGGTGGGGAGATAGAACAGCATCCCGCCGATGGCCAGCGCCGGCAGGCCGGGGATGAAGAAACGCCAAGCCAGGAGCGTCCCGGCCAGGCCAAGCCCGATGCTCGCCAGGCGGAATTGGGTTTTCGTGAGACGCCAGCCGGCTTCGGCTAGTTTGCGTTCCAACAACCCGGCCGGCAGGTAGGAGAGGGCTTCTTCCTGCTGCAAAGGCATCTCTGCTTGCGAGAGGCGCGCCTGCGTGCGTGAGGACAGGAACGCCCAGCGCCCGGAGAACTCCCAACCCAGGACCAGGGCGATGGCAAAGACCAGGAAAGAGATGATGAGAAGGATGCTTGTCAGGTTCATGTGGGATTATCCTTTTCTTTTACCAACGACCAGCGCGGCTTATCCGGTGTTGAGTTTTCGTCATAACGCCAGAGAGGGGTGAAGACGGCCTCGCCGTCCTGCAGCCGCTTCTCCAGCCGGGCAATCGCAGGTGTGGTGCGCGAACACAAACGGGCGGAAGTGCAGGCCATTGGCGCCGGCGCGGTGAACCAAGCCGTCAAGGCGCTGGTGCTGGCGACTGGCTACCTAAAGGACGATGGAATCAACGTGGTGGCTATCCCTGAATTCGTTGATGTGGATATTGACGGCAAGGTCCGCACGGCAATCAAATTGGTGGTCGAACCCCGCTAACCGGTCTGCAATCGAGAACAGGCACAGGGACCTTTAGCGCCCCTCCCCGCAGTGCGCGCCTGTATTATCATTGACCCGATGCCCCGCCGCCCTTCATCCTCAATCTGGACAAGCCTCCTGCTCCTGCTGGCTTGTCTTGTGTTGCTCCTCACCTCCTGCGGACCTGGCGGCGGGGATGATCCCACCGCCACAGCCACCGCCACGCCAACCATCACCGCCAGCGCTACGCGTACCAGCACGCCGACCTTCACCCCCACAGCGACAAGTACACCCACAGCAACGGAAACACAGACGCCTACGACAACATCGACGAATACCCTTATGCCGTCTGTGCCACCTGTGGCAACAGATCAACTCCCCGAACCACCGCAACCCACACCCTGGATACCACCGACACCAGACCCCGAAGGCTGAGCAGATAATATATTCGACATGTGGCGGAAATTTCCCTACTGGCCTCCCCGATTTTCTGTCAGTTGTAGGGGGTTTCTGGCACTTCTTGCTGATTTTCTGTCACTTCATAGATCCCGGATCCGAGCCCAGGGACTTTCCCCGGGCTTGATCGACCTGAGAATCTCAAGGCTTGTGGCGTACAGGCGACACTTCTTTCCATTTCTCAGTCACCCAATTTACGATCTGGCTTTGCATAGAGTTCATCGATCCCGTCTTCCGGGCAACGACGTAGATCCGGCCGCCTCCAACCACCAACGCGTTCTCCCATTTTCTGATCGCAGAAGCACGATCTGCTTTCTCCCCGGTCTCCACCTCGATATAGCATGTCTCGCCATCTTTCCTGGCAATGAGATCCGGCCAGAAATAACGGTTCTCTTCGATCTTGATCTTATCCGGTTTCAGCACTACATTGAAACCCAGACGGGTGAAGTGATCCGCCACCCGTAGAACCAGATTGCCCTGTAGATCAGTTTGATACGCCTTGATCAATCCTTCGAGTTCACACGGGAGTGGATTCTTGCCGGTCAGATGGGTGTACACCCAGCGTCCCTTGGGGGAAGGGCATTTGTTCTGTTGAATAATCCGCCTCTAAAAAATAACGAAAACAGCATCCCAGGCGGAACACTGTTGGTTGTATTGCTCCTGACCGAGTGTTTATGGTTCAAGTAGCCACTCTGCAATAGAGCGCACCTCGACTGGCACGCCCCCGATCTCAAATCCATTTTCATTTGTGTCGGATAAGATCAAAGCATGTTTTACTTTGATTGATTTGACAGCCTCTCCCAGCGCACGCAGCTCGCGCTCGCGAGTATTCGGGGTTTCTAATGACTGTGCTACCTGTACCAACTGCTGCTTTTCTGGCAGGTAGAAGTCTACCTCGTAGCCGCCAGGGGTGGTGTAATAGTAGATCTCTTCGGCCTGCTGGCGCAGAGTCAGGAAAACCAAGTTCTCCAGCAGCTTGCCAGTGTTGGGGGAAAACCCGAAGCCCACTGCGTTGGAGAGCCCGCTGTCGATGCAGTAGATCTTTTTTGGCGCGATTTGCTGGCGTTTCACCGAGAAGTTGTACAAATTCAGGGTAAAGACTAACCAGCTGTTTTCCATGTACCCGATATAGCTCTTGATGGTGTTCACGCTTCCCAGATGGTACTGGTCCTTCAGCTTATTGAATGACACTGAGTTCGCAGGGTTGCTGATCAGGAAGAATGCCAATTCCTTGAGCACTGAGACAGCGTCCAGCCGGTAACGTGTGGCAATATCCCGGTAGAGAACATCATCGTACAATGTACGCAATAGTGGCAGCTCGGGGTACTTCAAAGCGTCCGGAATCCCACCCAATCGCAGGTAGGTATCCAAGGCAGATTTTAGCACCCCTTTTTCGGCTGTAGTCATCCGCTTTAGGTCTGGAGCCGGCTGGCCGCGAAACTGCAGGAACTCGCGAAAAGAGAATGGGTAGAGTTCGATGGGAACATAGCGGCCGGTCAGGCGGGTGCCCAGTTCACGGCTGAGCAGGGAGGCATTGGAACCGGTGATATAGAACTTGAATCCCATCTCCATGAACCTGCGGACGAAATGTTCCCAGCCATCGATGTTTTGAACTTCGTCAACAGCGAAGATTTTTCTTTCCCCGAACAATTCTACTAAGGTTTGGTATAAATCATTGGCATCTTCCGCTTGAAATCCCAGAAAGCGATCATCTTCAAAGTTGAGATAGTAGAATGCATCCTTGCCCAATCGGTGAGCCATCTGGGCGAGCAGGGTGGATTTTCCCACCCGGCGCAGTCCCGAGACGATCACTGCGTGGGGCAGATTGGCTGCCTGCTCCATGTCAGATAGCCGGTCGCGAGGAATGCCGGTATCCCGTTTCCAGAACGCGTCGAACTGTTCCAGAAGCATGGATTTTATTTGATCTTTCGACCACCTGGACTTCCAAAGGTTTTCACTCATAGTGAAATGATATACCATAAAGTTTTCATTGTCAATGAAAACTTTATGGTTAATTTGGGCGGCGTTTATTTCTCTTTACTCTCAGGCCGTAGCGCATTGATCTGGTTTGTGATAATCCGTTGGAGGCCGGTAGGTCTTGCGGATTCTTTCCCACAGGTTGCCGCGACTTGGGATTGAGATGCCCTGGAAGGACGGCAGCAACAACCCGCTCAAGGATTTTCCCGTCACGCAATTGGTATCCAGCCCAAACACTTTATCATGATAAATGAATGGCTGGTCTGATTGGTATAGTTACAATGATCCCACGATCACTGGCTTTTCTCCGTCATATAGTTCATACCAGGGG
>DYKZ01000016.1 GCA_020722345.1 Anaerolinea thermophila | reverse complement strand
ATCACAAACCATTATTCAAGATAATTTGCGTCGTGGTTCAACATTTTCAAAGCGTCCTTGAATTTCCTTCGTTGCCTTTGTGTCCTTCGTGTTTAAAAAGGTTTTTGCAATGGACTCACTTCTAAGTTCCTAAAAGAGTAGGTCGGACTAGCAGTCCGACCTACAACACCTTATTGGATAACAACTCGTTCAACAAGGCTGTCTCCTCTTTTTCACTTTTTACCTCCCCGTCCAGCCAGGCGTCGCGCAGGCGGCGCAGGATTTTCTGGTATTTGGGACCCGGCTCCAGGCCGCGCTCCTTCAAGGTGTGGCCGGTGACGTTCGGCTTGATGTGCCGCCAGCGGAGGAGGTAATTCTCCAGCGCAGGGCGGTGTTCCGCCGGCGCGGCCAGCCAGGCGGCGTAGATGCTCATCGGAGGCACGTCCTCCAGGCGGGCATAGACCGCGCTCGGTTTCGCCTCCGCCAGCATGGGCAGGTCAGCGCGCAGGTCGTGGGCAGCAAACAGAGCCGCCCGCAATGTCACCGGCAGATGCAGACGGGTGCAGACGGCGTGAATCTTGTCGGGGGTCAGGGCCGACAGCCAGAGCAGGTAAGCGGTCGCGCGGCGGCGCGGCGCCTGCCGCAGGTCAGGGAGGCTGCCCCACTCCGCCGGGGGAGTCTGGTCAAGCCCGGAGGCAAGCAGCGCCTTCAGCGAGTCGTCCCAGGGCAGGGCCGCGTGGATGGCTTTCAGCAGACCGAGTTCATCCAACCGGGAAAGCATCCCAGCCGCTGCCGGTTCGTCCAGAATCAGGTCGAGTTCGTGGCCGACGCGCTCCGGCGATAGTTTCTCCAGCAGCGGGCGGGCTTCGCTCATCAATTGCAGGGTGCGCGCCTCGATACGGAAGCCGAAACGCTGCTCAAAGCGGACGGCGCGTAACATGCGGGTCGGGTCGTCCACAAAGGAGAGTGAGTGCAGCACCCGCACCAGGCCGGCGCGCAGGTCGGCCAGGCCGCCCCAGTAGTCGAGCAGTTCGCCATAGTGACGCCCGTCGAGGCGCAAGGCGAGGGTATTGATGGTGAAGTCGCGGCGGTGCAGGTCGAGTTTGATCGAGCCGCGCTCCACGGTCGGCAGGGCGGTCGGCTGCTCGTAGAACTCGGTGCGGGCGGAGATGAAATCGAGGAATTCGGGCAAACTGGCGCGGTCGCGCACCCGCAGGCGGGAGGCTTTCAGATGTCCATCGAGGAACCATTTTGCCGTCCCGAAGCGGCTGTGGCCGGTGACCCGCCCGCCGTAACGATGGGACATCTCGCGCGCCAGGGCAATGGCGTCGCCCTCCACCACCAGGTCGAAATCCAGGCTGGGGCGGTCGAGCAGCAGGTCGCGCACGAAACCGCCGACGATGTAGAGGGCGGCGTTCAGCCCGGCAGCAGTCTCGATAACGGCCTTCAGTAGCGCCAGCCGGTCGGGGGGCAGCGCCTGCTCGAGTTTGGCGGACAGGTCGCGGGTCCGGGCGGCGGGCGAGCGCGGGGCGAGCGTCTTGAGCAGGTCGGTGCGGGTGACGATCCCGACAATCTTTCCAGCCTCGTCCAGCACGGGCACCTGCCCCCAGCCGGTATCGGTCATCAGCGCCTGCAGGCGCTGGACCGAATCGGTGGACTGGACGGTTACTTCCCCGGCCTGCATCAGGCTGGCGGCAGTCAGGTTGAGTTTGTGCGCCAGGGCGCGGTCCACGGCGCGGCGGGTGAGCAGGCCAACGACGCGCCCGTCATCCACAACGGGGAAGCCCTCGTAGCCGTATTTCTGCATCATGCGGGCGGCCTCGTGGACCGAGGTGGCAGGAGAGAGCAGCCGCGGGCGGCCGGACATGATCTGGGCGACGGTGATGGAGGGCCGGACGAAGCGCGGCAAAATCTGGAGCAGTTCGGCCTCCAGCGCGGCGAGCGTTTCGGGACCCGGGGCCCGCTCCGCGGCGCGGATGAGGGCCGCGGCAGCCCGGTCATGGCCCCCGCCGCCGAAATGGGCGGCCACCGCCGAGACGTCAATGCCGTCGGAGGTGGAGCGCGCCACCAGGCGCGTGCCGTCGGCGGTGGTGGCCAGCACGAAGAGGGCGTCGGGGTCGAGCAGGTCGCGCAGTTTGTGCGCCAGGCTGGAGACTTCCTCGAGCGTGCCAGAGGCATCGCCGCAGGCGGTGACGATGCGGTAGCCGTGAATCTGGTGAGTCCGGGCGTTGGAGACCAATTTTTCATAGATGGCGCGCTGTTCGAGGGAAAGCGGCGGGTTGAGAAAACGCGCCGCCGTCCGCAGGTCCGCGCCGGCTTCGAGCAGGAAGGCGGCGGCGCGCACATCGCGCGGGGTGGTACGCGCATAGGTCAGCGAGCCGGTATCTTCGTACAGGCCGAGCAGGAGCAGGGTGGCTTGGACGGTGTTCAGGTTCGGGGCGCGCTCTTCGAGTCGTTCGACCAGCAGGGTGGCCGCCGCGCCGGTCTCTGCCGCCAACACGTCCCAGTCGGGCGGCAGGCCGGGGCGCAGGGGATGGTGATCCACGACGCGGATACGGGTAGCGGCTCCCATGCCCTTGAGGGTGACCAGTGACTGGGTATCCACCAGCGTGACCATCTCAACCGGCCCGGCTGGCAGGTCGCGCGCTTCAATAAACGGGAGTTCCGAACCATAGAGGGCCAGGAAGGAATGCACGTTGCGGTTGACGCGGCGCGGCAGGACGGGCAGCGCCCCTTCGTCGAGCAGGGCTGCGCCCAACTGCGAGGCGATGGCGTCGAAATCGGCTTGTTCGTGGGTCAGGATAACGCGCATGGGGAAATTGTACCCCAGATTTCCCGCCGGCAGTCGCGGCGTAACCCTTCCAACGCAATTTCGATAAAAAGAAGGCAAGGAGATGCTTATGCCATCCAGACCTAAACCACTTGGGCGGAAACGTGTACAACACGCTAAACGATATTTACTAGGCCGCTGCGGCCGGTTACGAATATTTTTGCAGGGCAGGTCAAAAGCCTGCCCTGCCCGATTTTTCCCAAAAAGTCTACCCGCCCCGCAATAATCGTGTATAATCTGCGCCATGATGCTGAACCCGCTCCCGGCCCCTAACACGCAACAATCTACCTGGTCTGGCTAGGTTCAGTTCGTCACGCACACCGGCGGCTCCCAGACCTGGAGAGCCGTTTTTTCATCCCTCACCCCCATCCCTTCTCCCAAGAGTGGGAGAGGGGCGCGGGAAGGATAGCAATGGACATTAAAGACTTGACCAACCGCATGCACGCCTTTGTCCGCTCGAAGGGCTGGTACGAAGCGGACAGCCCGCGCCCGCAGACGCCGCGCAACCTGGCCATCTCGCTCTCGCTGGAAGCCAACGAAGCGCTGGAACATTTCCAGTGGGGCGACGATTTGAAGGACAAGGACGAACTCGCCAGCGAACTCGCCGACGTGGCGTTATACTTGCTGCAACTGGCCTCCGTCTCCGGGATTGACCTGGAGCAGGCCATCTTGAAGAAACTGGAATTGAATGCGGATCGGTCATGGGATTCTTAACACAAAGGACACCCAGTGCACGGAGGAAGTGCCACAAAGGTTTTTATTTTTCCCTTTGTGCTCCTTCGTGACCTTCGTGTTGAAAAGGAATAAATCTTGAACATCACTATCTTTGGCGGCTCTCAACCCAAACCCGGCGATCCAGCCTATGCAGAAGCCTATGAACTCGGCAGCCTGCTCGCCCAACGCGGCCACACCGTCCTGACCGGCGGCTATATCGGCACCATGGAAGCCGTATCGCGCGGCGCAGCCGAAGCCGGCGGACACGTCATCGGCGTGACCTGCGCTGACATCGAAGCCTGGCGGGCGGTCAAGCCGAACGCCTGGGTGAAGGAGGAACGCCGCTTCACCACACTCCAGGAACGGCTGAACGAACTCATCCTGGCCTGCGATGCCGCCATTGCCCTGCCCGGCGGCCCCGGCACGTTGACCGAGGTCGCGCTGACGTGGAATCTGATGATCATCGAGTCCATGCCGCGCAAACCGCTGATTCTAACGGGAGCAGGCTGGAGGTCCGTTTTTGACCGCTTTTTCGACAAGTTCAACACCTACATGCCACTCAACCAGCGCGACCTGCTTCACTTCGCGCCGCATGTCCAGGCAGCAGTTGAATTGTTAAGAGATTCAAACACAACGCTCACAAAGGTTCACAAAGCCTCACGAGGAAATCCTTAAATCCTCGCGCCCCTTCGTGATCCTTTCTGTCCTTTGCGTTGAAAAGGTTTTCACTCCAAATACCGAGGTTCTTATGGCCGACGAAAAACTCACCCCCCGCAACGTTGACTTCTCCGAATGGTACAACCAGATCGTCCAGCGCGCCGAACTGGCCGACTACGCCCCCGTGCGCGGCTGCATGGTCGTCCGCCCATACGGCTGGGCGCTGTGGGAAAACATCCAACAGGCGCTCGACCGCCGCTTCAAAGAGACCGGCCACGTCAACGCCGCCTTCCCACTCTTCATCCCGATGTCGTTTCTCGAAAAAGAAAAGGAACACGTGGAAGGCTTCTCGCCCGAACTGGCCGTGGTCACCATTGGCGGCGGCGAGAAACTCGAAGAGCCGCTCGTGGTGCGCCCCACCTCCGAGACCATCATCGGCGCGATGTATTCGAAGTGGATCCAATCCTACCGCGACCTGCCGGTGCTGATCAACCAGTGGGGCAACGTCGTGCGCTGGGAACTGCGCACGCGGCTGTTCCTGCGCACGCTTGAATTCTACTGGCAGGAAGGCCACACCGCCCACGCCACCGAAGCCGAAGCCCGCGAAGAGACGATGCGCATGCTCAAGGTTTACGCCGACTTTGCCGTCAACGAAGCCGCTGTGCCGGTCATCCCCGGCGTCAAGAGCCAGACCGAGAAATTTGCCGGGGCGAGCATGTCCACTACCATCGAAGCCATGATGGGCGACACGCGCGCCCTGCAATCGGGCACTTCGCACTTCCTCGGCCAGAACTTCGCCAAAGCCTTCGACATAAAATTCCTCGATGAGAACAACACCCTGCAATATTGCTGGACCACCTCGTGGGGACTCTCGACCCGATTCATCGGCGCCATCATCATGACGCATGGCGACGACCAGGGATTGATCCTGCCGCCGCGGCTGGCCCCCATTCAGGCAGTCATCGTCCCGATCTTAAAATCGGACCTCGAGTCTGCTCCCGTTATGGAGGCTGTGAACCGCGTCCAAGCCGAACTCAAAGCCGCCGGCATCCGCGTCAAGGTGGACGACCGCACCGAGGTCACGCCCGGATTCAAGTTCAACGATTGGGAAATGCGCGGCGTGCCCCTGCGCATCGAGATCGGTCCCAAGGACGTGGAAAAGGGTTCTGTTGCCCTGTCCCGCCGCGATAAACCCGGCAAGGAAGGCAGGTCCTTCGTCCCGCAGGCCGGGCTGGCCGCCGCCGTGACCGACCTGCTGGCAGACATCCAGAAGTCCCTGCTGGAGCGCGCCACCGCCTTTCGCGACAGTCACATCTTCGACCCGAAGGATTACGAGGAACTCAAGGAAGTTGTTCAGAACGGCTGGGCTTACTCGTACTGGTGCGAGTCCGCCGAGTGCGAGGCGAAGGTGAAGGAAGATACCAAGGCCACCACCCGCTGCATCCCGCTCGACCAAGAAGAAAGTACTGGCAAGTGCATCGTGTGTGGCAAGGATGCGAAACGCAAAGTTTACTTCGCCAAAGCATATTAGTCTGAAAAGTCAAAAAGCCTGACAGGTCTCACACGTCAAGCCTGGCAGACTTCTTCGACCGACCGACTCATCACGCGGCCTCCAGCCGCAACCAACTGGGCTGTCATTGCAAGGAGAGCGCTCTCCCCGACGAAGCAATCCCCTGTTATCTGGAGATTGCCTGTCCTGGCGTCAGGCCAGGGCTTCGCTGCGCTCGCAATGACAGCATAACACAGAATCTTCGCGGTGGTGATAGATTCTCAAGAGTAATACTATAGCGCGGCTTTCAGCCGCAGCCAATACCACTTCGTGGCACTTACGTAGCGCCGACCTATGGTTGGCATTGCCAGGCAGAGCCTGGCGCTACGGTTAGCAGAGCCTGGCGCTACGATTGCCAGATAAGATTTGCACGTTCAAGACAAATGTTGCTCGGTAATGCTATAAGAGCCGCGAAAGCGGTAAAACTCTTTTGGAAGCGCCCATGAAACTTAGTCAACTCTTCGGTCAGACCCTGCGCGACGCGCCCGCAGAAGCGGAAGTCGCCAGCCACAGCCTGCTCATGCGCGCCGGATTCATCCGGCCGCTCGGAGCGGGGATTTTCTCGTACCTGCACCTCGCCAAACGCTCGACCCAGAAGATCGAGGCGATCTTAAGGGATGAAATGGACAAGATCGGCGGGCAGGAAATCTCCATGCCCGTTGTCCATCCCGCCGACGTGTGGAAGGAGACCGGGCGCTGGTTTCAAATCGGCAGCGAAATGGGACGCTTCAAGGACAAGAACGATCACGACATGGCGCTGGCGATGACCCACGAGGAAGTGGTCGCGGACCTTGTCCGCCGCGAGGTGCAATCCTACAAGCAACTGCCGCGGCTGGTGTACCACATCCAGACCAAATGGCGCGACGACCCGCGTCCGCGCGCCGGGCTGATCCGTGTCCGTGAGTTCACGATGAAGGACAGTTACAGCCTCGACGCCGACTGGGACGGCCTGGACAGGCAATACCGCGCCCATTACCAAGCCTACTTCAACATCTTCCGCCGCTGCGGGCTGGACGTGATGGCGGTCGAGTCCGATCCCGGCATGATGGGCGGCAAACTGGCGCATGAATTTATCTTCCTGACGCCTATTGGGGAAGATACGCTCATCCTGTGCGATGCCTGCGGGTATGCCGCCAACCGTCAGGTGGCGCGCTTCCAGAAGCCATCCGCCGCGCCCGAAGCGTTGAAGCCCATCGAAAAGGTCAAGACGCCCGCCTGCAAATCCATCGAGGGCCTGGCAAATTTCCTCGGCGTGCCGAAAGCGAAAACAGCCAAGGCTGTCTTTTTCATGGCGACCATTGCCAGCGGGGAAACGGTCACCGAGAAATTCATCTTTGCCGTCATCCGCGGCGACATGGACCTGAACGAAACCAAACTCGCCAACGCCGTCGGCGCGCGGGACCTGCGGCCTGCCACAGCAGAGGAGATTCGAGCAATTGGAGCCGAACCCGGCTTTGCCTCACCGATTGGGTTGAAGGCAGAAGGAAGAAATAAGTACCTGGTTGTTATGGATGACTCGATCCCCTCCAGCCCCAATCTGGTCGCCGGAGCGAATGAACCCGATTACCATCTCCTCAACACCAATTACCCGCGCGATTACGAGGCCGACATCGTCGCCGACATCGCCGCCGCAGACGAAGGCCATGCCTGCCCACAATGCAGCACCCCACTGCAAACAGCGCGCGGTGTGGAAGTGGGCAACATCTTCAAACTCGGCAGGCGCTATTCCGACGCGCTCGGCTGCACCTTCCTCGACAAAGACGGACAGCAGAAGCCGGTCATCATGGGTTCCTACGGCATCGGCGTGGGCCGCCTGCTGGCCTGCGTGGCCGAAGAACATCACGATGAGCATGGACTCGTCTGGCCCGTCACCATCGCCCCGTTCCAGGTGCACCTCGTTGTGCTGCGCGGCAAAGGCACGCCCCAGGCCGAGGAGACTGCCGACAAACTCTACGCCGATCTGCAAGCGGCGGGCATCGAAGTCCTCTACGACGACCGCGACGAGAGTCCGGGCGTCAAATTCAACGACGCCGACCTGATCGGCTGCCCCGTGCGCCTCACCGTCAGCGAACGCGCCCTCGCCCAGGGCAGCGTAGAAATGAAACTGCGCCGCGAGCAGGAGAAGGTCATCGTCCCGCTCACCGAAACCGTGACCCGCGTCCGGTCGGTGATACAATCCCTTCAAGACGAGATTGCCGCAAAGATCGCCCCGGTTCCTTATACAGGCTGACAACCGGCAACCCGCGCCTCACGCTTCATGCCTCCCGCCTCACGAATCACGCCTCACGAATCACAACCTTCCCATGCCTGCCATTGATCTTGCCCGTCTCAAACTCCAGGCCGCGCGGCTGGCCGAGAATTTCAGCAACCCGCCAGCCTTCCTGCGCCAATTGCACGAGATGCTGGAACTCTACACCAACCGCACCATGCGGGCCTCACAGGTGGCGAAAAAACTCAACCTGCCCACCTACCACACCCCGCCGCCTGTGCTGAGGCAGATCGAGCGCGAACTTGCCCCCCTGGCCGAACGCCTGCCGCTCAAAGGGGGAGTGCTGGTAAACGAACTCTGGAAGGATGGCACGTTCGAAGCGCGCCTGCTGGCAGCGCGCCTGACCGGTATGCTGCCTCCCGCCGAAGCCATGCCCATCCTGGGCCGCCTCTCGAACTGGCTGACACATTCCACCGACGAGGAAGTCCGCCGGGCGCTGCTGACCGACGCCTTCGCCCGCGTGCGCCGCGAAAACCCCGAGGCGTTCTTCCTCCTTCTGGAGGAATGGCTCAAGTCGCCGCGCAGCGCCTGGCAAATCTGGGGAATGCAGGCGCTCCTGCCCCTGCTGGAATCACCGGAATTCGAGAACCTTCCAGCCGTGTTCCGCATCCTCCGCCCCGCAGTGCTGGCCGCAGGTCCGGCCACGCAACTGGACCTGCAAGCCTGCCTGGTTGCCCTGGCGCGCCTCTCGCCGACGGAGACATCCTTCTACCTGCGCGAGATGCTGGCAGGCGATCCCCCGCCCATGTTCCTGCGCACCCTGCGGCGAATGCTCCCGGCCCTCCCCGATGAACTGCAAGCCCCCTTGCGCAACTTGCTGCGCGCCCTCTCCCAATGAGGTCACAAGCGCCGGCGCGTAACCGGTCGCCGAACGCCGGCCGGAAGTGCTCAAAACGAGTTGGAGGTAATCCATGAGTCTCACCCACCGCGAACGGTTGCAAGCCTGTCTGGCGGACGATTCCGCTCTAGACCGTCCGCCGACCGCCCTCTGGCGGCGCTTCCCCGTGGACGACCAGTCGCCCGAGGCGCTGGCTGCCGCCACCCTCAACTTCCAGCACAACTACGACTTCGATCTGGTCAAAGTCACCCCGGCCCCCTCATTCTGCCTGAAAGACTGGGGCGCGGAGGATGTCTGGGAGGGCAACCCGGAGGGGACGCGGCGCTACACCCAGCGCGTCATCGAACATCCTCAGGACTGGGAAACGCTGCCCGTCCTCAACCCGCGCAGGGTTCCGTATCTTTCCGGACACCTGGCCTGCCTCCGTTTAATTCGCGCCAATCTCCCCTCCGAAACGCCGCTCCTCCAAACCGTCTTCAGCCCCCTGGCGCAGGCCAAAGAGGCGATCGCGCAGACAGGCGGGCGGCGGTTCGTACTCGGCACCGGCTGCGTTGTCCCTGTCATTGCCCCGCATGGGAATATCCTGGCCGTGCGCCAGAGCGTGGAGCCGAAATGAGCCTGCGCGTCATCTCCGGCAAGGCCAAAGGGCGCAAACTGAAGGATGTGCCCGGCGACACCACCCGCCCGGTCACAGACATGGTCAAGCAGGCGCTGTTCAACATCCTCGGCGGAGACGTGCTCGACTCCGCCTGGTGGGACCTGTTCGGCGGGACGGGAGCCATCGGCATCGAGGCGCTCAGCCGCGGGGCGGCCTTCGTCCGCTTCAGCGAGTTGAACCGCCTGCCCATCGAGACCATCAAGTCCAACCTGCAAACGACCGGATTCAGCGCCCAGGCCGAAATCCGTCGCGGCGACGCCTTCGCCATGCTTGCCGCCGCGCCCGACCGGCAATTCGACTACGTTTACATCGCCCCGCCACAGTATCAGGAGATGTGGTCGAAAGCGCTGCTGACGCTGGATGCCAACCCCGGCTGGTTGAGCGAGGGGGCATGGGTTATCGTGCAAATCCATCCCCGCGAAGATCATGAGGTGGAACTCGCCAATCTGGAGCGATTCGATGAGCGCAAGTACGGGAGTACGCGGCTGATCTTCTACGAGAAAAGATAACTTTGGAGTGCAACGGCTGGCCGCCGCAGGCGCAGGAGCAGTTCCTGGACTCCAAAAAAAGTCGGGCTAAAAGCCCGACCACGTTTTTTTCAACGTTTCCACTTCCTGCGGGGTCAAATGCCGCCACTGGCGCGGCATCAAGTTTCCCAGCCGCAAACTCCCCATGCGGACGCGGATGATCTTCACCACCGGCAGGCCAAGCGTCTTGCCGGTTTCGCGGATCTGACGCTTGTGGCCCTCCTTCATGACAACTTTGAGCCAAGCGCCTTTGCCCTGCTTCCCGGCGGGGAAGACTTCGGCAGGCTGGGTGTGAAAGCCATCTTCCAGCACCACGCCCCGCCGCCAGGTCTCTAATTGCTGCGGGTCGGGGTGGCGCGCCACCAGCACGCGGTATTCCTTCTCGTGTTCGTAACGCGGGTGGGTCAGGCGGTTGGCAAGTTCGCCGTCGTTGGTGAGCAGGAGCAGGCCTTCCGAATCCACGTCCAGGCGGCCAACCGGGTAGAGTGTGCCGGGCAGAGGGATCAGGTCGCGCACCGCAGGCCTCGGGTCCGGGGCCGAGACGGTGGAGACGACGCCGCGCGGTTTGTAGATCATCACATAGACCAGTTCCTCCGCCGCAGGCAGCAGTTTCCCATCAACGGCAATCTTGTCACGGGCAGGGTCGGCTTTCGTCCCCAGCGCCGCCGGCCGCCCGTTGACGGCCACCCGGCCCTCCGAGATGAGACCTTCGCAGGTCCGCCGCGAACCGTAACCGGCGCGGGCGAGGATCTTTTGCAGGCGCTCTTCCATCAACCCTTCAACATTTCATCGTGGCCGTTGGCCGGCGCGCTCTCGCTCAGGTCGAGGGGCGGTAATTCAGAAAGTGAATTCAGCCCGAAGTAACGCAGGAAATCGGCGCTCGTGCCATACAGGATCGGGCGGCCAGGACCTTCGGCGCGGCCCACTTCTTGGATCAGGCCCTTACCCAACAGGGATTTCATCACCCCGTCGCTGTTGACGCCGCGCACCCCCTCCACATAAGGGCGGCTGACCGGCTGCTGGTAGGCGATGATGGCCAGCGTTTCGAGGGCGGCGCGGCTAAGTCGGCTGGTGGCCTCCAGGCCGAGAAAGCGCTCGATGAGGTCAGCCATTTCCGGCGCGGTGGTCAACTGCACCCGCCCACCATGCCGCTGAAGGCGCAGGCCGCGCGTGCGCAGTTCGCCGTCCAGTTGCTGAAGCGCCTCCTCGACCGCGGCGATGGACACTTCCAGGGCAACGGCCAGTTGCGAGGGCGGCACCGCTTCGGGGGAAACGAAGAGCAGCGCCTCCAGGGCGGCAGGCAGGTCGCGCGCCCGGTTTTCCAATTCACTCATGCTATAATCACTCCGTTACTTATGTTTCCAGGAGACAATCCTATGAAGAAGAATTCGATTCCCTGGCTTGCGGCGCTGGCCGTCCTGCTGACGATGATGGCCTGCACCGTCTTTATCGGCGGGCCCGATTATCCCAGCCGCACGATCCCGGTCTCGACCGAGGCGGTTGGCGACCTGCAGCAGTCCATCGCCGAGGCCATCGCCGCCGGAGCGGTTACCGGCCAGGTGACCATCACCATCACAGAGCCGCAGTTGACCTCCTACCTGGCGATGAAATTCCAACAGCAGGCCAACCCGCTCCTGACCGACCCGCAGGTGTACCTGCAAGACGGGCAGATCCAGATCTACGGCCGCGCCAAGAAAGGCAACTTCGAAGCCACGGCGCTCATCGTCCTGACCGCCGGCGTGGACGAAAACGGCGAATTGAAGATCGAACTGACCTCCGCCGACTTCGGCCCGCTGCCCATCCCGACCGGCCTGCTGGATGCCGTCACGGCAATGATAGACGAAGCCTTCACCGGCTCGGTCGGCCCCGTCGCCACCGGCATCCGCCTGACGAGCGTCACGGTCGCGGATGGAGTGATGACCATCAGCGGGCAGATAAAATAGCGCTCGGATTATACCAGTATCCGCATGAACGGGATTCCCGGACAAACGCCACAGCCCTCCGCAACTCACGCCCGGCGCGGGACCCGCGGCCTGCTTCTGCCCGCCCTGCTGGCAGCGCTGATACTTCTCTCCGCCTGCCAGCCGCCGCAGACGGAACAGCAGCCGCCCATCACGGTCAGCGTCAGCGCGGATGGGGCAACCCAGCAGGTCAGCCTGCCGGCAGGCAGCACAGTCCAGGAGGCGCTGGAGGCCGCCGGGGTGACGCTCGGCTCGCTCGACCGCCTCAGCCCGCCCGCCTATGCCGTGCTGTCCGACGGGGCAGAAGTAACCGTCACACGCGTCCAGGAGGAATACACCACCCACACCGAACCCATCCCCTTCCGCAGTTACCTCCTGCCCAACGAATCCATGCCCGCCGAGGAGAAGCGCCTCATCCAGGCCGGAGAGAACGGCGAACAGGAGGTCACCACTCGCACAGTCTATGAAAACGGCGTCAAGGTCAGCGAAGTGAACCTCGAGCCGGTCGTCCTCAGGAAGCCGGTGGACGAAATCCTGATGGTGGGCGTTCAGAACCCCTTTACCACCATCTCCATCCCGGGGCGGCTGGCCTACCTGACCGGCGGCAACGCCTGGCTGATGGAAGGCTCCACCGCCAACCGACGCCCGCTCGTCACCAGCGGCGACCTGGACGGCCGCGTCTTCTCGCTCTCGCCGGACGGCAAGTGGCTGCTTTTCAGCCGCAAGTCGGCCCGTCCGGCGGAGCAAGAAATCAACACGCTGTGGGTGGTCAAAGTGGACGCGGCCTCCTCCTCCCCAATCAGCCTGCGCGTGGCGAATGTCGTCCACTTTGCAGACTGGCAGCCGGGCGAGGAATACGTCATTGCCTACTCGACCGTCGAACCGCGCCCCACCGCTCCCGGCTGGCAGGCCAACAACAACCTGCACCTGCTTCCCTTCGACCCCGAAAAGGGCGGTCCCGGCGCGCCGACCGAGGTGCTGGAAACCTCCTCCGGCGGCATCTACGGCTGGTGGGGCACCACCTTCGCCTGGTCGCCGGACGGCCAGCGCCTGGCCTATGCCCGCCCCGACTCGGTCGGGCTGGTGGATTTCGACGCCAAGACCCTGCTCCCGCTGGTGGAAATCACGCCCCTCAACACTTACGCCGACTGGGCCTGGGTGCCCGGCCTGGCCTGGGGCAGCGACTCGCGCGCCCTCTACCTGGCGATGCACGCGCCGCCGCAAGGCTTGACCAGTCCCGAAGAATCCCCCCTCTTCGACCTGCAGGCCGTTTCGCTAAGCACCGGCATCAACGTCACGCTTGTCCCCCAGACGGGCATGTTTGCCTACCCCGCCTGCTCGGTCGGCGAGGAAGAGAACGGCGAATTTTCCTACCGCCTGGCCTACATGCAAGCCGTCTTCCCGCTGCAATCCGCCTCCAGCCGCTACCGCCTGGTGGTGATGGACCGCGACGGATCGGACGCGAAACAGATCTTCCCCGCCTCCACCCAGGCCGGCCTCGAGCCGCAGACGCCCGTCTGGGCCCCCGAGGCGGGCAGCGACTTAATCGCCGTGCTCTACGAAGGGAATCTCTGGATCATAGACGCCGCCAGCGGCCAGACCCAGCAGGTCACCGGCGATGGGCTGACCAGCCGTCTCGACTGGAAGTAAGACAACCGGAGAGAAACGGCGATAATCGTGCAAAAATCTCGCGCAATAGGTTTGTTCATCAAATCAATCCAGTTCATCTCTGTCCATCTCCGTTCATCTCTGGTTAAAAAATGCAACTCAGGAGACACCACTTATGCACATCCTCGTAACAGGGGCAGCCGGCTTCCTTGGCTCCCATCTCTGCGACCGGCTGATCGCCGAAGGACACACCGTCATCGGCATGGACAACTTCATCACCGGCAGCCCGGAGAACATCGAACACCTTTCCGGGAACCCACGCTTCAATTTCATCGAGCACGACGTCAGCAATTTCATTAGTTTCCACAAGAAACTGGACGCCGTCCTGCACTTTGCCTCCCCCGCCAGCCCTAACCGCAATTCGCCGCGCGGCTATCCCAACCTGCAAATCGAGACCCTCAAAGCCGGGTCGCTGGGCACTATTAACACACTGGGGCTGGCCCGTCTCAACCAGGCGCGTTACCTGTTCGCCTCCACCTCGGAAGTCTACGGCGACCCACTCGAACACCCGCAGCCCGAATCCTACTGGGGGCACGTGGACCCGGTGGGGGAGCGCTCGATGTACGACGAGGCCAAACGTTTTGGCGAGGCCGCCGTGATGGCCTACCACCGCGTCCATCACGTGAATACGCACATCGCGCGCATTTTCAACACCTACGGCCCGCGCATGAGCCTGGACGACGGGCGCGCCGTCCCCAATTTCATCCAGCAAGCCCTGCGCGGCGAGCCGCTCACCATCTACGGCGACGGTTCACAGACGCGTTCGTTCTGCTACGTGGACGACCTGATCGAAGGCATCTACCGCCTGCTCCTCTCGGATGAGCACCTGCCCGTCAACATCGGCAGCGACACCGAGACCTCCATCCTGGAATTTGCCCGCACAATCAACCGCCTGACAGAGAACGAGGCCGGCGTAATCTACCAGCCGGAAAACGTCCTCGGCAACGACCCCCGCCAGCGGCGTCCAGACCTGACGCGTGCGCGCACCCTGCTCGGCTGGGAGCCAAAGGTGGATGTGGAGATCGGCCTCCGCGTTACGATCGAGTATTTCCGCCAAAAGATGGAACTGGCATGACTGCGCTTCTCACCAACCGCCAGGAGCAAGTGCGCTTCTACAAGTTCATGGTCGTCGGCGCCATCGGCTCACTCGTGGATTTCAGCATCATGAACCTGCTGACGCGCCTCGCCGGGCTGAGCCTCACCCTGGCCGGGACGATTTCATTCGTCTGCGCGGTAATCAGCAACTTCCTGTGGAACCGCTACTGGACCTACCCCGACTCGCGTTCCAAGCCGCTGGCGCGGCAACTGGTGATGTTCTTCGGCGTCAACGTCGCCGGGGTGGGCATCCGCATCCCCATCCTGCACTTCGTTGAGCCGCCCCTGCTCAAGTTTTTCGAGGGGCTGAAACTCTCCTTTGCCGGTCCCGACCTCCTCGCCAAGAACATCACCCTGGCGCTTGCCATCGGGGTCGTCATGCTGTGGAACTTCTTCGTCAACCGTTATTGGACGTATAATGATGTTGACAAGGTGGCCTTATGAAGCAGCCTGCTGTGATTCCCATTTACACCTCCCGCGGCGACGCTGAAGCCTTCCTGTGCTACCCCTATCTCTACAACCGAATGGGCGAGTGGATTGGCTGGGTCACCGCCGGCCGGGAAGTCTATTCGGTGCTGGGTATTTACGTTGGCGAACTGACCGCCGAGCCGCGCATCCTCCGCAAACAGATCACCGCCACGCTCAAATCGCGCAAGACGCCCCCGGCGCCCCCACCTCGCTTGACCGTTCCGGCCACCACCCCGCTTGCCCCCCTGATGGCCGAACTGCGCGCCGGTACAATTGATGTGTTGGCCGAAGAACCGTTCCGCCTGCACACCCTGGATTCTGGAGAGCTTCGGGAGGATCTGGACTAATGGAAATTACACCTGCCCCCAAGCCCGTCAGCGCCTCGCGCATCCAACTGGCGCAGATGATGCAGCCCGAGCATGCCAATTCTCAGGGCAATGTGCACGGCGGCTGGATCATGAAACTAGCCGACGAGGCCGGCGCCCTGACAGCCACGCGTCACGCCGGACACCGCACTGTAACCGTGGCAATTGACCAGATGGTTTTCCGCCACCCCATCCACATCGGCGACCTGGTACTCTTCAACGCCGAGATCACCTACGCCGGGCGGACCTCGATGGAGGTGGAGGTGCGCGTGACGGCAGAAAACCCCATCACAGGTATGCGCATTGAAACGAACGCGGCTTACTTCGTCTATGTTGCCGTTGACGAAGACGGCCAGCCGACCCGCATCCCGCCCCTGATCGCCGAAACCCCCGAGGAACAGGCGCGCATGCAAGCCGCCGTAGAAAGGCAGAAACATCGCTTGCAGCAAAAACGAGAGGCGCAGAAGTAACCCGCAGAAGCCGCAATGAGCGAACAAATCTCCCCCACCCCCGAAGAGACACAGACAAAGGAGCGGCTCGGACACCCGATCCGCTCGCTCAAGGAATTGCTGGATTACGTATCCGGCAAATCCGCCGCTCCCCCGCCCGCCGAAGAGGGGGGGTTGGCAGAAGCCCTGCCCTTCCCCTTCCTGGCGATCGTCGGCCAGCAGGAGATGAAACTGGCGCTCCTGCTCGGCCTCATCAACCCGGCGGTGGGCGGAATCCTGCTCATCGGCCCGCGCGGCACAGCCAAGACGACCGCCGTCCGCTCCCTGCTGGACCTGCTGCCGAAGGTCGAGCGCAGCCTGTGCCGCTACGGCTGCCTGCCGGAAGATATCGAGGCCGGAGGGCTGGAGGCTGTCTGCCCCGATTGCGCCCGGAAGTACGGCGAAGGCCAGCCGCTGACCGCCCCCGATCGGGCGCGTCTGGTCGAACTGCCGCTTAACGCCCGCTTGGAGGATGTGGTCGGCGGGATTGACGAACGCGCCGTCGTGGTCAGCGAACGCCTGCGCATCCGGCGCGGCATTCTGGCGCAGGCCGACCGCAACCTGCTCTACATTGACGAGATCAACCTGCTCGCCGACGACATCGTGGACGCCATCCTGGACGCCGCCGCGCAAGGCAGTTACACCGTCCGGCGCGGGCCCGTCTCGGCCACCTACCGCGCCCGCTTTGTGTTGATCGGTTCGATGAACCCGGAGGAAGGCAAACTCCGCCCGCAGATTCTGGACCGCTTCGGGCTGCGCGTGATCGTGCGAGGGCTGGAAAAAACCGAAGACCGCCTGGAAGCCTACCGGCGGGTACAATCTTATCTGTCGAACCCGCGCGGGATGTCGGTCCTCTTCGGCGAGGAAATGGCCGCCGCGGCGCAGGAAATCCAGGCAGCGCGCAGCCGCCTGCGCCAAGTGACGCTCCCCGATAAAGTCGCCAGGCCGGCCATCGAATTGGTGCAGAAGATGGGCATAGACAGTTTGCGGGCCGAGATCACCTGGTTCGAGGCGGCGCGCGCCTACGCCGCCGCGGACGGCAGGCTCGAGGTCCGGCCCGAGGACCTGCGGGCGGTGGCCCCCATGGCGCTGCGGCTGCGGCGCAGTCCGTTCATGTTGGAATATTTCAGCAGTCAGGCCGGGGAGGAAGAAGAACTGGGCGTCCTGTTGGCAGAGGCCTGGAAGCGGCGGAAAAGCAAGAAGGCTGGATGATATTCCCCCAAGCGCCCATTGCTCCTTTTTAGACCGGGGGCTTCCCCTCGAAGTACACCAAAATGGGGAAAAACATTGTGGTATAATCCCGCCCGCATTGACTGGTCCCACCCGCGGCTCACCCTGCCGGTGCGGAGACCTGCTCAAAATCTAGAGAAAGGAAAGCAAACGTCATGCCGCTCGATAAGGAAGTAAAAACCAAGGTCATCACGGATTACCACCGCCACGAGACCGACACCGGCTCGCCGGAAGTGCAGGTTGCCATCCTGACTAGCCGCGTCCTGCAACTGACCGACCACCTGCGGACGCACAAGCACGACGAGTCCAGCCGCCGCGGCCTGCTCAAACTGGTGGGCCAACGCCGCAGACTCCTGGCTTATCTGCGCAAGCACGACTACCAGCGCTACTTGGCGCTGACCGAGCAGTTGAAACTGCGCCGCAAATAGAAAGAGGTTCGCCCGAGTAGATGGGCCGATGCCCATCTACTCTTTTTACCAACCCGCGCTTCAGGAATTGAATAGTGCTGGCAACCGGAGTTGCCGCCGCTCTTCAGTCCCTGAACTGGCGGGAAATGCAGGGCGGGACCGAATCCCGCCGTAAACAGGAGAAAAAAATGAAACCCGAAGTAAAACGCTACACCACCACCGTGGGCAGCCAGGAAATTACCATTGAAACCGGTAAACTCGCCGCTCAGGCCGGGGGCGCCGTCACCGTGCGCGTCGGCGGAACAGTCATCTTCGCCGCCGCCACCATGGGCGGCGTGCGCGAAGGCATTGACTTCTTCCCGCTCAGCGTGGATTACGAAGAACGTCTCTACGCCACCGGCAAGATCCCCGGCTCATTCTTCCGCCGCGAGGGCCGCCCCTCCACCGAAGCCATCCTCACCGCCCGCCTGACCGACCGGCCTATCCGCCCGCTCTTCCCAAAAGGCATGCGCAACGAAGTCCAGGTCATCATGTACTCGCTCTCGGTAGACGGCGAAAATCCAATTGACATGATTGGCATCACCGCCGCCTCGGCGGCCCTGATGATTTCCGACATCCCCTGGGACGGCCCCATCGCCGCCGTTCGCATTGGGCGCATCAACGGCCAGTTTGTCATCAACCCAACCTTTAGCGAAATCGAAACCTCCGACCTCGACCTGCGCCTGGCGGGGACGCGCGACGCCATCCTGATGGTCGAATGCGGCGCAAAAGAAGTCCCCGAAGATGTGATGGTGGCGGCGCTGGAATACGGCCACCAGGCCCTCCAGCCGCTGATCGAACTCCAGCGCCAAATGCGCGCCGAGATTGGCAAGGCCAAGCGCGAGGCCGTCATTTCCCTGCCTGATGAAGGCATTCAGCAGAAAGTGTATGCCCACGTCAGCAGCGCCATGCATGACCTGCTCAACAAGCCGCTCAGCAAGGACGAATTCAACAGCGGGATGGGCGCCCTGCGCGAACAAGTGACAACCACCCTCGTCCCCACCGACGAAGTGATAGTAAGTGAAACCGAGGCAGCCGGGACCCCTGACCTGCGCGCCGTCAACGAGGCCTTTTCCGAGGCCGAAAAACGTATCGTCCGCGAACGCATCCTGGAACTGCACAAACGCCCCGACGGGCGCGCCCCCACCGAGATCCGCCCCATCTGGTGCGAGGTGGACCTTTCGCCCCGCGCGCACGGCTCTGGCCTGTTCACGCGCGGCGAGACGCAGGTGCTCACCCTGGCCACGCTCGGCACGCTCTCGGAGGCCCAGGAACTGGATACACTGACCCCCATAGACACCAAACGCTACATGCACCACTACAACTTCCCGCCCTTCTCCACAGGCGAGGTCAAACCCCTGCGCGGCCAGAGCCGGCGCGAGGTTGGGCACGGGGCGCTGGCCGAGCGCGCCCTCGAGCCGGTCATCCCGCCCGAATCCGAATTTCCCTACGCCTTGCGGCTGGTCTCCGAGGTGATGTCCTCCAACGGCTCAACCTCGATGGCCTCCGTGTGCGGTTCGACCCTGGCGCTGATGGATGCCGGCGTGCCCATCAAAGCACCGGTGGCCGGCGTAGCCATGGGACTGGTCAAGGAAGGCGACAAATACATCATCCTGACCGACATCCAGGGTACGGAAGATCACCTCGGCGACATGGACTTCAAAGTCGCTGGCACGAGCGCCGGCATCACCGCCCTGCAAATGGACATCAAGATCTCCGGGCTGAGCAAGGAGATCATGGCCGAAGCCCTCGAACAAGCCCGCCAGGCGCGCCTCTCCATCCTGGACAAGATGCTGACAGCCCTGCCTGCCCCGCGCCCAGACCTGAAGCCGCACGCTCCGCGCATCACCACCGTCAAAATCCCGGTGGACAAGATCGGCGCCATCATCGGCCCCGGCGGCAAGAATATCCGCGCCCTGCAGGAAGAGACCAGTACCAAGATTGACGTAGAGGAAGACGGCACGGTTTACATCGCCTCCACCAACGGCATGGGCGCCCAACTAGCACGCGAACGCATCGAGGGCATCACCGAGTCGCCCCAGATCGGGCGCATCTACACCGGCAAGGTCGTGCGCGTGACCGATTTCGGCGCCTTTGTCGAGATCATCCCCGGCGTGGACGGCATGGTGCACATCTCGCAACTGGACAGCGAACGCGTCCAGAAAGTGGAGGATGTTTGCAGCCTCGGCGACGAACTGACCGTGATGGTCACAGGCATTGACCCAGCCGGGAAAGTGCGCCTGAGCCGCACGGCTGTGCTGGAGGGCTGGAGCGTGGAGGAGGCCCAGGAACGCGACAGCCGCAAGTCCGGCAGCGGACGTGCAGGCGGCGGAAACCGCTCCGGAGGCGGCGACCGGCGCGGAGGTCGAAGGGACGACCGGCGCGGCGGCAGCGGCGGCTACAACCGCAGATAGTCAACATACCTTGCGAAGGTTAAAGACTTCGCAAGGTTTTTTATAGCCATCCCACAGTCTGAAGTCTCCGGCTTCGGAGGTATTTCCAAAATCTGGAGATTTTGGACTCCGCTCCCCATACAATCATGCTGTCCCGTCGTCGTAACACCTTCGATATCTACCCCCGTCAGTTCTGGCTGGTGGCCTTTGGTGTCCTGTTCAGTTCTGCAGGATCGAGCCTAATCTGGCCCTTCCAGTTGATCTACATCAGCAGCCAACTAGACAGCCCGCTGACCACCGCCGCCACACTCATCAGCCTCAGTTCGTTCATTGGGATGCTGGTCTCGTTCCTGGGCGGCTCGATTGCCGACCGCTTCGGACGCAAGCCGATTATGTACCTGGCGGTAGTCTTTCACGGGATCGCCTACTTGCTGATGAGCCGCGCCGATAGTTACCTGGCCTTCCTGCTGCCCATGACGATCATAGGCGCTTCCATGCCTTTTTACGCCATCGGCTCGGACGCCATGATGGCCGACATGATCCCACCGGAGCAGCGGACGACAGCCTACTCCATCCTGCGCATGACCAACAACGCTGGCATCGCCATCGGACCCTCGATTGGCGGCCTGATTGTCGTCAAATCCTACGCTTTGGCCTTCTACGGAGCGGCGGCGGCCATGTCCATGTACGGAATCGTCCTGCTCCTGTTCGCCCGCGAGACCCTGCAGCGCAAGCAGGAGGCGCGGGAGGAAACACTGTTGGAGAGCGTACTCGGCTACAGACGGGTCTTCGGGGACGGGCATTTCATCGCCTTTGTAGCGACCGTCGCCTTTGGAATGATTGCCCCCCTTATGATGTGGACGCTCCTCGCCGTCTATACCAAGACGAACTTCGGCCTCTCCGAAGCGCGCTACGCCTGGCTGCCGGTTACGAATGCCCTGATGTGCGTCTTCGTGCAATACTTCGTCACCCTGGTCACCCGCCGTCACCGACCGGGACTGATGATCGCGGTCGGGATGCTGGTCTATGCCCTGGGGGTGGGCAGCGTGGCCCTGATGAGCAGTTTCTGGGGATTCTGGCTCAGCATAGTCATCCTGACCTTCGGTGAACTGATCCTCATCCCAACCGGGACAGCGTACGCCGCCTCTCGCGCCCCCGACGATCTGCGCGGCCGCTACATGTCCATCTACTGGTTGACCTGGGGACTGGCGCGCGCCGCCGCACCGCTCGTTGGCGGATTCCTGAACGACGCCATCGCTCCCAAAGCCATCTGGTACGGCGGGCTGGCTTTCGGACTGACCAGCGCCTTCGTGCTCTTCCTGCTCGCCCGCGGGGAGACAAAACAAATGCTGGCACGCCCGGCAATTCAGGAGAACAATCTTCCTCCTCCATTGTAAAAAAACTCACTTGCATTTATACTTACACGCATATCACAAGATTCAAAGAAAACCCAAGGCAGCGAGGTGACGATGGATCCGCAGTCTGAATATGGATTTCAATATCCGTTTGGGGAAGTGTGCTGTGAGAACGAAATCGAGGTCCTCCAAGAACACTATTCAGAGTTTTTCTACGACAAGAGCCGCTTCAACGAAGAGGCCATAGACCCAGAAGTATATTTGATCGTTGGCCGCAGGGGATCAGGCAAAACCTCTCTGACGAAATTTTTCGGTTTCCAAAAGCAGATCAAAAACGCCCACAATATTGATGTGGATGAGCCGGTCATCTATGACAGCATCATTCACCGTATTGCGCACAGGAATTATCGCTCGCCAGACCTGGCCGTCAACGATGTGCGCAAGATCTGGGAATATCTCATCTGGTCGCTGATCTTTCATGAATACCGCGACTACGATCCGCTGCTGGAAAATGCAGGTTTCTTTACCGGGAAAAAGGGGAAAATCTCGATCTTCATCGGCGAACTGCTCAAACATGTCCTGACCAAATACCTTGATGACAGCGGAACAGTGGCCGATGTGCTGTCGGAAGTGCTGGCAGACCCGGTGTTCACGAGAGCCAAAGAGAAAGTGGTTGAGTTTACGCGCAAGGAACCGGTCATCATTGCCATTGATACCTTCGAGCGCTACGACCGTAACAACGATGCCATGATGGCCGTTACTGCCGCGCTGATTCAATGCGCCAGTAACTTCAACATCACCCATGCCCGCAAGGGAATCCACATCAAAGCCTTTGTTTCCGCCGAGATATTCCCCTACATTGCCGAAGGCAATATCCCCAATACCACCAAGTTCATCCGCGAGCCGCTCTACATGCTCTGGCGGCCAAAGGACCTGATCCGCCTCGTCTCATGGCGGTTCTACAAGTCGCTCGCCAATTCCGGCTACTCTCTCCCCTTTGAGGAGCCAGACTGGGATAATTTCGACGAGGTGCGCGCCAGGATGTGGACGCCCTTCTTCGGCGAAAGTATTCACAACCTGAACGGCCAGATGGAAGAAAGCCTCCCTTATATTCTACGCCATACACAAATGCGGCCGCGCCAACTGGTCATCCTGTGCAACCAGATCGCCCGCATGGCGCAAAAGAGCGGAAAATTTCCTTACTTCAAAGAAATCAACATCGCCCGCGCCATCAGCGAAAGCGAAGCGCTCCTCGCCAAGGAAGTATTGAATTCCTATGATCTGATCTACCCGGGCGTGTCGGAAATCGTTCAAGCCCTGGGCAGCGCTCCGGCCAATTTCCCCGGCAACTATCTCGATCAGGTCGCCAAGAAAACCGCCCGCGCCTGGCTGGAGGGGAATTACTCCGTCAGCGCCTTCCGCCGCTTGGTGGCCGAACTGGGCATTGTTGGGCGGGTCAGGACAAAGGACGAGAAGGCGGGCATCATCGAAGCAGATTTCGAATACGCGATGAGCGAGCCGCTGATTCTGAACGACACAGACGAATGCGTCATCCATCCTATGTTCTACCGCAAACTGCAAATCCAGCGCAACCCGGCCTTCATTGTTCTCCCCTTCCCCGACCACGAGGATTACCAGGAAATCCACAACAGAAACCGGCCTGCGGCCAACCGTACAACCCCCATTAAACGCGGGCGCCAATTCCGGCAGTGATGATAAAAACAATCTCCCGGCGCAACTGACTGCCGGGAGACTGTTTATTCCTTACTGTTCACTGTTGCCTGAGAATTGCTATGCCGCTGCCTTCGCCGCCTCTTCGAGCATGGCTGTAGTCAGCGACTTGGGGCGCTCGATAGGCTGGCCAAGGGCGCGCGCCCAGACCAGGTTGGCGGTCACGCCTAGGGCGCGGCCGACGCCAAAGAGGACAGTGTAGAAGTCGAACTCGCGCACCCCGTAGTAGTACTGGAGTGTACCGGAGATGGCGTCCACGTTCGGGGCCGGATTCTTGGCCTTGCCCTGTTCCTTGAGTACGGTCGGCACCACATCATAAACCAGGTCTGCCAGGCGCAGGAGCGTATCCTCCGGGAAGCGCGCCTTGGCAAACTCCATCTGGGCGGCGAAGCGCGGGTCGGTAACGCGCAGCACGGCGTGGCCATAGCCGGGGATGACCTTGCCGCCGTTGAGCGTATCCCAGGCAAATTTGTACAGATCCTCGCGCGAGGGCACGCCGCCAAACCGATCGCGGACGCTGATCAGCCAGCCCAGGCACTCCTGATTAGCCAAGCCGTGAAGCGGACCCGCCAGCCCGTTCAGCCCAGCCGAGAAAGCATAATAGGCATCCGAAAGCGCAGAGCCAACCAGGTGCGTGGCGTGCGCCGAGACGTTGCCAGACTCGTGGTCCGAGTGGAGGATGAAATATAGGCGGGAGAGTTCGGCGTAGCCCTTGCGGTCCGAGACGCCCATCATGCGGGAGAAGTTCATCCCGTAATCCTGGCGGGGATTGTATTTCGGCTTCTTCGTCTCGCCGAAGTACTTCATGCGGTAGATGAATGCGGCGATGACCGGCAGTTTGGCAGTCAGGTTGAGGGCGTCCTCCAGGGCCGGCTCCCAATAGACATCCTTCTTCATGCCTTCGTTGTACCGCTTCGCAAAGACCGACTGACTCTGCAGCGCCAGCACAGCCTGCGAGAAGAGCACCATCGGGTGGGTATCCTTTGGCATCGCTTTGAGCATCTTGAAGACGTAATCGGGAACATCGGCGCGTTTAGCCCACTCGGCCTCTACCTCCTCAGCCTGCTCACGGGTCGGCACCTCGCCCACCAGCAGCAGGTAGTACA
Organism: Anaerolinea thermophila; assembly: GCA_020722345.1. Classification (GTDB taxonomy): domain Bacteria; phylum Chloroflexota; class Anaerolineae; order Anaerolineales; family Villigracilaceae; genus UBA877. The sequence goes on along the minus strand of DYKZ01000016.1, from coordinate 6,591 downwards.
ACCCGCCCACGTAGGGGATCTTGCCGCCGCGCGGCTTGGGGAGTTTCTTCAAGACCTCGGGGATGGCCATGCCGCGGAACTTGATGCCCGTTGCCGGGTCCACAAACGAGACGTCGGTCACCATGGACTTGATGTCACGCATCCCGCCATAGACCTGGCCAATGGTCACCTTATCCAGGACGATGTTGCCTTGTTCCTTGACCAGTTTCGTCACTCGCGCCCGCCAATCGGGCAGTTGGGCAGCAATCTTTTCGTGCAGGATCATTATAAGTCTCCTTTTGGTAGGGACGGTTTTGCCCGTCAAAGAATTTAGATCTTCACCAGTGTGTGCAGGATCGAAATGCTTTCCTTGACCGCCGCGGCCGATTTCTGCATGGCGGCTTTCTCTTCATCATCCAGATCGTATTCGATGATCCTCTCCAGGCCGCCGCGGCCAAGTTGCACCGGCACGCCGAAGAACATGTCGCTCAAGCCGTATTCGCCCTGCATGTACGCCGAGGCTGCCACAATGAGGTGCTTGTCCTTCAGGATGGCTTCGGCCATCTGCGCCACGGCCAGCGAGGGTGCGTAATAGGCCGAGGTCTTGAGCAGGTTGACGATCTCGCCGCCGCCCTTGCGGGTACGGTTGACGATGGCTTCCAGTTTGTCGGCCGGCAGGAAATCGCGCAGGGGCACGCCCGCCACGTTGGAGTGACGCGTCAGCGGCACCATCTCATCGCCGTGGCCGCCCAGCACGTAGCACTGGATATTCTCCACGCTCACGCCGGTCTCCAGCGCCACGAACGAGCGCATGCGGGCCGAATCAAGGATGCCCGCCTGCCCCACCACGCGCTCGCGCGGCAGTTTGCCGGCCTTCATCGCCAGGTAGGCCATCGTATCGAGCGGGTTGGTCAGGATGATGAACAGGGCATCGGGCGAGTGCAGGAGCGAGTTCTCCACCGCCGTCATGACAATGTTGGCGTTGGTGGTCAGCAGGTCCTCGCGGCTCATGCCCGGCTTGCGCGGCACGCCCGCCGTCACCACCACGATGTCCGAACCCTTGGTGGCGGCGTAGTCGTTGCTCCCGACGAGAGACACGTCCTTGTTGATGATCGGCAGGGCCTCATAGAGATCGAGCGCCTTGCCCTGCGGCATCCCCTCCACGATGTCCACCAGCACCAGGTCGGCGATCTCGCGCTCGGCCAACCAGTGGGCAAGTGTAGCGCCGGTCATGCCGGCTCCGATAATGGAAATCTTTGCTGTCATCCTTCCTCCTTTGAGATTAAACAACGGCTGAAAATATAATCTTCACCATGTTATACAATATTTCCGATTCCCGCCAATAGTATTGTTAATCATGCTTATTTTATGTATTTGTCCTAAAAAAAAGGTTTTTTCCGCTTCAAAGGTATGACTTGCCCAGCAGGGGCAAGCCCCACCGAACTCCATAACAAGAACGAACATGACTAAAAATAACAGGCGGCTGAAACCAGCCGCCTGCCGCATCGTTCTGGACCGTTAGCCTGCCTCCGCTTCGAGGAAGCGCGTCGCTTCGATGGCCGCCGCCGCGCCCATCCCCGCCGAGGTGATCACCTGCTTGAAGTGCGAATCCGCCGATTCACCCGCTGCGAACACGCCAGGGACGCTGGTGTGCATGCGCTCATCCACCTTGATGTAGCCGCCTTCCATCTCCAACTGCCCGGCGAACATCTGCGTGTTGGGCGTATGGCCGATGAAAATGAACACGCCCTCAGTCGGCAGGAGGCTCTCCGCGCCGGTCTTGACGTTCTTCAGCCGCACGGCCTCGACTTTTTCGCGGCCGGCGATCTCGGTCACGACGGTATCCCAGACGAATTCGATCTTCGGGTTCTCGAAGGCGCGCTTTTGCAGGATGGCCCCGGCGCGCAGACTGTCGCGGCGGTGGATGATCTTGATCGAGGAGGCGAAGCGCGTCAGGAAGAGGGACTCCTCCAGCGCCGAGTCGCCGCCGCCGACTACTACCACCGGCTTATCCTTGAAGAACCAGCCGTCGCAGGTAGCACAGTACGAGACGCCCTTGCCGGTCAACTCGACTTCGCCCGGCACGTTCAGTTGGTTGGGGCTGGCGCCGGTGCTGATGATGAGCGCGTCGGCGGTGTATTCGCCGTTGTCTGTCTGGACGCGGAACGGGCGTGCCGACAGGTCAACGCTCTGGGCGGAATCGAATTCTACGACCGCCCCAAAGCGTTCGGCCTGCTTCTGGAACAGGTCGCCCAGTTCCGCGCCGCCCACGCCTTCGGGGAAGCCGGGGTAATTCTCGATGGTGTACGTCAGGGCGGCTTGACCGCCAATCTGTGTGCCGGTCAACACCACCGGCTGGAGTTCGGCGCGCGCCGCGTAGAGGGCGGCCGACAGGCCCGCCGGTCCCGCGCCGAGGATGAGCACTTTGACGTGGCGGGGGGCGGAGTTGGTGGAGGAAATAGAACTGAGATTGAACATAGGAGTCCTGTTACGAGTTGTGAGTTGTGAGTTGTGAGTTGTGAGTTGTGAGTTGTGAGTTGTGAGTTGTAAGTTGCGAGTGGCTGGCGGTGAGTTGCCGGCAGGCGCATTGTATCAGATGCGCGGGCAAAGGAAAAGTTGCACGAACCGGGAGGAACACCGCTTTTCAGGAGAACGCGCCGGTTTGGAAAATTTTATTGTATACTTTCAACCGTCCCATCCCCAAAGGGAGAGACAGAACGTGCCCCGTCAGATCTCGGAAGAACGCGCCCGCAAGGAAATGATTGACCCGCAACTTGAACGAGCGGGCTGGTATCTGCGCGACCATTCCAAGGTAAGATATCGAAATCCCTGTGGATGGTCACGATGCCGAACCGTGGAACGGGGCGACCGGTTACTGCCACCTTCGGCCGCAAAAAGGGAAAGCGCTTGTCCTGAGCAGCGCCGAAGGGCTGGCGGTGGTATAATTTTTACAATCGCGTTTCGATAAAGGAGCCGTAAAAATGGACGCCTTGACGACCATTTCCACCAAATACCAGATTATGATTCCGCGCGAAGTTCGGGAGCAATTCAATCTAAAGCCCGGACAGAAGGTGATGTTCATTCCCTACAAGAACTCCATTCGGCTTGTCATCGTCCCGTCCATCAAAGAGGCGCGGGGAATATTCAAGGGAATCAATACCGATAATATTCGCGAAGAAGTTGACGAGGAGCGCTGATGAACGTCGTTGACGCATCGGGCTGGATCGAGTATTTTACCGAGGGTGGGAATGCGGATTTTTTCTCCCCGCCCATTCGCGACGTGGACAACCTAATCGTCCCGACGATTTGCATGTACGAGGTCTTCAAACACCTGCTGGCGGAACGAGATGAAGATTCCGCCCTGCTCTCGGTGGGACTCATGTCCCACGGGCGCGAAGTGGAGTTGGATCGCAACATCGCCATTGACGCGGCGCAGATTTCCCGCGATTTGAAACTTGCCATGGCAGATAGCATCATCCTTGCCACGGCCCGCGCCAACAACGCCACGCTCTGGACGCAGGACGCGCATTTCAAAGGCATGGATGGCGTGAAGTATATCGAAAAGAAGGCATAGATTAAACCCCGAGGTGGGATGCGCCATATCAGCGAAGAACGCACTCGTAAGGAAATGATCGACCCGCAACTTGAAAAAGCAGGGTGGTATCTTCGCGACCATTCCAAAGTGAAGATCGAAATCCCTGTGGACGGGTACGATGCCGAGCCGTGGAATGGGGTGACCGATTACGCGCTCTACCGCGAAAACGGGGAAGTGTTGGCGGTGGTGGAAGCCAAGAAGACGGCAGTGGATGTCCGCCTGGCGGAAGCGCAACTCACGCATTACGTCACTGAAATTGAGAAGCACCAGTCATTCCGTCCATTTGGATTTTTAGCCAACGGACTGGAAATCTATTTTGTAGATGTGGGCGTCGCGCCCAAGCGCGAGGTGTTCGGCTTCTTCACCCGCGAAGATTTGGAAAATCTGCTCTATATTCGGCAGAATGCGAAGCCGCTTAGTTCCATCGAAATCAATAACGAGATCGTTGACCGTTCCTATCAGCACGAAGCCATTCGCAGAGTCTGTGAAGCCTTCGATACCGTCCCGAAGGTTGCAGAACCTTCGGGACGTTCAAGCGGTGGCAAGCGCAAAGCCCTCATTGTCATGGCAACAGGGACAGGCAAGACGCGCGCGACGATGGGATTGATAGATGTGTTCATGCGCTCCAATCAGGCGCGGCGGATTTTGTTCGTGGCAGACCGCGATGCGCTGGTTGAACAGGCAAAAGATGATGGCTTCGAGAAATTCATTCCCAATGAACCCTGTACACGCCTGCATAGTTGGGACGATCCGCATGCGCGCACGCAACGCCTGTATGCGGTGACGCTCCAAACACTGAGCAATATCTTCGAGCAGTTCTCGCCTGCCTTCTTCGACCTGATCGTCTTCGACGAAGTCCATCGCTCCATTTTCAACAAGTTCAACGAAGTGCTGGAGTATTTCGATGGCAGGCAAATCGGTCTGACCGCCACGCCCGCCAATTACATCAACCGTGATACTTTCCTTGCCTTCGATTGCACGGACGGCAAGCCTACTTATCTCTATACCTACGAACAAGCCATCGAGGACGGCTATCTCGTGGATTACGAACTCTACGCCGCGCGGACCAAGTTCCAGCGGCAGGGCATTCACGGCGTGGACTTGACCGAGGAAGAGCGTAACGCCCTGATCGAAAAAGGTTTCGACCCCGATGACATCAATTACGAAGGCACGGAACTGGAAAAGACCGTCACCAATAAAGACACGCTTCGCAAACAGTGGGAAGAGATTTGGGAGGTGTGCCGCAAGGATTCGTCGGGACAGTTGCCAGGCAAGACCATCATCTTTGCGATGACACAGGAACATGCGCTGCGTTTGCAGGATGCGTTTTATGAAATGTATCCGCAATTCCCAGATTTGGCGAAGGTCATCACCCACAAATCCGAATATCGCGGCACGCTGGTGGAAGCCTTCAAGAAGAAGGATTTCCCGCGCATTGCCATTTCCGTGGACATGCTCGATACGGGCATTGACGTTCCCGAAGTCGTCAATCTCGTGTTTATGAAGCCTGTGCAATCGCCGATCAAGTTACAGCAGATGATCGGGCGCGGGACGCGGGTGCAGGCGGCGTGCCGCAATTTGGCGTTACTGCCGAACTTCGAGAAGAAGGATTTTCTCATCATTGACTTCTGGGAGAACAATTTCAGCCGAGACGCCAAGGAAGTGGTTGACCAGTCCACGCCCGTGCTGGTGACCATTTTCAACACGCGCCTGAAACTGCTGGAGAGCTGGCTCAATGACCAGAAAGACCCCGATTGCAAAGGGGTGATCTCTGACCTGCGCGAGCAGATTCAGCGAATCCCGACCGACTCGTTCACCATTCGCAAACACATGCCAGAGATCGAAGAAGCGTGGACAGATGCCTTTTGGGAGTATCTGATTCCGAGCAAAATCGAATTCCTGAAGTTGAAAGTCGCCCCGCACCTGCGACTTGTCCCTGGCGTGGATGTCGCCGCCGCGACCTTCATCAGCAAAGTGGAGCGGCTGAAACTGCTCAAACGCACAGGCAAGGATGTCTCGCAAGCGATTCAATCCATTGCCGAAGACGCCGCCATTCTGCCTGATTTCGTGGCGGCTGACCCGAAATGCAAGCCGCATGTGCAAAAGTGCATTCCAGAAGAATTGATGAATGCCAGCCTGAGCGACTTGACCGAGTTGCGCGATGTACTTGCGCCACAGATGAAATATAAACGGCGGCTGGACACCTTCCTTGAACTTGACCTGGTGGATTCCATCGCCATCAGCGGCTACATTTTGCTCACCAAGAGCGGAGAGAAAATGTACGTGGCGGAATATCGCCGCCTGGTGGAGCAGCGCATTTTGGAATTGGTCGCCAACCACCCCACGATCAAGGCGATTCAGCGCGGCGAGAAGATTGATGACTGGCAACTGCTCGAACTGGAGCGCACGCTGACCCGTGAACTCAGCCAAGGCGATTTGGAAGTGACGCCCGAAAACTTGAGGAAGGTTTTCGCCCACACCGCCGACAGTTTTCTTGGATTGGTGCGCCAGGTGCTGGACATGCAAACCCTGCCCGATTACAAGGACTTGGTGGCGCGGCAATTTGAAGGTTACATTACCCAGCACAACTACAACGCCGACCAGATTCGCTTCCTGCGCGCCGTGCAAAGTGTGTTTTTGCAAAAACGACATCTCGAAACCGCCGATCTCTACGAGCCGCCGCTGGATATGTTCGGCGCGGATGCGGTGGAACGGTGGTTTACGGAGAAGGAGATCGGCGAAGTGGTAGAATTCGCAAATCGTCTTGCGATTGAGCGAGGAAAGCCATGAGCGCAGGCTCCAACAGGAGTTCAAGCGATATAAAGCCGATACCGCCCTCTCGCCGAAGACGGTATCCGTTACTCTTTCCACCGATGGTAGATGAGCTATGTACAGTTTATAGGAATTCATAGATAATTGCAACAGCCATTTGTCACATTTTTTGAAACTCGTGGATTTTTCATGCTCACCGACCCTAAACTCCGCGCGCAAATAGACTCCCTCTGGGATAAGTTCTG
>DYKZ01000147.1 GCA_020722345.1 Anaerolinea thermophila | reverse complement strand
ACACCTTCCCGGTCGAAAAGCATGTCTTGGGCGACCAGTTCGCGGTAGATGTCCATTTGAGTGAAGACCAGTCTCCCGCTCCACGCGAGGGGTTACAGGCCGCGCTCGAAAACCTGGATGAGAAAACCACCACCGTTTTGTTGATTGATGACAACGAAGACGACGCCCTCCTGATCCGCCGCCTGCTGGAGGCGCGGAAAACCTACCGCGTCTTCCACGCCAAAGATGGCTGGGAGGGATTGGCGCTCGCGAGGCAAAAACTTCCCGACCTGATTGTCAGCGACCTGATGATGCCCGGCATAGACGGCTTCGGACTGGTGGAAGAATTGAAACTCGACCCGCGCACCAAAAACATCCCGATTGTCGTCGTCAGCGCCAAGGACATCACCCCAGAAGAACGGGCGCGCCTGAATGGGCACATCGAGGCCGTTTACCAGAAAAGTTCCATCCCAGCACGGAAATTCGTCGAGCAGATGGTCCAGGTGATTGAAGAAGAGAAAAGAAATTAAGGAGTGCTGTATGGGTATCAATATCCTGTATATCGAAGATAATCCCGACAACATGATCCTGGTCAAGCGCGTCATGGAGGCGCAAGGATACACGCTCTTCCAGGCTATGAACGGACTCGACGGGATTGCTGTTGCCGAAAAAGAAGCCATTGATTTGATTCTCTTGGACATCAACCTACCTGACGTTGATGGGTATGAAGTCGCCAGGCGGCTGCGCGGCAGCGCCATTCCCCGCCTAGCCTACGTTCCGATCATTGCCATCACGGCCAACGCTCTCAAAGGAGACGCTGAAAAGGCGCTTGCTGCTGGTTGTGATGTGTACATGTCCAAGCCAATCAACATCCATGAATTAAGAGCACGCGTGGAAGGCTTCGTGGCGACCAAAGGCCTCTGACGATGGCTGTGCAACTTCCCCGGAGCAATATAGATTTCTCCTATGTGACCAGCCTCACCTGTTCCGCTTGCGGCAAAGAATACTCAGTGAGGGAAGTCAATACCTACTGCACAGACTGCCAGTCGCCCCTGCTCGCGAATTATGATTTACAGGCGCTCAAAAGCCGCGCCGACCGCGACGAGTTCATCCGCCGTCCGCGCGGACTCTGGCGCTGGCACGAACTCCTGCCAGTACTGAACCCGGACAATGTCGTCACACTGGGAGAAGGGGATGCCGCCCTGCTGCGTCTCCCCCACCTCGAAAAAGAGGCCGGCGCGCGCCAGTTGTTCGTCAAGGATGAGAGCAGCAACCCGACCGGCAGTTTCAAGGCCCGCGGCCTCTCCACCGCCATCTCGAAAGCCAGGGAACTCGGCATCCAGAAGGTCATCATCCCCACCGCCGGCAACGCCGGGGGCGCCATGGCCGCCTACGCTGCCCGCGCCGGCCTCAAAGCCCATATCTTCATGCCAAAGGACACCCCGCGTGCGAACATCGAAGAAAGCCGCATGGCCGGGGCGGGAGTGGTGCTGGTGGATGGCTTGATCAGCGAGGCCGGCGGCATGGCCGGTGAAAAAGCGCGCGCCGAAGGCTGGTTCGATCTCTCGACCTTCAAGGAACCCTACCGTCTGGAAGGTAAGAAGATCATGGGATACGAACTGGCCGAGGCCTTCGGTTGGAGCCTGCCGGACGTGATCATCTATCCGACCGGCGGAGGCACAGGCCTGGTGGGGATGTGGAAAGCATTCAACGAACTCGAAGCCCTGGGCTGGCTCGAAAACGCCAAACGGCCGCGCATGGTGGTAGTGCAGGCCAAAGGCTGCGCCCCGGTGGTGAAGGCCTTCCAGGCCGGCGCCTCCTTCTGCGATTTCTGGCTGAATGCCCACACGATCGCCTCCGGCCTGCGCGTGCCGAAAAGTTTTGCCGACCACCTCATCCTGAAAATTTTATACGAGAGCAAGGGCACAGCCGTGGCGGTCAGTGACGAAGCCATCCTGGACGCGCAGAACCAGATCGGCGCCCTGGAAGGAATCTTTGCGGCCCCGGAGGGCGCCGCTACACTGGCGGCATACCAGCAACTCCGGCAGAAAGGGTGGATTCGGCCTGAAGAAAAGGTGGTTCTATTCAACACCGGTTCCGGCCTGAAATACTTGAAATATTCCGATTAGCCATGCCATGAGGCAGTCTCTGCTGAAGTGACTGCCTCATCGCCAACACAAATACAGCGGCAGGCGGCAATTGCCCGCCGCATCTTTGTCTGTAAACATCATGATAAAATACCCCTATGCAACCTTCCCTCGAAAAACTCCGCAAATTCTTCCGCCTGGAACACGAAAACAAATACAACGACTCTGCCGTCATCGGCGGGCTGGCCAGCATCCTGAACACCTGGGAAGGTGAAGCCCGCAATGACCGCCTCCCCGAAAGCGTGATTCAGGCCGTCAATGCCGCCCTGCGCGCCTACGCGGACCGGAGTCCTGAGGAGCGCGCCGCAGACTTAAAAGCCCTCTGGAAGCACATCCAGGAGAACGTGCCCGAAGCCGCGGCCGCGCCCAAGGGGAGAGCGCCGGCGCATTCCCCTCATCCATCTGGACAGGCCAGGGCAGAGCCGCAGACTCCGGCCCCCGCCGATGAACAGCCGGGGGAGCCGCGCCAGGCTCCAGGTCCGCAGGCGCAGCGGACGGGCGGGCAGAAAACCCCGGCCGCGCGTCCCGTTCCCGGTCGAGCCGAATCGCGTCCCGGCGGCGTCACCAGCAAACGTCCCATCGCCCTGAACGCCTCACTGACCGTCCTCTCCGGTGTGGGGCCGAAGAACGCCGCCATGCTTGGGCGTCTCGGCCTGCATACCCTGGGCGACATGCTCTACCACTTTCCGCGCCGCTACGACGATTACAGCCAACTCAAGCCCATCCGCGACCTGACCTACGGCCAGCAGGTGACCGTCATCGGCACAGCGGCCTTCACGGAGGCCCGCCAGGCGCGCGGCGGCAAAATGCACATCTTCGAAGTAGTCATCAACGACGGCACCGGCGGCCTACGATTGAATTTCTTCAACCAACCCTGGCTGGTCAACCGCATCCGGCAGGGCGAGGCCATTTCGGTCTCCGGCAAAGTGGAGCATTACATGGGGCGGCTGGTGATGAACTCGCCGGAGTGGGAACCGGTGGAGGTGGAAAACCTGTACACCAACCGCATCGTGCCCGTTTACCCCCTCACCCAGAATGTGACCCAGAAATGGCTGCGCCGGTTGATGTATCAGGTGGTCAATTACTGGGCGCCAAAGTTGACCGACCATCTGCCTGAAACGATCCGCGCCGCGGCGGGCGTCCTGGACCTGGGAACTGCGCTTCAACAAATCCACTGGCCCGACAGCCAGGAGAAGATCAAGGCTGCCCGTGAACGCCTGGCCTTCGATGAGATCTTTTTCCTGCAAATGGGCATGCTGCGCCAGCGCCGCGACTGGCTGGCCGTCCAGGGACGCGTGTTCGAGGTCGGCGACGAGTGGATTGCGGCACGCCTGACCACCCTGCCCTATGCCCTGACCAACGCCCAGCAGCGCGCCCTGGAGGCGATCCGCCGTGACCTGAAATCCGGCCGGCCGATGAACCGCCTCTTGCAGGGCGATGTCGGATCGGGCAAAACCATCGTGGCCGCGCTGACCGCCGCCATGGTCAACGCCGGAGGCGCGCAGACGGCCATCATGGCCCCCACCTCCATCCTGGCCGAACAGCATTATCGCACCTTCCAACAAGTGCTGGCCGGCGAGAACGGCGTCCTCCAGCCTGACCAGATCCGCCTGCTGATGGGCGACACGCCGGAAAAAGAGAAGGAAGAAATCCGCGCCGGGCTGGCCGGCGGCGAGGTCAAGATCGCCATCGGCACCCACGCTCTCATTGAAGACGCCGTCGCGTTTGCAGACCTGCAATTCATCGTAGTGGACGAGCAACACCGCTTCGGGGTTGAGCAGCGCGCCGCCCTGCGCTCAAAAGGCACCAACCCCCATTTGCTGGTGATGACCGCCACCCCCATCCCGCGCTCACTGGCGCTGACGCTCTACGGCGACCTCGACCTCATTGTGATGGACGAACTGCCGCCGGGACGCCAGTCCATCCCTACCTACATCCTGACGCCACGCGAGCGCGAACGCGCCTACAGCCTGATCCGCAGCCAGGTGAAGGATGGACATCAAGCCTTCATCATCTATCCGCTGGTGGAGGAAAACGAGAAGTCCGAACTGCTGGCCGCCACACAAGAACACGAACGCCTGCAAAGGGAAATCTTCCCCGACCTGAAACTGGGGCTCCTGCACGGGCGCATGCGCCCCGATGAGAAAGAAGCCGTGATGATGGCCTTCCGCGACCGGCAGTACCACATCCTGGTAGCGACGACCGTCGTCGAGGTCGGCGTGGACGTACCCAACGCGACCGTCATGCTGGTCGAGGGCGCCGACCGTTTTGGGCTGGCGCAACTCCACCAGTTGCGCGGCCGGGTGGGACGCGGCGAGGCGCAGTCCTACTGCCTGCTCATCCCCGACAACGAAGACGCCGCCGAGAACGAACGCCTGCAAGCCATGGCCGAGACGAACGACGGCTTCGTGCTGGCCGAGCGCGACCTCCAGCAGCGGGGTCCCGGCGAGTTTCTGGGAACGCGGCAGGCCGGCTTTGCCTCCAGCCTCAAGATGGCCTCCCTGAGCGACATTCAACTCATCGAAAAGGCGCGCACGCAGGCCCAGGCGCTCTTCGACCGCGACCCCAACCTGCAAGCCCCCGAACACAGCCTCCTTGCTGAGGCATTGTCCCGCTTCTGGAGCCTCGGCAAAGGCGATGTGAGTTAGTTCATCCCACCACCACAGAAAGCATAAAAAAACATGGTAAAAGCCTTATTCCCTGGAACTTTCGACCCCATTCACTTTGGCCACATAGACATTGCCACGCGCGCCGCCCGGCTGTTCGATGAACTGATCGTGGGCGTTTATGACCGGCCCCTCAAAAGCCTGATGTTTTCTCCCGAGGAACGCCTGGCGCTCGTTGCCCGGGCCTTCAAGGACGAACAAAAGGTCAAAGTCGTTGGATACAACGGCCTGACGGTCAATTTCGCCCGCGAGATCGGCGCCCAGGTGGTCGTGCGCGGCCTGCGCGTCTTCTCGGACTTCGAGTTCGAATTCCGCATGGCGCTGGCGAACCACAGGCTCGCGCCGGATATCGAGGTGGTCGTATTCATCACCAATGAGGAGCATACTTTCCTATCGGCTTCCACGGTGAGAGAGATTGTCTCACTGGGAGGCGACGTTTCCAGCATGGTGCCGCCGTTCGTCAGTGAAGCCCTCAAAGTCAAGGTTGCAGGTCTGAGCGAACAGCAATTGCACCCTTTCGGGATTAAAACATAGGTTCAGGTCATTGCTCACAAGTTAGCGTTTTTACCTCTACTGCAAAAAGGCTGTTGCACCGCGCAGCATGCGAAGACAGCCAGGAAAATGCAAAATCACAAATCATTATCGTGGTTCAACATTTTCAAAGCGTCCGTAAATTTCCTTCGTTGCCTTTGTGTCT
>DYKZ01000015.1 GCA_020722345.1 Anaerolinea thermophila | reverse complement strand
GCAACCCGCGTTATAATCACCGTCCGGAGAAATTCATGCCTACGATCTATCCCTTCACTGCCATCGTCGGACAGGAGCGCATGAAACGCGCTCTCATTCTCAATGCTGTTGATCCGCGCATCGGCGGCGTGCTGATCCGCGGCGAACGCGGCACGGCCAAATCCACAGCAGCGCGCGCTCTGGCCGCCCTCCTGCCCAAGGTGCGGGCTGTGCGCGGCTGCCGCTTCGGCTGCGACCCCGATCAGCCTGCTTCCTGGTGCACCGAGTGCCGCGAGAAGGCCGCTTCTGGGGAACCACTCCCCGTGGAAGAAAAGCCCATCCCGTTCGTCAACCTGCCCGTCTCGGCCACCGAGGATCGGGTGGTTGGCACGCTCGACATTGAGCAGGCCATTCAAAAGGGCGAGCGCCACTTCGAACCGGGCGTCCTTGCTGCTGCCAACCGCGGCCTGCTCTATATTGATGAGGTCAACCTGCTCGACGACCACGTGGTGGACGTGCTGCTCGACTCGGCGGCCATGGGCATGAACATCGTCGAGCGCGAGGGCATCTCCTTCGCCCACCCGGCGCGCTTCATCCTGGTCGGCACAATGAACCCGGAGGAGGGCGACCTGCGCCCGCAACTGCTCGACCGTTTTGCCCTCTCGGTGGACATCACCGGCATCCGCGACGCCCGCGAGCGGGTAACGATTATCGAACACAATCTGGCCTTCGAGGCCGACGCGGAGGCTTTCCGCCGCACCTGGCTGCCGCACGAGGAGAAACTCAGCCGCATCATCGCCCAGGCGCGCACAATGGTGGACGATGTGAAATACACCCGCCGCGACCTGCTGGCCATCGCCGCCCTGACCGCCTCCCTAAACGTGGACGGGCACCGCGCCGACCTGGTCATCCTGAAAGCAGCCCGCGCCCATGCCGCCTTCGAGGGCCGCGCCTCGATCACGGACCGCGACATCGCCCTGGCCGCCGAACTGGCCCTGCCGCACCGCATCAAGCGCGGCCCGTTCCAGCAAGCCGAGATCACGCCTGAGCAGTTGCAGGAACGTATCGAGAATCTGGCTGGCTCCTCCAGCGAAGGCGAACCGTCCGAGCGGCAGGAAAACCCCGAGCCGGAAGAAGAGGCGGTAAAAAAAAAGTAATCACCGATTCCGCCGAAGAAGAATCTATGGATCAGCCGCCGCCTGCAGAGCCCTCTCCGCAGCAGGCGGTTTTCAATTCCCAAGATGCCCACTGGTGGGACGGCGGCAAGAAGGTCAAGGTGGGCGAGACATTCGACCCGCGCAAACTCGACACTCCGCTGGACAAACTGGCGCGGAAGCACTCAGGCCGCAGGTCCCGCACGCACACCGAGCGCAAGCGCGGCCGCTACATCCAGGCGCGTCCTGCCAACGGCAAAACGGACGATATCGCCTTTGACGCCACCCTCCGCGCCGCGGCGCCCTTCCAAAAGCGGCGCACCGAGCAGCGCAAACGCCTGGCTTTTGCCATCGAGAAGAGCGACCTGCAGCGCAAAGTGCGGGTCAAGAAGGCCTCCAACCTGGTGCTGTTCCTGGTGGACGCCTCCTGGTCCATGGCAGTAGCCGAACGCATGGCCGCTACCAAGGGCGCCATCCTGTCACTGCTGACTGATGCCTACCAACGTCGCGACCGGGTTGGGTTGATCGTCTTCCAGAAGGATCGCGCCACGCTCATCCTGCCCCCCACCAACTCGGTGCAACTTGCCCAGCGCTCCCTGGTGGACATCCCGGTGGGCGGCAAGACGCCGCTCTCCGCGGGGCTGCTGATGGCTTACGAAGTGCTGGCGCAGGAAGCCCTCATCCACCCGGATATCGAGCCGCTGCTCATTGTCCTGACCGACGGGGCGGGGAACGTTTCGATCGGCCCCCTCCCCCCCCAGGAGGAAGCCTACGGATTCGCCGAGCAGATTGCCAGTCGTGATTTCCGCTCGGTAGTCATCAATATGGAACATGCCTCATTCGACCAGGGACTGGCGCAGTCGCTGGCTGACCATCTCAAATCCCCTTGTTATACGTTGAGCGAGTTGAAGGCTGAGAACTTGCTGATGACCGTCCGGCAGGAGATGGCCGATCCGAAGAAGAAGGCCGGGCCGGCATCTGTCTCAGGCTGAACGCACCCGGTTCCTGCCGGCCGCTTTGGCGGCGTACATGGCGCGGTCGGCAGCGTGGACGAATTCCTCCCACGTTTTGCCGTGCTGCGGGAAACAAGCCACCCCCAATGAGAGGGTGGCTTTCAATTTACTCCCCATAAATTCGTAGCGGGCGGAGCAGAAGGAGGCGCGGATATGTTCGGCGCGCTCCATCGCTTTTTCCAGGGTGGCGCCCGGCATAACCAGCAGGAACTCCTCCCCCCCATAACGGCAAGAAATATCCGAGCGGCGGACTTCGCGCTGGAGCAATTCGGCCAGTTCCTTCAGGAGGAAGTCGCCAGCGTCGTGGCCATAGGTGTCGTTGAATTTCTTGAACCGGTCAATGTCAATCATCACTACGCTGATATTCGACTCCTGGCGTTCGGCGACAACGATCTCGCGCTGAAAAATCTCCTCCAGGTAGCGGCGGTTGAAGAGGCCTGTCAACGGGTCGCGGATGGCCTGCTGACGCAGTTGGGACTGGAGGGCTTTGATGCGGGACAATTGGGCGCGTAGTTTCCGGTTGGCGTTCTGAATGGCAATCTCATTCTGCTTGCGTTCAGTGATATCCCGCACCACCTTTTGGATGTGCAATGGTTTGCCTTCGGCGTCGCGGACCAATTCAGCGTTGACCTCAACCGTTATCTCCGAGCCGTCCTTCCTGCGGAAATGCGACTCGTAGAGGGGGATGTGTTTCCCGGCCAACAGTTCTTCGAGCACCTTGATTCCTTCCACCGGGCGGGCATAGATGTCGCCGGCATGGAGAGCAAGGATTTCCTGCGGGGTATAACCCAGCATGTTGCCCGCCCGCCAGTTCGATTCCAGGTGTTTGCCGTCGAAGCCGATGATGAAGACGGCATCGTGCGACTGTTCGAATAGAGCCCGGTAGCGTTGTTCGGCAATCTTGCGCTCGAGGATTTCCTGCTGTGCCGTGGCATACAATTGGCTGTTCTCGATGGCGACTGCCGCCTGCATGGCAATCGTCTCGAGCAGGCGGATGTGCTCGAGCGAGTAGGCCCCCGGCTGGTAACTCTGGATCGAGATGGCCCCAATCACCCGCTCCCCGATGGTCATCGGCACGCCGAGGTAGGAGCGGGTGGGCGTCCCGGATGTGTGGAAGATCTGGTAGTTCGCGGCCACATCGGGAACCAGCGTGTCAGGGATGTACAGGGTCTGGCGCGTCTTGATCACTAAACCGCTCAGGCCGGGCGTTTTGTTGATATTGCGGGACGGGATGTGGGGGTATTCTCCCAAGTCGTAAGCAAGCGGGTGATGGATTTCCCCGCTGGCCGGGTCGAAGATGGCGATGTAAAAGGCCTCTACCGGCAGGACCTGACGGCATTTTTCGAGCAGGGCCTCGAGCACACGCGCCCGGTCCAGGCCGGAGGTGATGGTGATCCCGATGTCGAAGAGGGCGGCCATCTCCTCGGCGCGCAGGCGGATCTCGTCGAACAGGCGGGAGTTCTCGATGGCAATGGCGGTCTGGGTCGCAATCGTCTCCAGGAGGCGGATCTGGGCCGGGGTGTAGGCATCCGGGTGGTAACTTTGCATCGAGATAACCCCCAGCGCCCGGTCCCCAATGGTCATCGGCACGCCAACGTAGGAACGCGCCATCGGTCCCCCGGTGTGGATGACCGGGTATCTCTGTGTGGCTTCTTCGGCCAGAGCATCAGGCAGGTAGATCGTCTGGCGGGTCTGGACGATGTGGCCGCTCAGCCCCGGCTGTTCGCGGATGCGGCGGGGAGGCACATCCCGGAATTCGCCGTTATCGTAAAAGAGAGGATGGTAGATTATCTCCGTATCGGGATCGTAGATTGCCACGTAGAAAACCTCAAAGGGCAGGACCTTTTGGCATTTTTCAAGCAGCCGTTTCAGGATGTTGTCCCTATTCAAGCCCGAGGTGATTGCCAGCCCAATATCGAAGAGCGCTGCCATCTGCTCAGCGCGCTGCTGGGTTTCCTCCAGCAGGCGCGCATTCTCGATGGCGATGGCCGCCTCGTGGGCAAAGGCCTGCAGCCGGTCTGCGTGCGCCTGGGAAAAGAAATTGGGGGTGAAACTGAACAGGTCGAGGAAACCGATAACGCTGTCGCGCACTAGAATCGGCGCGCCGACATAGGAGCGCATCCATTCCCAGCCTTCCATATGGACCCAGTCCTTGCTCTGGCGCGTATCGGGGATGGCGAGCGATCGCTGCGTTTCGAGCATGCGCTCGAAGTTGGGGAACTCCGTGATGGCAAAATGGAAATCCTGGGCGAACCGCTCCAATCCGTGCTCGTGAAAGCCGCGGTGCCGGATGGCATGAACCATCCCATACTCGTCGGCGAGCAGGAAAGTCGCCAAGTCGAAGGGAACCACGCGTCCAACGTTATCGAGGATCTTGTCCGGCACTTCGTCGAAACTACGCGAGCGACTCAAAGCCGCCAGGGAATCGCGCAGCGCCTCCGCCAGGACGCGTTGCGCGTGCTCCGCCTGCTCCGCCTTTTTGCGCTCGGTTACATCGCGGGCTACTATCAGGCGGCCGCTGTACCGTCCCTTGCGGTCGTAGAGAGGGGTGACGCGCAGGTCGAGGACCAGGGGCGGCTCGGTACGCAGGGTGATTTCCTGCTGCAATACAAGGGTGTCGCGGTGGCTCTGGAACCAATCGCCGAACTCTGCAAAAACATCCCCGGCGCTTGCCCCAATCACCTCTTTCGAGGTCCTCCCCAGAATCTTGAGAGCCGTCTCATTGACGTCCACCACACGGTTCTGCACGTCTAACACAATAAAACTATCCGTCATGCGTTCGAAGATGATAGAGCGGGCGATGGGGACAATATCGAACAGCCCAAAACGGGAGAGCGTCAGGGCCATGAAAATAGCGCTGACCAGGAAAGAGAACGGGGTCAGATCGAGTCCCTGGCCGCCTGCCAGCCCAAGCATGGAAGCCAGGTTGGTTACAACAGGCACAGACATCCCCAGAAGGATCAGCAGCAGTTGCGGCCGCAGAGGTCGCACGGTCGTAAGCCACGCCCGCGCCAGCAAAGCGGCAGCGATTCCAACCAGAATGTACGAGTACACCACGTTGATCCAAAACCACGCCCCCTGCTCCCAAATCAGCCCCACCGGAACAACGCGGTTGTAGAACAAGCCATGGTAAGGATCTGTCCAAATAATGATGTACGTGATCAGCGGTTCGATGGTCAACACCAAACTGATATATTTCGGCAACCGCTGCATCTGGTTGGTAAAGCGCAGGATGAATAAGAGCAATAAAGGCGGCGCCGTCAGCGCCCCGGCAGACGCCAGGTTCATCCAGATGCGCCGCGCCGTATCCCCCGTCGCCAGCCAATAGCAGCCGTAACAAAGCGACCAGACCGCAAGAGATACTGACAGGTAAATCAAATATTTTCCCCCCGGCATAGTTCTACGCTGCCAGACACTCAGTGCAATACTCGTGGCAACAAGCGCAGAAAGGAACAGTAATAAAGCGTAAACGGAGTTCATCTCATCCAAAATACTAGTTTAGCCGATTTAACCCCGGTTTTGGAAGTATTGTAAACAACCTGAAAACCTGTATTTACACAGAATCCAACCTCCTTCGGACCTGACGCCTGCCGCTGCAAAAAAGCCTTTTACCCGCCGAAGAGGAGCAGCAGTTTTCCCCACAGCGGCGGACCGAGGATGAGCAGGCCGATCATGATGGAGGTCAGCGCGGCGATGAGCACCGCCGCTGCGCCCACGTCCTTGCCCACTTTCGCCAGCGGATGGTGACGCGGGCTGGCTAGGTCCACCACCGCTTCAAGCGCCGTGTTGACAAACTCCGCCGTCCAGACGAACGAGATTGCCAGCACCAACACCGCCCAATCCCATTCCGGCAGGCGCAGCCAGAAAGCCGCTAGCACCACCAGCACAGTGAAGACGGCGTGGATCCAGGCATTGCGCTGGGTGCGGATGACGTACCACCAGCCGCGGAAGGCATGCCCAAAAGCGCGAATGCGAGAGAGGAAGAAGTCTTTCATCTGGGCGTCAATCCTCGATTTTAATTCCGCCCAAGCCGAGGGCTTCCAGCGCCTTTGCCTGCGCAGCCCACATGCGGGCTTTTTCGTCGGCCTCGGCGTGGTCGTGACCGAGCAGGTGCAGCACGCCATGCACCACCAGTAACTGCACTTCGGCTTCCACAGAGTGGCCGCGGGCGGCGGCTTGTTCGGCGGCGCGCGGCAGGGAGATGACTACGTCGCCGAGATAACGGCGGCCGGTTTCCGGGTCTGGCTCGTCGGCGGGGAAGGAGAGCACGTCCGTAGGGGCGTCTATGGCGAGGAAGTCACGGTTGAGGGCGCGTATCTCCTCGTCGCCGGTCAGGAGCAGGGTCAGGTCGGCGTCCGGCGCGGCGGACAGGTCGAGGGTCGCGCGGGCGGCTTCTTCCAGCAGGCGGCCGGGGAAGTCCGGCCTGGCATCCAGTTCGACGGTGATCATTTCTTCTCCCTGCGCTGGGTGGTCGGTTCCTGCACGGCAGACTGTTCCCTGGGATACTCGAGGCGGGGGTGGTAGGCAACGCGCAGGGTGGCAACGAAGGCCTCGGCAATCTCGGTCAGGTCGCGCTGGGTGAGAGGGGCATGTTCGAGTTGTCCGTCCTTCTGGCGGTTCTCAATGACGGTGCGGACGATGGCGCGCATTTCATCGTCATTCTGGGGGCGTTCGGCGCGGGTGCGCGCCTCCACCCCGTCGGCGAACATCAGCAGGGCGGTTTCTCTGGAGTGCGGCTTGGGGCCGGGGTAACGGAATTTGGCCTCGTCCAATTGCGAGGCGTCGCCGCCGGCAGCCTGGACGGCGCGGTTGTATTGGTAGCGGGTCAGCATCGTGCCGTGGTGTTCGGAGATGAAATCGAGCAGGCGGCGCGGCAGGCGGTACTTGCGCGCCAGTTCCAGCCCGTCGGTGACGTGGCGGATGATGGCCGCGGCGCTCTCTTCGGGCGGCAGGTCGTCGTGAGCGTTGATCTGGTTGGGCGGCTGGTTCTCAACGAAGAAGAGCGGGTTGGCGGCCTTGCCAATGTCGTGGAAGAGGGCGCCGACGCGGGTCAGCAGGGCGTCGGCGTGGATACGCTCGGCGGCCTGCTCGGCCAGGTTGGCGACCTGCAAACTGTGCTGGTAGGTGCCAGGGGCGCGCTGGAGGAAATACTTGAGCAGCGGGCTGTCGGGCCGCGAAATCTCCAGCAGTTGCATGGGCGTAATCACGCCCAGGTATTGCGCCAGCACATATTGCAGCGGCAAGACAATGATTGAAGAGCCAATGCCGTACAGGACTGCCGCCCCCAGCAGGGTGGCGACGCCGACCCAATCGGTGACGGTGAAAGCCAGCCGGTAGGCGGCGATGACCGCCATGCCCGCCCCGGCCACCGCGACCAGCGCATAGAAAAATTGCATCACCCGCCGCCCCTCCCCCAGCGCCAGCACACCGCACAGGCTGGACAAAATGTAGTAGGGCATCAGGGCCAGCGCATCAGGCATGCCATAGGCCGCCAGCACACTCATCAGCAGCCCAAAGATCATGCCGCGTTCCATGCCAAACAGGAGCGACACCAGCAGCGCAAAAGCCGGGACGGGGAACAGGTAGGGCAATACCGTGCGGTTGGGGATGGTCACCTGAGCGGCGAACAGGAAGAGCAGGAACAGCCCCGAGAGCAGGAGCAGGCCGCGCAGGTCCGACAAGAGCGCCGCCTGCCGCCGGGCAAAGTACAACACTGTCAGCATGGAGAGGATGATTACCGCGGCCGCCGCGCCCAGATAACGGTAGAGCGGATCTTCCGGCTGCACCAGGCCGGCTTTGCTAAGCGCCTCGAACGCCACTTCGCTGATCACCTGACCGCGCAGGACAATCGTCTGCCCCTCGAGGTAGGATTGGGTGACCGGCTCGACGGCGTCGCGCGCCGCCTGGCGCGCTTCATCGGTCAGTTCCGGACTGTAGAAACTGTTCGCCGTTATCAGGGGCGAGACCAGTTCCACGACCAGCAGCGCTTCCCCCTCGCTCAACGTAAAGACCACCAGCCCGGGCAGCCCCTGGCGGATAGTCTCCAGGTCCTCGGTGCGGACGGCGTTGCGCATGGTGCGTCCCAGCAGGCTGACAGCCTCGTTACGCACCAGGTCCCACCGGTCGGGAGGCAGGGCAAGGATGAATTCGGCAGTATCGCTCGAAAACGGCGGCTGGCGCAGAGCAGCCAGGTCAATCAATTTCTGCTGGTAGGTCTTTTCGGCGTCATCGCGGAGAATGGAAATCTGCTGGAGCAGACTGCTGAGCGCGTCGGTCTGCGTGCGCCCAATCGAGGGGTCAGGGGCGTCATAGACCGGCGCAACAGCGCGCTCGGCGGCGTCACGCGCTTGATCGGTCAGAACATCGCTGATGTAACTGAAATCGCGCGGGGCGCGCAGATCCTGGGCGGCCACATCCCCCACTTGGAGCGGCAAACTGTCCTGCCGAAGCGACCATGGCTGGATGAGGGCGATGAACGACAGGATCATTGTGCAGACCAGGATGACCAGCGGCCAGAAGGCGCGTCGCGAGGACGTTGGCATTAGTCCACCGCCTCCACTTGCATGTGTAGGATAATCACTTCTGCAGGATGCTCCTCACCGTCGCGCTGACCTGGTCGCCGGGGGCGCGTCCGGCCACGCGCGGCATCAAAGCCTTCATCACCTTCCCCATGTCGGCAGGCCCCGCCGCCCCCACCTCTGCCACGACGGCTTCCACCAGCGCCTTTAACTCTTCGGCGCTCAGGGCGGCTGGCAGGAAAGCCTCCAGCGCCTTGATCTCAGCCTGGGTGGCAGCCACGATGTCGGCGCGGTTGGCGCGGCTGGCTTCCTCCACCGCCTCGCGGCGGGTCTTGATCTCTCTCTGAATGATGCTCAGCACGGCCGGTTCGTCCAGCGTGATCTGTTTATCTATCTCCGCCTGGCGGACAGCCGCCAGCGCCATGCGGACGGTGCGCTTGGTCACGTCATCGCCGGCCTTCATGGCGGTTTTCAAGGCAAGTTCGAGTTTTTCTTTGGTATCCATAATTCGATTATACCTCGCAGGAAAAATTGCGCCCTCATGGAGGGCGGCTTCAACCACAGAAGAGGGCGAGCAGTTCCGCCGGGAAACCCGCGGTTGTCTGCTTGTACTCGTACAACGTCCGCTGGACGGCGGCAGCAAAGGCATATTCGAACTTCGGCCCCTGCTCCGGCCCGTCCAGGTTCATCCAGGTGTGCGAATCGCGCGGCAGGAGCGGCAGGACGACCTTTTTCAGGAAAGGGATGAAACTCAACCCCTCGAGCGGATAATACAACTTCCCGGAGCGCAGGCGCGGACCGTCGAGCAGGTCCCCGTCGAACGCGTCCACCGCCTCGGGGGGCGGCCAGCCGTCCGCCGGGAAGCGCGCCAGCCAGAGCGAAATGTAGTTGCTGTGGGCGTAGAAATCCTGGGCAGTATGCGTCAGGCGGCCAAACGCCCGCCGGGCCGCGGCCGCATCTCCCCGCTCCAACGCCGGGCGGACGAGGGCGCGGTTCTGCTCGATGAAGGCGCGGCCTTTGGAAAAGGCATTGGCGTCGAAGTGGTATTCGTCGTGCCCAATCTGGCCTTGCAGGGCGTCCAGTCCCAGGTTGGCGCGGATGACATCTTCGAGGGCGGGCTTGCCGAAACACTCCCGTAGCGCCTGCTCCGTGATAAGACGGTGATACTTTTTGTTCATCGCCTACTTCAAGCCATGCAGGTGGTACACCTGGACGGGCTGCATCTTCCCCTTCACCATCACCGGCTCCAGAGGCTGGTCGTAGATTTTAGCGGCAACGCTGGCATGTGTGGTATGGTCAATCATGATCTCGCCCGGCCCGGCAATCATCTCCAGCCGCTGGGCCACATTGACCGTGTCGCCGATGGCAGTGTAGTTGAACAATTCGCTTGTGCCGACGTTGCCCACCATCACGTCGCCCGTGGCGACGCCAATGTGGAAGCGCAGGTGGTGGAGGGGATCGTCGAAGAGATCGTGCGCTTCTTCGGCGCGCTCCATGATCGCCAGGGCGGCGCGCACGGCGCGCAGGGCATGGTCGGGCTGGGGGTCGGGGGCGTTCCAGAGGGCCAGCACGCCGTCGCCCCAGAATTTGTCCAACGTGCCTTCCTCGTCGAGGATGGCCTGCGCCGCCAACGACAGGTAATGGTTCAGCACCCGGAAGAGCACCTCCGGCTCATTGCGCTCGCTGAACGTGGTGAAGCCGGATATATCGGCAAACAGGATGGTGGCCGGCTGGCGCGTCCCGTCCAGACGCAGGTGGCTGGGGTCGGAAAGCAGACGGTCGCGCACGCGCGGGGCCACCACCCGCCCGAACGTCTGGCGGATGCGTTCCTGCTCGGCCTCCAGTTTGCGGCGTTCGGTCAGGTCTTCCACCACGATGGCTGCGCCCTTGGTGGCGAAATACGCGTCCCGCACCGGGGAACCGGAGAGGCGCAGGTACAGGTCGCCGCGCGGCGGGATGTTGGGATTCACTTCGCGCGATAAGACCACAGAGCCGCGTTCGACCGCTTCGGAGGCGACCGTCTCCAGGTCCGGGCAGGACGGGAGGGCGTCGGGCAGGTGCTTGCCCACCACGTCCTGGTAGGAAATCCCCAGGATGTTCTCCGCTGCCCGGTTGAAGAGCGTAACCTTGTGCTCGACATCGGTGGTGATGACGCCGGTGGCGATGGAGGCGAAAATGTCGTCCATCAGGTTCTTCATCTCCAAAGTCTGGTCGAGGGTGCGGCGCAGGTTGACGAAGAGACGGGCATTTTCCAGCGCCAGCGTGGACTGGCCTGCCACAGTATTGAGGAATTCGAGATCGTCGCCCGAGTAAGGGTCGCCGGAGCGTTTGTGGCTGAGCGCCATGAAGCCGATCAGTGTGCCCTCGTAGCGCAGAGGCACGAAGACCACGCAGCCCAGCGACTGGAAAGTCGCCGAAGTGCGCAGCGCCTCGGGCAGGGCGCCGTTGGGAGAGAAATAGTGCGAAGACTCGACGCTCTGCATGAAACGCACCAAAGCGTCGTCGGCCGGGCAGGCCGGAAAAACGGCCTCGCCGCGAGCATGCGGGATGTAGAGAAATTGTTCATCATCGTAAAGGTAGATGACGAACCGTTCGGGGGAAAACGCCTGGTGGAGTTGCTCGGCCAACAGGTCGAGGATGCGTTCCAGGTTCGGGGTGATGACCAGCCGGCTGGAGAGCGTGTTCAGCACGCGGCGGTAGTCGGCCGGGGAGCGGTAGAATAGCCGGTCTATCAGGCGCTGGACAAGGCGGTGCAGGGGCAGCAACCCTATCACAAGCAGCAAAAGATAAAGCGCCACCAAGAAGGGGTTGTCGGACTGGACGGCGCGGTTGATGACCAGCGAGATGACCGTCACCAGACCAAAGAACACCATCACAGCCGCCCCAGTAGTCAACACGTAAGCGAGCACGTTGGCCAGCACGCGGTCCAAGTCCAGCAGGCGGTAGCGCAGGATCGCATATGTGATGGAGAACGGCAGGAGAATCATCAGGGGAAAATAGATCGAGGAGTGGAACTCCTGCGGCTGGCCGAGCGCCGTCGGCAAAAGGTAGAAGAACATCATCGGGATAAACGCCAGCGCCGCGCCGAAGATGATCACTCGGCTCTGCTGGCGGATGACCGGCGAGTCGCTGCGGAACAGCCGCCAGACGAGCGCCGCCACAAACAGGCCAATCGCCAGCGCCATAAAGAGATAGCAAGCCTGCCAGGTGGTGATGTACTTCAGCGGCGCGGTCGGGTACAGGATCTCGTACATAGCCGGGACGGCGAACGCCAGGAACAAGACCCACGAGATCAGGCGTATGAAGGGCCAGCGGTCAAACAGGCGCATCTGCTTCGGGAAGACCAGCGCCAGGTGGATCAGAGCGCTGGCCGCCAGCGGCAGGCTCATCGTCCACAAGACCACCACGTGATGGGTAGTGTTCATGTCGAAGAAGGTGGTAGTGGCAATGCTCACCGAGCCGGCAAAGACCAGCAGGGCGCGCCCGGCCCGGCTGTTGCCGCGCAGGCGGTACGCCCACAGGCCAATCACTAGGAAGACCAGCCCCACCAGGTAGGGAATGACAAACAGGCTGACGAAATCCCACAGCGGCATGTGGACAGGCTTCAGGTACACGCTGGTCGGCACGCCGATCTCAGGGTGCTGGAAGGTAAGTTCGGTGGAAGCGAATCCGCTCGCCTGCAAGAGCGCGTTGACCTGCGAAACGTCCGTTACCGGCTGGCCGTTGATGGCAATCAACTGGTTCGGCCAGCGCGCCCCCACGCCCGCCACCGGCCAATTGTCGCCTGTGATGATGCTGACGATGTTGTTCGGCTCCAGCAGCACGCCAACGAAGGGCTGCCGGTAGTAACCAATTGCCCAGATCGGCGTCAGGATGAGCATGGCCAGCGCCAGCAGCATTGTGACCACCGGCACGAAATGCGAAAGCCAGTTGGGAGGCGAATTCTTATCCATCGGCGCCTGCTTTCCATTCAGATTTATAGTAAATTATACGCCAAAACAACTTATTTCCCACCGAACTGGGTATAATTCCAGCATGTCCACATTCTACACCCGCACCGGCGACGACGGCACAACCGGCCTGCTCGGCGAAGGCCGTCTCCCCAAATACCACCCCCGCATCGAGACCCTCGGCGCGCTGGACGAAGCCTCCGCCGCCCTGGGACTGGCGCGCGCCCTGGCCTCCCAGGAAGGGACGAAATCCATCCTGGCCGAAATCCAACGTGACCTGTACGCGCTGATGGCCGAAGTGGCCGCCACCCCGGAAAACGCCGCCCGTTTCCGGACCCTGAGCCTGGCGCGCGTTCAGTGGCTCGAATCCCAGGCCGACGCGCTGGAGGCGCGCCTCCCCCCGCCGAAAGAGTTCATCCTCCCCGGCGACAGCCTGCCCGGCGCGGCCTTCTCCCTGGCGCGGACAATCGTCCGCCGCGCCGAGCGCCGCCTGGCCGAACTGAAAGAGCGCGGCGAAGTGGAAAACCCCGCCCTGCTCCCCTACCTGAACCGGCTTTCATCTCTGTGTTTTTTGCTCGAATTGAGCGAAAACGAGGCCGCCGGACAGCAAACCACGCTGGCCAAGAAATGACCGGCACATTCATCAACATTGCCGCCGTCCTGCTGGGCGGCTTTTTCGGACTGCTGTTTGGGGCGCGCCTCCCTGAACGCGTCAAGCAGACCATCACCGCCGGGCTGGGGTTGTTCACGGCGGTCGTCGGCGTCAAGATGTTCTTCGAGACCGGCAACGCCATCATCGTGCTGGGCTCCCTGCTTCTCGGCGGGCTGCTGGGCGAGTGGTGGAAGATCGAGGCGGGGCTGGAGTCCCTGGGCGGGTGGCTGGAACGGCGCGTGTACCGGAATCAGGCTGAGGGTCCCGAAAGCCGAGGCACGGCGAACTTCGTGCGCGGCTTTCTCACCGCCTCCCTGCTCTTCTGCGTCGGACCGATGACCATCCTCGGCTCCATCCAGGACGGGCTGACCGGCAATTACGAACTACTGGCAATCAAATCCGTGCTGGACGGGTTCGCCGCCCTGGCCTTCGCCTCCACGCTGGGAGCCGGCGTGCTGTTCTCGGTGCTGGTCATCCTCGCCTACCAGGGCGGGATCAGCCTGCTGGCCGCCCAGTTTAACAACATTCTGACCGATGCCATGATGGCCGAGATGACCGCCGCCGGCGGGGTGCTTCTGCTGGGCATTGCCATCAGCAGCCTGCTGGAATTGAAGAAGATACGCGTGGGAAATTTCCTGCCCGCCCTGGCGCTCGCCCCGCTGATCGTCTGGGTGGTGGGATTGCTCGAATAAAATCTCCCGGGGACCTGAAAACTGTCTCCGGGAGGTTTTCGAATTCAAGGGGGCGTCGCTTACTGATCCGCCAACAGCGCATTAATAAAGTTGGAGAGATCCTCGATGGAGGGGATGTACTGCGGGCCGGCGCTGCTCTGCGGCTGCTGGCCGTTGATGAAAATGGCGGGTGTGGCGTTTATCCCCAGGGCCTGCCCGGCGGCATAGTCCTCGGCAATGACATCGGCATACTTATCCGAATTGAAACACTTCTTGAAGTTGCCCATATCCAAGCCGAGGCTCTCAGCCATAGCAATCAGGCGCTCATCAGTATAGGAGCCCACATTTTCTCCAATCCAGTTGGCGTACAGAAGATCGTGGTACTCCCAGAAGCGGCCCTGCTCAAGGGCGCACATGGCAGCGTTGGCCGACTGGTGCGACTCTCCCGAGGAGACGCCGCCATCAATGATGGGATAGAAATTGTAGGTGTAATATACTTTCCCGGTGGCGACGTAATTCTGGATGATGATTGGCTCGGTATTGATCGAGTAGTACATACAGCCAGAGCATTGGAAATCTTCCCATACTTCCATCTTGACCGGCGCGTTCGGGTCGCCCAAGGCCTTGCCGTCCATTTCGACTTCAAGATTGCTCGGCGCGAGTGTAACGATTGGAACCATCTCCGTCCCTTGGGCAATTTTGAGCGTGGGCAGAACCAGGGCAAAGGCAATCAGCAGCGCCCCGACCACAACGAAGAGGACGACCAGTAATTGGTTACGGAGGCGCTCCCGGTGCCGCTTCTCACGCATCTCCTGACGTTTACCCATTACAACAAACTCCTTCGAATCCAAAAGTGGCTGGATTTTGCCACAAGCATAAAAGTTTGTCCAGACGGAAACCCGCTTTCCTGCCGGAAAACGGGTTTCCTTAATCTGGTTTTAACACCGCCGTCACTGGCGGGACAGCCACTCCCGGAGATAAGCAAAAACCTGCTCCTTCTCCGGTTCGTTGTGCGTTTCGTGGGTCAGGCCGTCCCAGAGTTTGAGCGTGCAATTGCCTTTCACCAGGGCGGCAAACTCCTTGCTGCCGCGGTCAAAGGCCAGTTGGTCATCCGTGCCGTGCATGAGCAGCAGGGGAATGGAAAACTCGCCCGCATGCTCGAATGCCCAGCCGATGGCCTCCAGGAGGCTCTTGGCCATGCCAAAGGTGATCTTGTCATGCACCAGGGGGTCTTCCCGGTAGCGGCGGACAACATCCGGGTCGCGCGAGATGGCAGCCGCATCCAGGCCGCTGGGCAGGCCGGAAGAGGGGAGCAGGGAACCTAGCATTTTTGCCAGCGCCACCTTGCCCTTTTGGGCTTCCAATGCAGTGCGCAGTCCGGGCGAGGTGACCACGGCCCCGGCCAGCGGCGGCCTGCGGCGCAGGACGTAATTCAGGGTCAGGATGCCTCCCAGGCTGTGCCCGTAGATGAACTGACGCTTGCCGGGGAAGAAATCTGCCGCCTGGGCAAACATGGAGTCGATGTCCTTCATGAGGGCTTCGAAGGAAGGCGCGTGGCCGCGCTGGCCTCCCGATTTGCCGTGCCCGCGCAGGTCGAAACCCAGCAGGGCATAACCGTTCCCGGCCAACATTTCACCGACATGACTGTACCGCCCGCAGTGTTCGCCCAGGCCATGCACCAGTACGATGACAGCGCGCGGCTCGCCATCCGGCTCCCACCTGCGGCCAAACATGTCCAAGCCATCGAACGATTTCCACACCCACTCGTGAGTCTGCATTACATACCTCCATACTTGATTTTGAATTTACAATCCGGCGCGCCGGTTGCTTTGCACGCCGTCTCCTCGACATCCACCTCCTGACCGGCGGCCCACAACAGCGCCGCCTGGATCAGCCCCACCGTAACGTGGCAGATCGGAGCGTTTTCCTGCTGACCAGAGGCCGCCGCGCTGCACGCGTCCACCAACAGCAGGTCGAGGTCGAGGGTGTGGACCCGGGCGCAGCCGCCTCCTTCTCGGAGACGCGCAGCCAGCAGGTCCAGCATGCGCCGGCGGCGGGCTGGGACCGGCAGCCGGCGCGCGATTTCCAGTTCGGCCTTTTCCTTCAGGCTGGCCTGTTTGAGCAGCCGCTCCCACATGGCATGTCCCACCCGCAGCAGGATGCCTCGTGCGCCGCGTCCGTAGAACAGGCGCAGGGCTTGCTGGAAGCGGGCATACAGGTCCGCGGCCGAGGCGGAATCTACCGTCTCCAAGTCTGCGGGGACGAGGCCGGCTTTCTCCAGCACAGCCGGGAGGTTGCTCTCGCCGATTTCGGTAACGGCAGAGGCAACAAACGCTCTAACAAGCCGGACGGAGATCATCCTTTCAAGCCTCCTACTTCGAAGCGGCAGTATTTATCGCCTTTGGCAATGCAGTGCGTTTCGGTAATTTCGTATTCCTGGTCGGTGGCCCAGCGCACTGCTTCGGCCACCGAGCCGACGTAGAGATGGCAGACCGGCTGGTCGCTGTGGCGTCCCAGGCAGATGGCGCAGGTGGATTCGCAGTAGGCAATTGTGTCGCCCTCCTCCTCCACCCAGGCATCTACCTGCGGGTTGGTTTTTTTGAGGGCGTTGACCATGCCGTTCAGGATGAATTTGATCCGCCCGCGGGTGGGCATCAGTTTGAGCGCCACCCCTGCTACGCCCATCAGCGCCCCCTGCTCGCGAATGCCGTACTGGAAGGAGGCCTTGCCAATGCGGCGCAGCATGCCCTTGCCGCCGCGCCCGTAGAAGTTCTCGATGGCCTCGTTGAAGCGGGCGTACTCGGTAGTCTTGATGGAAGGGTTCGGGTCGTTGGGCGGGAAATTGCCGATGAACCGTTCCAGCCCAACACTGCGCAAGACCGCATTGAGGCCGTTCTCGCCCATCACTTCCTGCGCGGCTGTCAACGCCTGGCGCACCAAGGCGTTGACGATGACCGCCTCCTCTGGATTGATCATACTCACCATCCTTTCGTTACATCAGGAGATCCGGCGCCGGTAAACCGGGTAACGTTCTCCCGTTTCACGAAAACCGATCCGTTTGTAGAGCGCCAGGGAGGCGGCGTTGTCGCCCTGCGTGTTGACGGTAAAGCGCTCTACGCCGCGCTTCTTGGCCTCTTGCATCATGTGGACGGCGAGGGCATACCCGACGCCGTTTCTCTGGGTTTCGGGCAGGACAGCCAGCCGGGCCAGGTGGATTCCAAGCGAGGTGCGGGTGCTGATCTGGTAACCGATCACGCGGCGCTCCGCCTCGGCAACTGTGGCGATTGCGGCCTGCTGGTAGGCAAGGGAGAAAGAGGGCAATGAGTTCTGCCAGAGCGGCCCGAAGGCGGAAGCGTCCACGTCAGCAACGGCGGGCAGGTCGTAGGAGAGCATGGGCCGGATGAAGAACGAATCGGCGGCATTGGTTTCGATGCTTGCAGGGCGGTCGCATTCTAGCATGACAATCTGCTGGCAGGTCGTGAATCCGCTCATTTCCAGGTACGGATAGAGCCAGTCTTGCAGAACAATGGCAGCCGCGGTCATACCCGGCAGGCTTGCCAGTTCGCGCCGGGCGGCGTCCCAGAGCGCCGGCCAGACTTCATCGTCGCTCAGCCGTCCGTCGTTGACATAGAGTCTCAGCCACGCCACTGCGGGAGGGTCCGGAGGGCACGCCAGGGCGGCACGCAGTTCGCCGCCTTTTTCCAGGACGAGGAAGGGCGGGCTGCCTATCCAGTGCAGCGGTTCCCGCCAGTCGAGGTGGCGGTGGACGTTCGGGGCGCGGCCAATCAGTCTGGCCAGCAGGTGGTGGTCGGTGAGCGCCGCCGATCGGACAACCCTTCCCGGATTCATAATCGAATGAACAGGAATTTTTTCATCAAACGCTGTTTGGGAGTCGGGTTCTTTACGCCTGCCAGGCCGGACTGCAAAGCAATGACGGCGTTCAGGAATTGCCAGCGGCTTAAGTAGAGCATGGAGAGCAACTGCATCACCTGCAGGCGCATCTGGTCCTCGCCGGCCTTTTCGAGCGCTTCGCCCGCTTTTTCGTATTCCTTGATGGCCTCTTTGAAACGCCTGAGCGCTTGCAGCGCCGAAGCGCGGTTGGCGTAAGTGACGCCGAGACGGCGGAAGTCGCCGGCCTGCGTGAACGGGGTTTCAGCGCCCTCGAGGGCCTCCAGGGCGGCTCGCGGCTGCTTGGCACGCAGCAGGGAAACCGAGCGGTTGTTCTTCATCTCGGCAGCCATCAGGGCATCGCCCTGCACAGAAAAAACAGCCGCGGCCTCAGCGTACGCCTGCGCGGCCGCCAGAAAGTCGCCAGTTTGATAGAGTTGTTGGGCGCGGCCCACTAGCGCGTTTGCAGAGGAGGAATTGTTCTGGTTCATCTAGAAGGTGATATCCAAGAGATTCTCGGCCAATGAGCGCAGTTTTTCGGTGGACATAGTGCTCAATTTCATGGCGAGTTCAAGGTAGGGCAGGTTGACCGGCTTGGCGACAAATTCCTGCATCTCGCGCGGCATTTGCAGGAAGTCGGCAATGGCTTTCTGCTCCGCCATCCAAAGGCCAATCGGACCTGTCTTGTCGAAGAAAGCCTCGACGCGGCTTCCCAGCAGAACGGCCAGGGCTTCCAACTCGGGCAAGGGGATGGGGCGCTCGCCCATTTCGTAGGAACGCAGGCGCGGGACAGAGATCCCGGCCTGCTCCGAGAGGGCGCGCAAGGACAGGCTGACCGCTTCGCGGGCCTGCCGCAGCAGGGCGCCGATGAGGCGCTGGCGGATGCCGATCAGGGCTGGCAGGTTGAGGCGCCCGGTGGCATCGGCATCGTCAGAGCGGGCTTCCCGGCTCCAGAAGTGCTCGATGGGGAGCGACAAGGCGAAGGCCAGGGTCTCCACTTCCGGCAGGGAGGGGGCTTTTCGTCCCTCCTCCCAAGCACGCAAGACGCCGGGCGTTACGCCGATGGAAGCCGCACACTCGGCGATGGTCTTGCGCCGGAACTGGCGGGCGTCGCGTATCAGCACGCCTAACTTTTTGGTTCTCACAACAACCTGGGCTTGGATGCTCATAACTGTTCCTTTTCCGAACTTTAGCCATTATAGCAAAGAGCCTGATGATATGCCAGCAAAATCCATCCTCAACGAGGTCGCATGGGTTTTATTTCGCCTGCTTCTCCACGAGGGCAACCATCTGCGAGGCCGCTTCCTGCAAGGCGAGGCCGACCGCATCTTTGGAATAGTTGGCGACAATCGGCTCGTGGCGGTTATTGGAAAACGTGAAGGTGCCGCCCATGTAAGGGATCGTCAGCCGGACCGGCAGGCCGATCATCTGCTCGACCTCGGGCTTGGTGGGCCCTTCCAGGCCGACCGAGCGATTCTGGATGGCAAACACTTTCTTGGCATCCACGCCCAAGGTTTTTAGGTATTCCCAGACCGTGCGGGTCAGCATGGATGTGGCGAGATCGGCGCCGAGGATAAGCACCAGCAGGTCGGCGCGTTGGATGATAGGCAGGCTGATGCGAGAGAGGGAACGCCCCAGGTCTACGAAAATGTAGTCGTAGACTGTGGACATCATCTGCAAAATAGCCACCACCCGGTCGCCGGGGAGATGCATGGCCGTATCGGGGTCGGGAGAGCCGGCCAGGAGGCGGAAATACCAGCCGGGGATGAGCGGCAGTTTTTCCTTGAAGTAAGTCGGCGGGATGGTGTCCGATCTCTGCATCGCCACGGTGACGATATTGATATTTTCAGTGTAGCCAACGATGTTGGCAAGCGAGCCAAGCGGCAAAACCAGGTCCACCACCGCTACTTGTTTGTCAGGCTTGCTGCTGCCAATGCACATGGCAAGGTTTGCACACAGGGAGGAGGTGCCGGTGCCCCCTTTGGCGCTCAAGAATGCAAATAATTTGCCGCGCCTCATGGGGGCGTAATCTTCTTTGCCCAGCAAGCGGGTCAGCGTTTGAAGCAGGAGCGGGACGGTCTCGCTGGATTTGACCAGGTATTCATTGCAGCCGGCGGCCATCAGTTTGGACACTTCCTGCAAGTTTTCCTGGCCGGAAAGCGCCACACAGGGGAGAGTTGCTGTGCGCCGGTCCTTGCGAAGGCGAGTGAGAAATTCCAGGCTGGTGATGTCCGGCAGTGCAGGGTCGAAGATGACGACATCCGGCCGGTCTCGCCAGGCCGAAATCAACCCTTCCAGACCTGCTGACGCGGCAAGCGCCTGGTATCCTTCTTTTCGGAGGAGCGCGGAGATATATTTTTGGCTGATTTCATCCCCATCAATCACGAGAATAGTTGCAGAGGACTGATTCACATCTCACCTTCCAGGGTCATTTTTCGAGGGGCGGCATCAGGTATCCCAGCCCGGAGCGGGTGACAATGTGCCGGGGCGAATGGGCGTCATCTTCCACCTTTTGGCGCAGGCGGGCAATGGTGACCCACAAGATTTCCTTATCTTCCCGGTACTCCGACCCCCAGACACTGGTGAGCAGTTCCTCGGCGGTCATTACTTTGCCGATGTTGTGGGTGAACTGGAGCAGCAGGCGATATTCGGTGGCGGAAAGGTAAACCTGTTGTTCGCCGCGCCACACTTCGGCACGGGCAAAATCAATCCGCAATTCGTTGTGGGTGAAGAAGCGGTTCTGCCCGATCTCCGTCACCTGGGCGCGCCGCAACACGGCACGGACGCGCGCCAGCAGTTCGGTAATCGAGAATGGCTTGACCAAGTAGTCATCCGCGCCCACATCCAGGCCGCGCACCCGGTCCTGTTCTTCGCCTTTGGCCGTCAGGATGATGATCGGCACGCTGGAGAATTGGCGGATGCGCTGGCAGACGGTGAAGCCGTCCATACGCGGCATCATGACGTCGAGCAGGATCAAATCCGCCGGCATGGATGAGAATGACTCCAAAGCGTTCTCGCCATCCAAAGCGGTCTGGACCTGGTAGCCTTCTGTCAGAAGGTTGGCTTCGAGAAGGCGCAGGTAACGGGGCTCATCATCAACCACCAGGATTCGGACTGACATATTTACCTCTCTCTGGGAACGGTTGTCTCGGCGGGTAATTCGATACAAAACGAGGTGCCTTTGCCAGGCACAGTGCGGACGGAGATCTGCCCATTGTGAGCCTGGACGATTTGCTTGCAGATGAAAAGCCCTAGGCCGGCGCCGCGCTGACGGTTCGCGCCTTCGACGCGATAGAAACGCTCGAAGAGGAAGGGCAAATGCTGGGCGGGAATCCCGTCGCCGTGGTCAGAAAATGTGATTACCTGCTGCCCCTTCTCCAGCCGGAGGGTAATTTCGATGGGGCTGGCAGGGGCGTATTTGATGGCGTTATCGAACAGGTTGCTGAAGACCTGCGTCAGGCGGACGCTGTCGGCACGGATGGGCGGGGCAGCCTCCAGGTCGAGAGAGATTTCGAGCCCTTTTTGGCGGGATTGGAAGCGCATGGCAACATCCCTCAACAGGGAATCCAGACGCACCGGCTGGAATTCCATGGGCAGGTTTCCGCTCTGCAAGCGGGCGGAGTCGAGCATCCGGTCAATCAGGTGGATGAGGTGGTCGGTTTCTTCGTCAATGATGGTAAGGAATTCGCGCTGGGTAGCGTCATCCCAGGTGGTGTCCTGGCGTAGGAGGGAGGTCGTGTACCCTTTGATGAAACCCAGCGGGGTGTGCAGTTCATGCGAAATGGTGGCGATGAAATCGTCCTGCAATTGGGCGCGGTGGTGGGCCAATTCCAGTTGTGAAATAGATTCCTGCAGGGCGAGGTGCTCGAAGCCATAGGCCACCCGGCTGGCAGCCAGGACGGCAAACGGCAGTTGCTCGGCGGTGAATTTCGGCCCGCCAAAGCGGATGAAAACGAGTGCCCCCCGGCCTGAAATGAGTTCGAGCGGCAGGCCGAGGCGGTAGGGCATCAGGGTGCGGTCGCGTGCGGAACTCTCCGGGGGGGAGATGGTCATGATCTTGCCGGAGGCAATCACCTGGTTGGCCAGTTCTTCACCCCAGGAGGCGTCTGCCTCCTTGCTACGGCCGCGTCCAACGGCGCGCGCATAGACGGCGTCGGGAATGGCGCCGGCCTTGTAAGACTTGTAGATGACGATGTTGTCGAAGACAAAACGGCCGCGCAACGCGGTAAAGAACTGATCAAAACACTTGATCGGGTCGCCTTTCATTCCGAAAGTTCCTAGCCGCGTGAACTCTTCGAGCGTTTCGTCATCCATCTGGGTCTCACATGACTATCTTGGACGCCAATAGGGGGAAGCGAAATTCAGACCCCTTCCCTTCCGTGGAATTGATCTCGATAATCGAACCGTGGGCGCTGATGATCTCACGCACCAGCGCCAACCCCAGGCCGGTGCCTCCGTACCGGCGGGTCGAGGAGCCGTCTACCTGGAAGAACGGTTCGAAGATGGCCTCGAGTTTGTCGGCCGGGATGCCAATACCGGTATCGCGCACCGCCACCATAATCAGGTTGTCCGACTCCAGCTGAACAACCAGGGCCACGCGTCCGCCGGCGGGGGTGAATTTGATGGCATTATCGAGCAATTGCAGGATCGCCCATGAGATCTTCTCTTCGTCCGCTTGGACCAGCGGAAGGTCGGCTGGAATCTCATATTCCAGCGTCACGTTGCGGTTGTTGGCCTTGATGCGCGAGTAACGGATGACATCCCCGGCGACTTTAGAAAGATTGACGGGCGTCAGGTGCAGGGTCATTTCGCCGCGCGCCGCCTGTGAAAACAGGATCAGGCTGTCAATCAGGTTTTCCAATTGGCCGGCAGAACGCTGGCTCACCTGGAGAGCGTTCCTCTGCTCATCGTTCAACTCCCCCAGCGCGCCGGTGACCAACAGTTCCAAGTAGCCCTTTACGTGGGTCAGGGGGGTGCGCAGTTCGTGGGAGATGTTCGCCACGAAGTTGGCTTTCAGTTGGCTCAACTCGGAGAGTTTGCGCAGGGCCTCCTGGAGTTCCGCAGTACGCTCCTGCACGCGGCGCTCGAGGAAACGGTTGGCATCCTCGAGGGCGTTGCGGAGTTGTATGATCTGCTTGGTTACGGCATGGTCCAACTGGCGGCGGTTCACCAACCCGAGTTCAAGCAGCGCCTCGCCCAGGTAACACTGCTTGCCAGCCGCCTGTTGCTCCTGCTGGTAAGCCAGCGCCTTCTTCAGGTCCTCGTCCGTGATGGTGCCGCTGCTGACAAGGTATTCACCCAGTCGAGGCACGAGCACTTCGGGGGTAAGCGGAGTCGTCATTTGAGTTCCTCAGCCTGCCAAACCCACTCCCCTGCCACCATGGTCGCCAGGGGTCGGATCTGGCGCAACTGCGCTGTCTCGCAGGTAAACGGGTCAATGTCCAGCACAATCATATCCGCCAAGTAACCGGCTTGCAGGCGTCCCAAGCGGTCTTCCATACCGGCAGCGTAGGCGGGGCCGGCGGTGAAAGCCTCGAACGCCTGTTCCCGCGTCAGCCGCTGTTCGGGGTACCAACCGTCGGGTCCAGGCGTTCCATCCGGGCGCTGGCGCGTAACTGCGGCGTGCAATCCCCAGAACGGGTTGGGGTTCTCCACCGGAGCGTCCGAGCCAAACACCAGCCTCGCCCCGTTCCGGACCTGGGACTGCCACGCGTAGGCCAGGGCAGAGCGCCGGCCCCAGCCTTGGTCTGCCATCTCCATGTCCGAGACTGCGTGAACAGGCTGCATGGATGCAATGATACCTAATTCGGCGACCCGCGCAACGTCCCCTGGATGGATGACCTGGAGATGTTCGATGCGGTGACGCAGCGGCGGCAGGTCGTGCGTCTTCTCGTAGGCGCGCAATCGGGCGAACGCGTCGAGGACCTCGCGGTTGGCGCGGTCGCCAATGGCATGGACAGCCAGCCCGAGGCCGGCTTTGGCAGCCTCACGCCCGTACTCTAAGATGGCTTCTGCATTCATCAACAGAATACCACGATTTTCGGGTTCGTCAACATACGGTTCGAGCATAGCGGCGGTGCGCGGACCGAGAGCGCCATCGGCAAAGAGTTTCACCGGGCCGATGCGCAGCATGTCATCGCCCTGGCCGCCCTTCAGCCCCAGCCGCAGGACGAATTCCAGGTCGTCGCGCGGGATGGATTGCAGGACGCGCAGGCGCAGGCGGCCGCGCCGGTTCAGGATCTGCAAGGCGCGGAAGGAGGTGTCCCGGTCGAAGTTGTGGATGCCCGTCAGCCCCATCTTCCACAACTGCGGGATGGCTTCCAGGAACATCTCTGCCAGGTCTTCGGGATGGGGAGTCGGGATGGCTGCCTCGATGAGGGCGGTGGCCTTCTCGAACAGGATGCCGGTCAGGTTGCCGCGCTCGTCGCGCTGGAAACAGCCTTCGGCAGGGTCGCGGCGATTCTTTTTTATCTTGGCGCGGCGCAGCGCCAGCGTGTTGGCCCAGCCGGCGTGCAGGGACTTGGCGCTCAGATAGACCGGGTTCAACGGCGCGACAGCGTCCAGGTCCGCGGCGGTGGGCCACTCGCCGCCCCACTCGTTCTGGTTCCAGCCGTGGCCGACGATCCACTCGCCAGGGCGCGCCAGTTTGACGGTCGCGGCGACGCGCTCCAGCACTTGCTGTTTGGTCGGCAATTCGCAGTCGAGTTTTTGCAGGCTTAGGGTCCAGTGTTGTAAATGCAAGTGCGCATCGGTCAGTCCGGGGAGGAGCAGCCGCCCCTGCATATCCTGCCTTTCGGCGTCGGGGTAGCGGCGCAGCAGGTCGTCGCCGCCAACGGCCAAGAGCCTGCCTGCCTCGATGACCAGCGCCGAGGCCTGCGGCTGTCTGGGGTCGAATGTGCGAATGCGGGCGTTGTGCAGAAGCAGCATCATCGGCCTCAATCGGTCAAAAGCCTGCCGAGCAGGGCTTCGAGTTCTTCCTCGGAGTAGTAGTGAATGGTAATCATGCCGCCCTTGCGTCCGGCGCGCAGGTTGACCTTGGTGCCGAGGCTGGCGCGCAGCCGTTCCTCCAGGGCGGCCACCTCGGGCGGGGCATCTGGCTTGGGCTTGCGGGCAGGCTTTTCGCCCGATAATTTGCGCACCAGTTCCTCCGTCTGGCGGACATTGAGTTCCTGGGCAATGACAGTTCGCAGGGCCGCCGTTTGGGCTTCTGGGGTGGGAAGCGCCAGCAGGGCGCGGGCGTGGCCTTCGGCAATGCGGCGCTCGATGAGCGCATTCTTCACGGAATCGGGGAGTCGGAGCAGGCGCAGGGTGTTCGTGACCGCCACCCGGCTGCGGCCAACCTTGGAGGCGATCTCTTCGTGCGAAAGGTCGAAATCCTCCGCCAACTGGCGGTAGGCTTCGGCCTCCTCCAACGCCGAGAGGTCCGAGCGCTGGACGTTCTCGATGATGGCCAGTTCCAGCCGCTGCTGGTCGGTGGCCTCGCGCACGATAACCGGCACCGTCCCCAAGCCGGCCAGCCGGGCCGCCTGGAGGCGGCGCTCGCCGGCAATCAGCACGTAGCGGCCAGATGCGTCTCCGGGAGTGACGATGAGCGGCTGGAGGACGCCGTGTTCGCGCACCGAGTCGGTCAACTCTTTCAACTCGCCCGCGTCCATCGAATTGCGCGGCTGGCGCGGGTTCGGCAAGACCACATCCACCGGAACCATCATGACCCCTTTTTCTGCCAGGGCAACTTCCTCGCCGGGGAGCAGCGCCCCGAGACCGCGGCCAAGACCTGATTTCTGTGCCATTGGACTCTCCTGAATTCTGCTAAAAATCCAGAATTAGACGATGCTTTCCATCACT
Organism: Anaerolinea thermophila; assembly: GCA_020722345.1. Classification (GTDB taxonomy): domain Bacteria; phylum Chloroflexota; class Anaerolineae; order Anaerolineales; family Villigracilaceae; genus UBA877. The sequence goes on along the minus strand of DYKZ01000015.1, from coordinate 5,659 downwards.
GCAACGCCGTCGCCTGCCAGGACCTCCCGCGCCAGCGCTTCGTAGGCGTGGGCAGCGCTCGAAGCCGGGGCATAGGCCGTCACCGGCAGGCCGTACGAGGGCGCTTCGGCCAGCCGGATGCTGCGCGGGATGATCGTCTGGAATACCTGCTCGTTGAAATACTTGCGCACTTCCGTCACCACGTCGCCGGAAAGATGTGTGCGGCTGTCGAACATGGTCAGGATGACGCCGCGTACCTTCAGGGTCGGGAAAATGGCTTGGCGGACGCGCTGCAGGGTGCGGGTCAACTCGCCCAGGCCTTCTAGGGCCAGATATTCGCACTGCACCGGGATCAACACGCCGTCCCTGGCAGCCATCAGCCCGTTGACCGTCAGCAGGCCCAGCGAGGGGGGGCAATCCACCAGGATGTAATCGTAGCGCTCCACCAGCGGGGCAATCGCCTGGCGCAGTTTCAACTCCCTGCCGATCTCGTTGACCAGTTCCACCTCCGCGCCGGCCAGGGCAGGCGAAGAAGGCAGGATGGAGATGTTCAGGCGCGGGTTGTAGAGCACCTGCGCCGAGGCCGCCGCCTGGCCCAAGAGGACTTCGTACGCGCCTCCCCTGACGGCGTGCTTGTCCACGCCAAGCGAGGAGGTGGCATTGGCCTGCGGGTCAATGTCCACGATCAAGACGCGCTGACCCAACCCAACCAGGGAGGCGCCCAGGTTGATGGCCGTTGTGGTTTTGCCCACCCCGCCTTTTTGATTCGCTAATGTGTAAACGCGTCCCACTAGAGAACCTCCACAAGACAGGATTGGATTTCTTGCCGGGTCGGGATGCCCTCCAGCCCCGGACGCGTGACCGAGAAGGATGCCAGGTGGGTGGCGAAACGCGCTGCCACCCAGGGGTCACGCGTGGCATACAGCCGCCAGAAGAACGCCGCCGCAAAAATATCGCCCGCGCCGGTGGCATCCACTTCCTGGCGGTCGGGGGCGCGGAAGCGGCGCAGGTCGCCGTTCCAGTAAAGCCTCGACCCCGCCGGGCCTTCGGTCACGGCCAGGATGCGCGTCATCGAGGCCATGGCCTCGATCTGCTCCTCGTCGCCGCCTACATCTTCCACGCTGAGCACCACCGCGCCCGCTTTGGGGAGCATATCGGCGGCTTCGGCCCAGCCAACCGCATGGATCAGCCCGTTGCCGTCCCACGAACGCATCCAACCCTGGGGAGTGAGCGCCAGAAGGGAACTGCCCCACCTGCCATCCACCAGCGACTTGGCCTCCTGGGCAATTGGCCCGATGTGGACAATTGGGGCGTGCTGCCAGGCCTCTGGGAGGTGGGCAGGCGCGAGGTCCGGGGCGATGTGGTGGACGAACTGTCGGCGGCCTGAGGGAGAGTAGATGTTCTCGAAGGTGGTGCTATTTTCCGCCGCCACGTTCCGGACCTGGATGCCGTCCAGCCGGTCGAGGGGAATCTCCCCTCCGAAGGCGGTGACGATGCCGGCGCGCAGGCCGAGGGCGCGGGCGGTGAGGGCGCTGTAGGCCGCCGTCCCGCCCAGGCGCAGCCCCTGAGGGGTGATGTCGCAGGCAAGGTGGCCGACAACGAGGTAATCCACCGGCTGGAATGGGACAAGGGATAACATGGGCAGATTATACACTGAGCGGTTGAAACACGGAAAAGAAAAAGGAGTCTCTTTTTGGGAGACTCCCTGTTGCTTGTTGTGCAGCCAGTACTTATTTCGGCAGGATGGTGATCTTGCGCGCCGGTTCTTCGCCGATGGATTGGGTGGTGACGTCGGGATGGTCGCGCAATTCGAGGTGGATGATGCGGCGTTCGTTGGCCGGCATCGGTTCGAGCACCTGGCGGCGGCCGGTCTTGACGGCCTGGTCGGCCATGCGGCGCGCCATCTGGCGCAGTTGGCGTTCGCGGCGGGCGCGGTAGCCCTCCACGTCAATGACCACCTGCACCCACTGCTCCATCTGCTTGCTGACGATCAGGTTGACCAGGTATTGCATGGAGTTGAGGATGTCGCCGCGGCGGCCAATCAGCACGCCCAAGTCGTCGCCATTGATGTCCACGAGGACGGGGCGCTCGCCCTTCTCGTCCACGTCGCCGTAATGGGCCGTGACCGAGGCAGAAATCTTCATCTTTTCCAGCAGATCGGAGACCGTCTGTCGGGAGAGGCGCAGGAGGGCGTCCTCCTCGGCGGGAGCCGCGGCCGGGGTGGGCCGGCCGGCTTCAGGTCCCGCGGCCGGGACGGGCTGGCCGGTTTCGGGTCCCGCGCCCGGGGCGGTTTTGACCGTCAGCCGGACGCGCGCCTGGCGGCCGCCGATCCCCAGCAGGCCGCGCGAGCCGCTGTCCAGCACTTCCACATCCACCCTATCGGCGGGCAGGCCGAGTTCAACCAGTCCTTCGGCAATGGCCTCCTCCACAGAGGGGGCAATTTTTTCGAGTGTAGTGCGTTCGTTCATTTCTTACTCCCCTGAGGTTTCTGTTCCGGTTTCTGAGCAGGCAGGAGCGCCTTCCAGTTGACTTTGCCCATCATGGCGTATTGGGCAATGCCGAGCAGGTTGGCAACGATGATGTAGACCGCCAGGCCGGAGGCCAGGGTGTAGGTGATCCAGCCCATGAAGAACGGCATGTAGAGGGCCATGGTCTTGCTCATCATGGCGCTCTGGTCTTTCGGATTGGCCGGCGGGGGTGTGGTGACTTTCGTCTGGATATAGGTGGTTACTGCTGTCAGGATGGCCAGCACGGGGATGCCGACGCCAAAGATATAGAGGCGCTCGGGCTGGGCCAGGTTCATCCACAGGAATTTGCTGTTAATCGGGATGATGTCCGGCAGGCCGAGGACGGGGTAAACGGCATCTTGCAGGATGAGCAGTTGCAACGGCGAGGCGGCCAGGGCGCGGACAACGCTTTGGTAGAGGGCGAACATGATCGGCAGTTGGATGATCGTAGGCAGGCAGGAGGCAAAGGGATTGATGCCCATTTCGCGGTAGAGCCGCATCTGCTCCTGGGCCAGTTTTTCCTTGTCATCCTTGTATTTCTTCTGGATGTCTTGCCACTCTTTGGAATTTTGGAATGCCTGCATGGCCTGGCTGCCTTTGATCTGGTTTTGCATCAAAGGGTAGAGAACCACGCGGCTCAATACAGTGAACAGGATGATGGCGACGCCGAAATTGCCGCCCAGATACTTGTAGATGATCAGCAGGATGTTGGTGAATAAATTGACAATCCATTCCCACATAGCACACTTCCTTTACTTCTTCGCCGGGGCGAAATTCCAGGCCTGGGCGCCGTTCTCGTCCAGGGCCAGGAGCAGGTTGCCGCCTTCGGTGGGGCTGACCAGGATGAAGGTCCCGGCCGGGACGAGGGAACTGTACACCGCGCCGGTAACGGAGGAAGTGTGAACCACTTCCCCTTCGAAGGAGAGGTAGTAGATGTTGCCGGTGTCGGTGGCCACGACCAACCCGTCGGCGGTGACAGCGGGGGTCCCCACGACCGCGCCGTTGAGTTTTTGTTTCCAGAGTTGCTTGCCGTCGAGGTTGTAGGCGTAAGCATTGCCGGCGCCGTCGCCGAAGTAAAGCACATCGTCAACCAGGGCCGGCCCCGCCCAGACCCAGGAGTCGAGCGGTTCCTGCCAGAGGATGTTGCCATCCTGCGCGTCGAGGGCAACGAAGGCGCCGTCGAACAGGCCGACGTAAAGCACGCCCTCGTTCAGGACCGGCTTGCCCAGAACAGCGCCGTTCAGTTCCGTTTTCCAGACTTCTGTGCCGTCCTGCGCCGAAACGGCAAACATCCAGCGCCCAAGCGTGCCGAAATAGACGTTCTTGCCGTCCGTCACGGGAGTGCCCCACAGGGACTGGTCGGCCTGGAAGGGTTTCTCCCACTTCTCGTTGCCGTTCAAATCGAAGGCGTAGAGTCTGTAGTCGGCATTCGGGGCGTAGATGGTGTCGCCGGCAACGAGCACCGCTCCCATCCAGCGGTCGCGCGCTTGGAAACTCCAGTTTTCCGCGCCGGTGGCCGGGTCGAGGCTGTAGAGGACATTGTCGTAGCCGCCCACGATCAACTGGCCATCCTCGGTCAGCGCCGGGGGCGCAAAGACGGTTGACTTGACCGCGAAGCGCCACACCTCGGCGTGGGTCTCCAGGTTGACGGCATAGACGGCCGGCCCGCCGGAGATATAGACGCGCTCGGCGTCGGCGGTTATGCCTGGCCAGGAGGAGGGCGTCATGCCGGTGGCGCAGCCGCCCAGGAAAAGGCTCAGGGCGAGCAGCGCAGCAAGCGGAAGGATGAATTTAGTCTTCATGGAAATCGTCGTCTCTCTCAAAAGGATTTCACCACGAAGGCCACAAAGGTCACGAAGGCGAACCTTCCTGCACTTTGTACCCTCCGTGTAATGAGCAATCTCTCGGTCTCCTACTTGACCGGGTCGTAACCGCCAGGGTTGAACGGGTTGCAGCGCAGCACCCGCCAGACCGCCATCAGGCCGCCCTTCAGCACACCATACTTGTACACCGCCTGGTAGCCGTAGTGCGAGCAGGAAGGGTAGAAGCGGCAGGTGTTGGGCGGCAGGGTTTTGGCAAATGTGTTCTGGTACAGGCGGATGAGCAGCAGGAGAAGCAGGCGCGGCCAATTCCAAATCGTGCGCGGCAGGTCACGCAGGCGCGGCTCGTGGGAATAGTCGTCGGGCAGGTAATTAACTGTCATGGGGGTGGACAAGCAGGCCGGCGCGCTGTAAAAGGCCAGACAGCGCCTGGCGGGTCTCCTCGAGGCCGGCCTCCGCAAGCGGGGGACGGGCAATCAGCATCAGGTCGGACCCGGGGACTGTCTCCGGTAAAAGGGTTTTCATCGCTTCCCGCAGCAGGCGTTTGGTCCGGTTGCGTTCGACCGCGCCGCCCACCCTGACGCCGGCGCTGACCCCCACGCGCACGCCCGGCCGGTCTGATTTGAGGGCATATAACACAACAAGCGGGTGGGCATAGGACTTGCCATAACGCCGCACCCGCTTGAAATCAGTTGACCGGGTCAGGCGAAAGCGACGCTTCACCTGTGCCTCGATGGAAGGGAATCACCGGCCTCGCCGCGTTCTTCTACCAACGGACGCGCTTGACGTGCTCGTTCGAGCGCACCGTCAGACGGTAACGCCCCTTCAGGCGGCGGCGCTTCAGCACCTGGCGGCCATCGGCGGTGGACATGCGGCGGCGAAAACCGTGCACGCGCACGCGCCGACGAATATGGGGTTGATACGGACGTTTCGTTGCCATTCTTCTTCCTTGAATAAAGACAAAATTTCGAACACCAAACGGCAATTTTTTGCCGGGGGTCGTCAGAGCGAGGCGGTATTATACCGGAAGGATTGGGTTTGGTCAAACGAATCTCTGGCAGTCAAAGACAATCGGCCCTGCGCGCCAGGCCGACAGCCAGAAATACCCGCTCTCGGCCGCCGACTTCTATCAGGCGCTGGATACGTCCGACGTGCCTGGCGGCACGCTTGCCTGATAAGATTGCGCGTTCAATGCAAATGGTGCGTGGTAATACGATAGATTGTCGAAGGGCTGTCGAAGGGGAGGCGCGAGTTGGGCAGGGCCGCCCAACGCGTGATGCGATGTTCTTTATTTGTTGCTATATGACTCTATCTTGTCAAGCAGATCAGGCACGTCCACTGTGGATGTTTTCC
>DYKZ01000146.1 GCA_020722345.1 Anaerolinea thermophila | reverse complement strand
TAGAGCAGCGTCTCGGTGCGCGGGTGCATCTCGGTATTCTTCAGGCTGTGCAGCACCTCACGGATCTGCTCGCCGATGGACGTCCCGCCGGGTTCGCGCGTGGGGAAGACGGTGTAGCCCTTCTCGCGCAGGTATTCCACGAGATGGGGGAGGTGCGACGTTTTGCCGGAGCCTTCGGGGCCTTCAAGGGTGATGAACATGATTGTCGTAGGACGGGGCTTGTCCCCGCCCAGGGCGACCATGAAAGTCGCCCCTACAAATTATTCGCGGAAGATGCGGACATGCCTTCTTGGTTCTTTGCCGTACGAGTGGCTCACCAACTCCGCCTCGCGCGCCAACTCGTGCTGGAGGCGGCGCACCGCGGCAGGACCGGGCGGCAGGTCCACCCAGCGCTCGCCGTTCAACACGGCGGCAATGGCGGCCTGGGCCTGGTTCTTGACGTATTCCATCTCCGACGCCGCCGGGGCCACTTCCGACAAATTGAACAGGTCGCTCAGGAACTGCTCCATCTGGCTGACCGTGTTGGCCCGCAGCACATGGACCGGCATGCCGCGGTGCTCGGCCTGCATCACCGCCTGTTGGCGATCGCGGTAGTACGAGCGCAGCGTCACCAGCACGTCGGCCTCGCCGGCATCCTTGACGAAGATGGCCGGCACGCCTAAGCGCTTGGCAGACTGCACCAGGCGGTCACGCGCCACGCCAAATGGGTAGACGCGCACCGGCTGGAGTGGGGTGCGGGGGGATTCCGTTACGAGGGTGGAATCCGTCTCCGGCGCGGTGGGCAGGCTGACGGTCCCGGCGGGTGCGGACAGGGCAGAACGGGACGGGCGACGGGGGCCGGTTGCCGCTTCGTTCTCGATGCGGAATTCCGAGTCGGGTCTGGACCTCGGGTCCGGTTTCGCTTTCTCGATGTGGATCTTCCCCTCGGCGTCTCGCGAGCGTATCTCCGGCGGGAGGGGGAAACCGCGCAAGAGCGAGTCCACCGAGGCGGCAATATCCATGTGGACGGCAAGGCGGTCGCGCTGCTGGATCTCGACCAGCACGTCGAAAGTGGGTGGGGCGCGCCGTTCGAGGACCGTCTTCTGGGTGCCGCGGCGGCGGGCTTCCTCGTCCGAGAGGGTGACGGCTTCGATGCCGCCAATCAGGTCGGAGAGGGTCGGGTTGAGCATCAGGTTGTCTATTGTCTGGCCATGGGCGGTGCCGATGAGTTGGACGCCGCGCTCGGCGATGGTGCGGGCGGCGGCGGCTTCGAGTTCGCGTCCGATTTCGTCAATGACGATGACCTCGGGGTTGTGGTTCTCCACTGCCTCGATCATCACCTCATGCTGGAGCATTGGCTCGCGCACCTGCATGCGGCGCGCCTTGCCGACCGCGGGATGCGGCACGTCGCCGTCACCGCCGATCTCGTTGGAGGTGTCCACAATGACAACGCGTTTCGATTCTGCCAAAATACGGGCGGCCTCGCGCAGGAGAGTGGTTTTGCCGATGGCGGGACGTCCCAGCAGGAGCACAGACTTGCCGCTCTCGATGATGTCCTGGATGATGTCCACCGTGCCATAGACGGCGCGCCCGACGCGCAGCGTCAGCCCAACGATGTGACCACGCCGGTTGCGAATGGCAGAGATGCGATGCAGGGTGCGCTCGATGCCGGCGCGGTTGTCGGCGTCGAACTCGCCGATGTGTTCGTCCACGTAGTCAATTTCGGCGCGGGTGACCTCGGCTTCGCGCAGGACGATCTCCCGGTCCACGAAGCGGGCGGTGGGGACGCGGCCGAGGTCGAGGATGATCTCGAGCAGGCGGTCGTAATCGTCTGCCTTATGGACCGCGTCCACGATGGTCTTGGGAAGCACCCCAAGCAGGGCGTCGAGGTCGTCGGTGATTTTAAGTTGAGTCATAATTCTGACAACTTATATGCTCCGTTTTCACGGGGGAAATTTATTCGAGGTTTTCAAGATCCGCTAAATCCTGATGGCGGCCAACTGCTTTTTTGTTGCGCTTCAAGTTTTCCAGGTCAATAAAGTTGACCAAAACCCCGCCAATCTCTTCCTGGATGCGGGACGCGTAACAGGTATCGAAATCCACGCCGGGCGCGGTTGTAATCACATCAATGCGGTTTGGGGGGTAGCCTAACTGGATGATCTGATCCGCCGAAGTGAAATCCGATGCCTTGAGACCCAGCGAGGCAAAACCAAATTGCTCCAACGCTTTTATAATGTTGGTAGCATTTTCAGCATCCATGGCAACCCAAACGTCCATATCCTTGGTGTAGCGCGGGTGTCCATGAAACGCAACAGCATAGCCGCCGATGACCAGATACCGGACGTTGTTATCGTTTAACGATTGAATAAACTCTTTGAAATCTTGGTTCAGCACCGTATCTCCAGCGGTGGTACTCCCGGCGAATCTCCTCCAGCGCGGCGAGGCGGGCGGCAGGCGGCTGCGCCTGCCAGAATTTCAGGTCGAACGACCTGTCCATCTCCTGGATCTTGCCTTTGCGGACAAAAACATCGCCTTTCATCTCTGGCATTGTATCACTTTTCACTTTCGATGCGGCGGACCGGCGCGGCGGGTTTGGCCTTGCCCAGCACCTTTTCCATGGCAGGAATCACCTGCGGGTCCTTGATCACTTTTGCCAGGCGCTTGACCATCACCGCCTGCCGCGGCCCGGCCTCCGCTCCCAAATCCTCCAGCGGAGACTCCAGCCAGGCCTGGTACGAACGGACGCAGACATACACCGTCCGCTTTTTCCAGGCGTTCGAGGTGCTTACCAGACCCGGCAACTGTTCCGGGAAACAGGCTGAATCGGGCGGGATGAGCGGCTGAAGCCAGACTCCCTGCGGGCCACTGTTGAACAAAACGTGGGCCTGCAGTCCGTTTTCGACGCAACAAACCAGACCTGAGGCCTGCCGCGGCAAATTCTCCACCGGCTGCAACAGCGCCGGGATGATCTGCACGTGCAGGGACTGGACAGCCGGCCAATCAGTCTCCTGCGCGGTGCGCCAGGCGCTTTGACCAGACTGGCCGATGAAAGCGGGCAACTTCCATACACGCTGCCAGGCGTACATGGCAAACCCGGCCTGCCGCAGCGACTTGAAAGCAGGCGAGTCTTCATCCACCTCGGCCAGGACATGCAGCGCTCCCCACTCCCCGGCCTGTCTGGTCAGGTGGTCGAGCAGGGGCAATGTCAGACCGTTGATCTCCTCTCCTGGGGCCAGGAAAACCAGCCGGGCAGACGTCTCGCCTTCGTTCAGGATAACCTGTCCCATCAGAGAAGCGCCATCCTCGCTGGCAACCGCCGTGTATAGGTTGCGGCGCGGGTTGAGGTAGGAGAGCAGAGCGGTTGCCCCAAGCGGGTTACCGCGCGTCAGGGCACGGGCGCTGTCCAGGGGCAGGACATCCTGGCGGTAGTGCGAGAGGAAAGGCAGGTCGAGGAGGTCGAGGGAGCGGACGGTCATAACGTTTTCACGTTCTCAGATTTTCAGGTCGGCACGTTTCAGTGCAGCAACGTGCAAACGTCTCAACGTGCTAGCGAAAGGAAGTACTGGTGGAAGCGCGTGTCCTGTGTCAGTTCGGGGTGGAAGGAGGTGGCAAGCAGTTTGCCCTGCTGGGCGGCCACGATGCGTCCATCCGGGAGGGTCGAGAGGACGCTGGCCGCCCCGAAGACAGATTCGATGATCGGGGCGCGGATGAAGATGGCATGATAGGGCGCAGAGGGTTGAGTTGCCGGATTGAGCGCGGCAATTTCCAGGTCCGCTTCGAACGAATCCACCTGGCGGCCAAAGGCGTTGCGTTCGACGGTGATGTCCATGATGCCAATCAGGGGCTGGCTGCGGCGGGCATCCTTCGAGAGGAAGATGGCGCCGGCGCAGGTCCCCCAGATGGCGTGGGTTTTGCCAAACTCGCGCAGCGGGTCCAGCAAGCCAAAATCCACGGCCAGTTTGCCGATGGTAGTGGACTCGCCGCCGGGGATGATGAGACCGTCCAGCCCGTCGAGGTGGCGCGGCAGGCGTACTTCGGTGGTCTCGGCGCCGAGGCGCTCGAGCATGGCAATGTGTTCGGCGAAATCGCCTTGGATGGCTAGAACTCCTATTCGCATGGTGGCTTCCAAAAAGGGGATTAGGGAATCAGGGGCCTAATTATCCAATCCCTGATTACCATCCCCGCCCGGCAATCTTTTCGATTTCCGGCATGGTCGAGACGTTGCGCCCGACCATCGGCTCGCCCAGGTTCTTGCTGACCTCGGCCAGGATGGCCGGCTCGTTGTAGTGGGTGACAGCCTTGACGATGGCGGCGGCGCGTTTGGCCGGGTCGCCGGACTTGAAGATGCCCGAGCCGACGAAGACGCCGTCCATGCCCAGTTGCATCATCATGGCCGCGTCGGCAGGGGTAGCCACGCCACCGGCGGCAAAGTTGACCACCGGCAGGCGGCCCAGTTCCTTGGTCTCTTTGACCAGTTCGTAGGGCGCACCGATTTCCTTGGCGTAGTGCATCAGTTCCTCTTCGGCCATGGTGGTCAGACGGCGGATTTCGCCCAGCACGGCGCGGGCGTGACGGACAGCCTCGACCACGTCGCCGGTGCCGGCCTCGCCCTTGGTGCGGATCATTGCCGCGCCCTCGCCAATGCGGCGCAACGCCTCGCCCAGGTTGCGGCAGCCGCACACAAACGGGACCTTGAAGAGGTGCTTGTTGATGTGATGTTCCTCGTCGGCGGGGGTGAGAACTTCGGATTCGTCAATGTAGTCCACGCCAATGGCTTCGAGAATCTGTGCCTCGACGAAATGCCCGATGCGGCACTTGGCCATAACCGGGATGGAGACCGCGTCCATGATCTTGAGAATCAAGTCCGGGTCCGACATGCGCGCCACGCCGCCCTGGGCACGGATATCGGCCGGGACGCGTTCCAGCGCCATGACGGCGCAGGCGCCGGCGTCTTCTGCAATCTTGGCGTGTTCCGGCGTTACCACGTCCATGATAACGCCGCCCTTGAGCATTTGCGCCAATCCTTTTTTGACGGCAAAAGTACCAGTTTGTTGTTCCATAACAAAACTCCTTTTGTGAATTGCAGCCGTATTCTACCACGCTCGTCAAGGGACGAATGCCTTGACAAAAAGAAGAAACCGCATACAATTAGTACAATGATACAATCATACAATATGATGCGCCTTGAACTTGACTTTCGCTCTGGTATCCCTATCTACATCCAGATCGTTGACCGAATCAAGGAAATGATCAGCAATGGCCACCTCAAGCCGGGCGACCAATTGCCTACCGTTCGAGCGCTGGCCCAAGAGTTGCGGATCAATTTCAACACGGTTGCCCGCGCCTATCGAATCCTGGATGAAAGCGGCATCATCTCCACCCAGCAGGGACGCGGTACCTACATTCTGGAAATACCGCCCCCGGAGGTTACTCAAGCCATGCGCCAGACCACAATCGAAGCGCTTACAGAGCGTTATCTCGCCGATGTGCTCCGTCTCGGATTTTCACCTGAGGAGGTTCTTGCCTTCATTCATCGGCAATTGAAATCGAAGAGTCCACTGCAAAAACCTTTTTAAACACGA
>DYKZ01000145.1 GCA_020722345.1 Anaerolinea thermophila | reverse complement strand
ATGTTGAACCACGACGCAGATTATCTTGAATAATGATTTGTGATTTTGCATTTTTCTGGCGGTCTTCGCGTGCTGCGCGGTGCAATAGCCTTTTTGCAGTAGAGTCATCATTGAACTTGGTTTGCTCTGCGCGAGGAACTGGAACGGGAACTTGCCGGCCGCCCGCAAGTCCACGGCGCGAACATGGAAGTCGGGCTTTCGCAAGCCGCCGCCGATGTGCTCTCTGCCGCGAAAAAGTACGCCAAAGGAATGCAGGATGACTACGTCTCGACCGAGCATATTTTGCTCGGCTTGACCGATTCCATCGAGGGCAAGCGGCTGGCTTCCTGCGGGTTGACGAAAGACGCGATTCTCAAAGCCCTGCAAAGCGTGCGCGGCAGTCAGCGCGTCACCGGAGAAATACGGCCGCGACCTGACCGACCTGGCGCGCAAGGGCAAACTCGACCCGGTCATCGGGCGCGACGAGGAAATCCGCTGTGCAGGGAGAAGTGGTAGAAGGGGAAGCGGTGGAAGGATGACGCTCGTAGCGTAAGTCTCCAGGCTCGTGCTGCATTCACTTCCACCAGCATTTGGGAGCAGTTGGAGGCAGGCGCTAGGAGAACAATGCCTGCACGTCTTCTTTGGTTAGTGATTTGAAGAAACTGCTCTCGGCGGAAATCAGTTGTTCCACCAGTTGGCGCTTGCGCTCCTGGAGTTGCAGAATCCTCTCCTCCACTGTATCACGGGCGATGAACTTGTAGATGAAGACCGGCTTGTCCTGCCCAATGCGATGGGCACGGTCAGCGGCCTGCATTTCCACCGCCGGATTCCACCACGGGTCAATGTGCAGCACATAATCGGCGGCGGTCAAGTTCAGGCCAACCCCGCCTGCCTTCAGGCTGATGAGGAAAAATGGAACGGATGGGTCGCTCTGGAAGCGATCCACCTGCGCCTGCCGGTTTTGGGTTTGTCCATCCAGGTAGGCATAGGCCAGGCCGCGGGCGTCCATCTGCTCGCGTAGCAGGCTAAGGGTCTGAACGAATTGCGAGAAAACCAGGGCTTTATGACCTTCTTCTTGCAGCGTTCCCAGTGTCTCCAACAGAATCTCGAATTTGGCCGATTCGCCCCGATAAGCCGGGTCCACCAAGCGTGGGTGGATGCACGCCTGTCTCAGGCGCAACAGACCTTCCAGAATCTTGAAGCGGATGTCGTTGACGTCGCCGCTCTCCTCGAGCAAACCCAGCAGCAGGCTGCGATAGTAATCGCGGGTTTTTTGATATAGTTTGCGCTGTGTCGCCTCCAGGTCGGTGTAGATGATGCGTTCAGTGCGGGGCGGCAGTTCGGGCGCAACCTGCTCTTTGGTGCGGCGCAGGATGAAGGGGTAAATCATCTTGCGCAAGAGCTGGGCGGTGGGTTGCGAGGCTCCGTCGCGGCGCTCGATGGCGGAGGCAAATTCGCTCTTAAAATAGTCTAGGCTGCCCAGCAGGCCCGGGTTGAGGAAGGCAAACTGCGACCATAGTTCGAAGACATTGTTTTCAACTGGCGTGCCGGTCAGGCACAGGCGATGTTCGGCATCGAGCAGGCGAGCCGCTTTACTGCTTTGGGCAAGAGGATTTTTAATCGCCTGCGATTCGTCCAGAATGGCGTAGGCGAAGCGATACTGGCGCAGAAATTCAATGTCGCGCAACATGGTGCCGTAAGTGGTGATGACGACATCGTATTCGTCAAAGCGAGCCGGTTCTTTCTTGCGCGTTTGCCCTGTGAATTGCAGCAGGCGTAGATCAGGCGCAAAGCGTTCGGACTCGCGCTGCCAGTTGACCAGCAGGCTCTTCGGCACGATCAGCAATGCCGGGTGGGGAAGCAGGCCGCCTTCTTTGAGCGAGAGCAGAAAAGCCAGAGCCTGGATGGTTTTGCCCAGCCCCATGTCATCGGCCAGGATGCCGCCGAAGCCGTATTCGCGCAGGAAGTACAGCCAGTCATAGCCGGCTTTCTGATAAGGGCGCAGTTCACCCCGAAAGCCTTGCGGCAGGGGCCGGGACTGGATGTGTTCGAAGCCTCGCAGCCGCTCGCGTTTGGCCTGATATTCAGGCGCGATGTTCTTTGTCTCGGCTTCAGCCAGCAGTTCGTCCAGCAGGGAGAGTTGCAAATCGCTGACCCGCAGTCCATCGACAGTCTCTTCGGCCAGGGCAAAGAGATGTTTGTACTTCTCCAGCCATTCTTCAGGAATTTGCCCAATTGAGCCATCGGCTAATTTGATGTAGCGTTCGCCGCGCTTGAGGGCTTTGCGGATTTCGTTGAAGTTGACCTGTTGGTCCTCATATTGCACGATTGCCTGCACGTCGAACCAGTCAATGCCGCTGGAGATGTTGAGGCTGAGAATCGGTTTGTAGCGATTGACTTTAGCAATGTCTTTATCGCCATAAATCTCGAAGCCGGCTTCGGTGAGAGCGGGAATGCATTTCACGAGAAAATCAAGGGGGTGTATGCGGGCACGAATCTGGAAGATGCCGGGACGATTGATGCCGGCCCGCTTGAGGCCATAGCGTGCATCGCTGAGCATCGAGAAATATTTTCGTTCTTCCTCGTCTTTGCGCTGGACTTTGACCCCGCCCCACCGGCCAGGGATTTCGACAATTTCTTCAGAAACTGTTTTCATTCCTTGCGACGGGAACTCGTATTCGCCGTACCCAAAGCGCAGTTCGGCTTCGATAAGACTATCGCCTTGTTTGGTCAAATACAGGCGAGGGACAGGTTGAGCTTCGAAAAATTCCCATGTGATCGTCTCGCCCACGATTGACAGGTGTTTCGACAGGCGGCCAAAGTAGCGTTTGCGGAAGTCTTCGACTTCTTCGTTTGGAATTTTGAGCGGGAAAGCCCCCATCAATGGGAGGATCTCGGGATTGGCAATTTGCACTAACGTTTCATCTGCCAGCGCCCATACCGGAGAGACATCAGAGAAGATCTTAAGCTTGCGCCCGGAAAGGGTATAAGAATGGCCGTCAATTTGCAGGCCAGCCTCTAATTCGTGGTACTGTGGGCCTTCTGTCAGGAGAACCTGTAATGGAACCGGCTTCTGATCAATATGCAAATGGGAGAGAAAATGTTCTTCCTGGCGAAGCAGCACAGGAACGTTGAGACGAGAGAGAAGCGAGAGGCGGCTGGAGGGAATAGACGAAAAAGCGAAGTGACTCGGATAATATCGAGAAAAGTGCTCGTACTCCTCGTAGTCATAATTGGTTGACAGAGTCATCTCAATCAATTCCAGTCCTTCGACCGTCAAATTGATTGCCTGAACAGGTGCCCGCCGCAGGTAAGGGCGAGCAAAGGGATGCCAGTCGCTACGCCGGGTCAGCAGGTCCAGCGCGGCCTGCGCCGGGTCCTGGCTCCCTGCTGCTTCCTGCACGGCGCCCCATTGTTCAGCAGAGATGAAGTATGGTTGCAGTGTTGCAATATAAAATGGGGATCGATTCTGTTTACGAATCTCCAATCCGACGAACAGAACGGCTGGTGTGGGCGGTTTCTTTGGCGCAGCGTTCTTTGGAGGAGGCGGAGCGTTTTCCAGCATCAATTCGACTCTGTAACGCCAATCTTTTTCCGCCACGTTTTTCAGGTATTCGTACAAAGTGAGCGCTGCCGCAAAAATGTGACGACAAAGACGATTTGCCTCGCAGGAACAGACAAAACTAACGTGTTGCCGCTTCGCTTGAGCAACGACCCGGTTCACACGCGCTTTGTCGGTAACTTCCAAAACGGCGCTTTCACCATCGAACTCGGTGACGCGAGCCTGCCCCCTTTCATGCAGTTCTTTCCCCTTTTCCTGCTCGCGCCAATCCATATAGTAACGAAGGTAATTGATATCGAGATTTTGACGAATGAGAAGAGACATCCTGACCTTATTGAATTAAGGTTGCGCAAAGTGACTACATAAAAAAACGGCCCGCAAAAGTAGTGTAAACTATTTTCTGTAAATTCCACCCATCGGGACGGGAAACGCGAGATTTTGGGCGTTTCGGTATCCCTGAGCGAGCACGAAGTCCACTGGCGAGCCTTCCTGGAGAGCCTGAAAGCCCGTGGATTGGGCGGTGTGCACTCACACCAGCAATGAGCACGCCGGCCTCCGTCTCTGGGCGGGTTGCGTGAATCATCATGCAACGTCCCGCAGGTTTTCTCTTGCCTGGAGCGATTCTCCCAAGCCTGCGGGACGTCGTCGGTTGTCAACGGGATTAATTCGGCTGGCTGATCACTTCCATGAACTGTGAGACCACGTCCCGCAGCATCCGTTCAGGCAGCGCCCCCACTTGGCGGTGGACGACCTTGCCGCCCGCAATGAACAGCATGGTTGGGATGCCCTGCACGCCGAACCTGCTGGCCCATTCGGGATTTTCGTCGGTGTTGACTTTGGCGACGACCATCTTGCCGGCATACTCTTTGGCGAGTTTTTCCAGGGTAGGGGCGACCATCCTACAGGGTGCACACCAGGGCGCCCAGAAATCAACGATCACGGGCAATTGCGAATTCAGCACAGTCTTCTCGAAAGCCGAATCGGTCACGTGGATGGGGTCTTCTAACATTTACATTAATCCTTTCTTGTCAAGCGGTTTCACCGGGTTTAAGAATTTGGTATGAGTAGTGGAAGTCGGCGCCGGGCTTCAGCATCGCGCTCACCGAGCAATACTTGTCTTTCGAAAGCTGGATGGCCTGTTCCACGTCTTTCACTTGGATGTCATTGCTCCAAAAAAGATACTCTACCCAATACTCGGTATAGACTTTGGGGTGTTCGTCGGCTCGTTTGGCGCGTACCCGCACTTTGAAATCAGCCAACTCAGCCCGCTTTTTCTTGAGAATCGAAACGATGTCCACGCCGGTGCAACCGGCCAGGGCCGCCAGCACCAGCTCCATCGGGGCGAGCAATTCAGACGGGCGCCCGCCGTCCATTTCCATGCTGCCGCCGGATTCATTTTCTGCCGCGAAGAGCGACTGGCCTTTCCAGGTGACACTTACTTCTTGCCAGTTATCAGACACAGACTGCCCTCCAGTAAAAATTCGGCGCGAGTATAACACAAAAGCCTGCCAGACGCCGTGTTGTAATCCCACGCCGCATGAACAATCTACTTTCACGATTGCGTACCGGGCTTACCCCCACCAGCAAGGCGGCTTTTGGACGTGTCCGCCCGCTTGCCCGGCGCGACCGAAATTACCGATGAGACCTGGGACGATCTCGAAGCCTGCTGATCCAGGCGGATTTGGGACTGGAAGTTACCCGTTCGGTGATTGCCAACCTCCAGAAGGCGGTCCGGACCCGGGGCCTGCTGCGCGCTCCTGGGCTTCGACCGCACCGAGTACGAGCGCGGCAATGCCCAGCCTGTCCTGGACGGCGACCTGGACGATTTCATGAAAGTTTATTTACGCCAGGCAGGATTTTCCTGACAAGAATCTATAATCAGGTTGTGAAGATGACGAAAACGCTGTGGGGTTAAAACTTCGGAGGAGTGGAATGATTGTAAACCGAGGGGTTGTGATGATGTAATCCCGAAGGGATGGCATAGCGCGGCCTCCAGCCGCAGCCAAATGTACCGCCGACCTGCGGTCGGCATTGCCATA
>DYKZ01000144.1 GCA_020722345.1 Anaerolinea thermophila | reverse complement strand
TCGTAATCTTTGTGTCCTTCGTGTTTGAATCTCTTTCGGCTTGTCCGAGTTAGGCTCTAAATAATCCCGATTTCCTTCCCGGCCTTCTCGATTACCTCCAAAGCATAATCTATTTCCTCCGGTTCATGCGCTGCCAGGACGGTGGCGCGCAGGCGCGCCAACCCCTCCGGGACGGCCGGAGAGACGACCGGCAGAACAAACAGGTCGTGGTGCTGACACTGGCGCGTCAGGGCGAAGGCGCGCTCGTCGCTGCCGCACAGCACCGGGACGATGGCCGTGGTGCTGTACAGGGTATCGAAGCCGGCCCCCTTCAGCCCGGTCAGGAAACGCTCGGCGTTGGCGCGCAGTTTCTCGATCCGCCAGGGCTCATCCAGGATGACCTTGAAGGCCTCGTTGGCCGCGGCAGCCTGCGCCGGCGGGATGGCCGCCGAGAAGATGTAGGCCCGGCTGGCATGACGCAGGTACTGGATCAGTTCCTTCTTCCCGGCTACGTAACCGCCCACGGATGGAATGGTCTTGGAGAGCGTGCCCATCTTGATATCCACGCTGTCCCAAAGATCGAAATGTTCTTCGATGCCGCGCCCGGTCTTGCCGAGCATGCCCACCGAATGGGCCTCGTCCATCATCAGCCAGGCGTTGTATTTCTTGCACAGTTCCACGATGCGCGGGAAGTCAACCATATCCCCATCCATGCTGAAGATCGCGTCGGCCACCACCAGTTTTGCCGCGCCCTCCGGCACCTGCTGGAGGCGGTGTTCCAAGTCTTCCATGTCGTTGTGGCGGAAGCGGCGGAACTCTGCCCCAGACATGAGACAGCCGTCCACGATGGAGGCGTGGTTGAGTTTGTCGGAGAGAACGTAGTCACCGCGCCCCATCAGAGTGGAGATGACCGCCAGGTTGGTGGCATAGCCTGAGGAGTAGGTGACCGCCGCCTCGGCGTGCTTGAACTCGGCAATGGTTTCCTCCAGTTCGGTGTGGATGGTGAGCGACCCGGCCAGGGTACGGACACCGTTCGTCCCAGTGCCGAACTTGTCTATGGCCTCCCGGGCGGCTTTGTTGATGCGAGGGTGGCCGATCAGACCCAGGTAACTGTAGGAGGCGTACATGCCCATCTCGCGGCCTCGCACCAAGACGCGCGCTCCACCGCGAATCTCCTCCACCGGCTGGTTGTAGAAGTATAGGTCGTTTTCACGTAGCATACGCTCGCGTTCGGTAAAGTAGCGGATGCGCCGGATGACGGCATCGTCCGTCGTGTGCAAATCCATAGGAAACTCCTTGGCGGAAAAATCTGTGCAAGTATAGCACAGACGCCCGGCCTAGAAAACGATGCCGCAGTTGTAGGGTGCCAGCAGTTCCTGCTGGACATCGAGGATGAAATGCGGGAAAGAGCGGTTGATGGTAAACGTCAGCCGGTAGAAGCCGCCCCACTTGGTGAACGTCACGATGCGGACCTCGACGGTCTGCTCACCGATGGTGACGGAGGGTTCGACATCTTCGATGGACAGCGCCTGCGCCCGCGCTTCGCCGGTAAACGTTTCACCGTAATCCCCGCTCTGGATGGCTCTGACGTAATTGCGCACTGTCTCTTGGGTGCAGATGATCTCCAGATCGTTGTAAGCGGCGTGCCAATAGAGATAGAACTGCTCGGCGGTGGTAGAAAGGATGGCGTATTGCAAGTAGCCCTCCGGGGTGCCGTCCACTTGGACATGGTCGAGGTAGTTGTCCATGCCGGGGCGGACATCGGCCCACGACTTGAACGGTGGCCAATCTGTGCGGCGGGCAAAGATGGTCGGGGAACCGCTCATGAAGTCGTAGGTGTAGACGAAGTCAAGCAGGTAGTCTGCCTCCATAGAGAGATGGGGAAAAACGTCGAAGTAGGCATTTGGGTCGAACTCTGTTCCGTCCTCCACGGCTTCCTCGGTCAGGAGATGCTCGGGAACAGCGAGACCCTGCCGCAGCGTGTTCAACGCCTCGATGGTCGCGGCGCACCCCAGGTCCGGGGCGGCCGGGCCGCAGGCGGGCAGAGACAGCAGGATGATGGTCAGCAGAAGGACGTGTCGGGTTTTCATCGGGTCTCCATTCCTCCAGGCAGGTGATAGGCCGAGTGTATCGCGCAGGGGGAGGCTTGTCAAATGAGAACGGAAGGGCTTGCCGCCGACAGCCTTCGCTTTTACAATCAGGGCAGGGATATGAACCAGACCTCCAACGTTCCCCATACCAAATTCGACGCCCTGGTGACGCGCCTGCCGTTGCTGTGGCTTTCGCTGGGCTTCGCCGGCGGCATCCTGCTCGCCAGCCGGGTGACGTTCCCCGTCTGGACCTGGCTGCTGGCCGCTTGCGCGACCTCCCTGCTGGCGTTGGCCGTGTTGGGACTCTTTTTCCGCTTCGACCTCCGGCCCCTGCGCATCTCTGCCGCCGACTGGTTCATCCTGGCGCTGTCGCTGACAACCCTCTGCCTCGGCGCGGCTCGCTATCAGGCCGCGCAACCTGAGATAAACGCCTACCACATCGCCTGGTACAACGACCGGCAGTACGATCTGCTCGTCACCGGCACGGTCATTGCCCCGCCCGACGTGCGCGACACGTACACCAACCTGCGCGTGCAGGTCAGCGCGGTGGACACCGGCGACGGCGACCTGGAGGCCGGCGGCCTGATCCTGGTGCGGGTGAAGAACGGCGAGACCTGGCGCTACGGGGACGTGATCCGCCTGCGCGGCCAGGTGAGCGCCCCGCCGGAAAACGACGATTTCTCCTACCGCGACTACCTCGCCCGGCAGGGCATCCACTCGTACATGCCCAGCGCCTCGGTCACGCGCCTGCCCTTCCCGCGCCGCGGCAGCGTTCTCCTGGGCTGGGTCTATGACCTGAAAGACAAAGCCCTCGCCAACATCTACGCCATCTTCCCCGACCCTGAAGCCTCGCTTCTGGCGGGCATCCTGCTCGGCGTGGACAACGGCCTGCCCGCCGACCTCCAGCAAGCCTTCAAGAACACCGGCACGGCGCACATCATCGCCATTTCGGGCTTCAACATCGCCATCATCGCCGCCCTGTTCGTGACCTTCTTCAGCCGCATCTTGGGGCCGCGGCGCGGCGTCTGGGCGGCTGTGGCGGGGATCGCACTCTACACCATCCTCGTCGGCGCGGAGGCCTCGGTGGTGCGCGCCGCTATCATGGGCGGGCTGGGACTCTTCGCCCGGCAGGTGGGCCGCCGCCAGACGGCGCTCAACACCCTGGCCTTTACCGCCGCGGTGATGTGCGCGGCCAACCCGTTCACCCCCTGGGACGTGGGCTTCCAACTCTCCTTCTTTGCCACCCTGGGCCTCATCCTCTACGCCGAACCGTTCCACCGGTGGGCCGTCCGCCTCATTGGGCGCTTCACCCTGCCCGAAACCGCCAAAAAGATTGCCGCCCCGCTTGCCGAATATGTGCTCTTCACCCTCGCCGCCCAACTGACCACCCTGCCCATCATGGCCTGGCATTTCGGGCGCATTTCGCTTGTCTCGCTGATCGCCAACCCGTTCATCCTGCCCGCCCAGCCTCCGGTGATGATCCTCGGCGGGCTGGCTCTCCTGCTCAGTTTCATTTACCTGCCGCTGGGGAAAATCTTTGCCTGGATTGCCTGGCCGTTCCCCGCCTACACCATCCGATTGGTGGAACTGTTTGACCGCCTGCCGCACGGCGTTATCGTACTGGGAGACTTCTCCTTCCTGTTTGTGCTGCTCTTCTACGCCGTGCTCTTCCTTTGGACCTTCAGCCGGGGGCGCGTTAAAGCGGCCCTGAGCGCGGCTGCCAGCCCGGCCGTCCTGCTCACCTCCCTGGCAGTGGTCACCTTCCTGGCGTGGAACACGGCCTTTGCCGCCCCCGATGGCCGCCTGCACCTGACTTTCCTGGACGTCGGCTCGGCAGACGCTATCCTGATCAAGACCCCCAACGGGCGGCACCTCCTGGTCAACGGCGGGCCAAGCCCGTCTGTGCTCTCCAGCAGCCTCGGGAGAAGGCTCTCCCCCCTGAACCGTTCGCTCGACTGGCTCATCATCGCTTCACCGCAGGAGGAGCAGGTGGCGGCTCTGCCCACCGTGCTGGAACGCTTCCCGGCGCTGAATGTGCTCTGGGCGGGCAACCCCGAAGCCTCCTACTCGTCCCTGCGGCTGAACGAGTGGCTGACGGAAAACAGCGTCCCGGTCACGCGCGCCGCGTCCGGGTACACACTCGACCTGGGGAACGGGGGCCGGCTCGAGGTCCTAACCGTGACGCCGCGCGGGGCCGTGCTGCTCGTCACGTGGGGGGAATTCCGCGCCCTGCTGCCAATCGGCCTTAACTACGATTCCCTCGAGGCGCTGGACTACGGGGAAAAGGTCGGGCCGGTGGACATCCTGCTGCTGGCCGATTCGGGCTACGCGCCGCTGAACCGCGGGGACTGGATCGGCAACCTGCAGCCGCAGATGTTCGTCCTCAGCGTGGCGGCGGATGACGAGTTCGGCCTTCCAGACGAGACAGTACTCCAGCGCACCGCCGGCCGGACGCTCCTGCGCACCGACCAGGATGGCTGGATCGAAGTCATCACCAACGGCGTGACTTTTGAGTTGGAGTCTGGCCGGAAGTAGCCGGCGAGTGCTTTCATAAGCAGGAGTGTTTTATAATCGGGATTCTGGAGTGAAAATGAAAACATCATTTTTTCGAATTCTTGCCATTGTTTTATTTTCAATAGGCATCCTTTCCGGGGCGGCGTTCTTCGCTGCGGCCACACTTGCAGACGTGGAAGCGGTGTTCTATGGATTCGACCGCTTCGGGTACAAGCCCACGTCGGCCTTTTACTGCCCGGTGATGATCGCTTCCGATGAAACTGGGGTTGTGCGCGCCGTTTTCAAGAACAATAACGAGAGGGCTATCCGCCCAAGTGTCCGCTTTCAGGCCAGCAGCCCCTCGATATTCCGCACAGAGATCACGCGGCTTGAAATCGAGCCTGGCGAGAGCGAATCGCTGGAGTGGAAGATCAGCCAGAGCGACCTGGCTTATCGAAACCTTGCCTTTGCAAAAATCATGACGTATGCCTCGTACCCGTCTCCGGACGTGGAGCAGACCTGCGGAATCCTGGTGTTGGACCTGCCCGGCTTGACCGGCAAGCAGGCAACAGGACTGATCGTCGCCGTCAGCCTGGCAGGGATAATCCTGGGCGGCGGGTTGTGGCTCGTCTCGCGTCCGGTTAAGGGCCGGGCACGGGAGACCTGGTCGGCCATGCTGACCCTGGCGGTGGTCGTGTTGGCCGGGATGGGGTCGGTCCTGCTTGCCATGTGGCCGGCGGGGATCCTGCTGGCGGCCTTCTTGCTTGTGATGATTGGCGTGATTGTGGGACATTTCGTTCAAACCAACCCTGGTTAGCGCCCAGCCTTCAAAAACCAAAAATCGCCTGGCGGTATGCCCGGCGATTTTGTCTCTTTGGGATTTTCCGTGATTCGTCCTCATATCTGGCACTACGCCGTAGGGCAGAATTAATTCCGCCCTACATCTGGCGGCGCGCCACGCCAATTCCCAATGAACCAAAAATGAGTCCACTGCAAAAACCTTTTTAAACACGAAGGACACAAAGGCAACGAAG
>DYKZ01000143.1 GCA_020722345.1 Anaerolinea thermophila | reverse complement strand
CATAAATTATCCTTTTTTCACATGAGGGAAATCTCGTAAGCGGAGGGTACCACATAAAAAATTCGCGTCGCTGCATCTGCTCTCGCCTTTCCCGGAATCGCATCCGCGGCTCCTCAACTCTTCCCGAAACTCCTTCGTATACTGCCCGTAGAGAATTTTCTCCATGCGACACCTCCATTTCATCCCATTCTACCAGGGCTCGATTTTTGGTGTCCATTTTTCTCAACATACCTCAAAAAACCACGCATTTGACCAGGAATGTGTGGCCTTGGGCATTGAACACCGTCTATCCCCACCCCGTCACCCTCAGACCAATGGCTTGGTGGAACGGTACTAAGGAGGATTGTCATGCTAAGCCGTAATTCGTCCAAATTGTTTCGCTCCAGGAGCCAACGCCTGGCGCTGGAACCCCGTATCGTGTTTGACGGCGCGCTTGGCGCCACGGATTGGGACGCGCATCACACCGATGCCGGGCATGACGGCCACGCCCTGGCAACCGAGGCCCAGCCGAACCGCGCCGCCGCGCCGGACCGGCTGCAAACCGGTGCCGCTGAGCCAACGCATGGCACCGAGGTCATTTTTGTTGATGCCCGCGTTGCAGGCGTGCAATCCTTTCTCGACGAGCATCAGCAAAGCGAAGTCATCGTGCTCGACCCCAACCGCGATGGTGTCACGCAAATCGCCGAGACCCTGGCCGGGCGCACGGGCGTCTCGACAGTGCAGATTCTCAGCCACGGCGATGCCGGGCGAATCGAGCTGGGCAACGGATCGCTGGATGCGCAGGGCATCGACGGTCGCTACGCGGCAGACATGGCCGTTATCAAGTCCGCTCTTACCGAGAGTGCCGACATTCTGGTCTACGGCTGCGACGTAGCGGCAGGCGCCGAGGGTCAGGCGTTCGTCGAAGCGCTTGCCGCGGCCACTGGCGCCGATATCGCCGCCTCCACCGACACGACCGGCGCCGCCCGTCTTGGCGGCGACTGGGCGCTGGAAACGGCCAGCGGCGGCATCGAGGCGACCACTTTGGCGCTCACCAGCTTTGACAACACGCTGGCGATCGCGCCGACGCTCACCGACAGCGGCGCCGACACCCCGCGCACCACGCCGGAAGACACCGCGCTGGCCATCACCGGCGTCACGGTGGCCGATGCCGAAAACCCGGCGGTGATGGAAGCATCGTTCACCGTCACCGGCGGTACGATCACGCTGGCGGGCAGCGGCTGGACGGTGACCGCGGGCGCCAATGGCAGCAGCAACGTGACCATTCAAGGCGATGCAAGCCAAATCAACGCCGCCATGGACGGCATGAGTTTCACCCCGGACGCAAACCAGAACGGCACCGTTTCCGGCTATTCACCGAAGATCGACATCAGCATCTCTGACATCACCAACAGCGACGGCCCCACCCTGCTCAGCATCACCAATCTGTCGGTGTCGCCGGTCAATGACGCGCCCACGATGGGCGGCGGCACGCCAGCTTCCGTCCCCGAGGGCGGATCGGTGAATGCGTCGCCCCCGGTGACCTCGGGGCAGGGCTTCACCCAGGCGGAACTGGGCCTGACCGACGTGGACAGCCTGGCTGCCCAGACCATCGCCAAGATTACCGCGCTGCCCACGCATGGCACCCTGATGTACAACGGCTCGCCCGTCCTGGTCGGGTCCACCTTCGCGCTGTCCGACATCGCCAATATGTCATACGTCCACAACGGCTCGCAGGTCGCCACCGGAGATACCGATACCTTCCGGTTGACCATTGACGATGGCGCCGGTGGCATCCTGACCGACCAGCCGGTCACGATCAACCTGGCCCCGGTCAACCAGCCGCCCAGCGTTAGCGGTGACATCACGGTCATCGAAGGCGAGACCGGCGTGCGCCTGGACGACAACGGCCTGCTGCCCACCTTGGGCACCCAGCGCGGCGCGATCTCGGTGAGCGATCCCGAGGGCGCCGCCATCAACACGTACACCATCGCCAGCCTGCCCGCGCATGGCACGCTGCTCTACAACGGCTCGCCCATCACGACATCAGGCTTCGTGGTCAACGACATTACCCTGCTCACTTATAGCCACGACGGCAGCGAGACCACGGCGGACAGCTTCAATATCAGCGTCACCGACGATGGCGGCGGCACCAGCACACCTGCCACCACCACCGGCACGGTCAGCCTTCGAATCCACCCCAACAACGACGACCCGGTGCTGGCGACCGACGTCGCCCAGACGATGTCGGACAGCAGCACCGGCTATAGGATCACCGTCACCCCGGCGATGCTCCAGGTCACCGACAGCGACACGCCCGACGCCAACCTCACCTATACGGTCACCGGCGTGCCTAACACGGATCTCGGTTATTTCATGGTGGAAGGGAAGAGGCTGGTCCCAGGCACCACCTTCACCCAGGCCGACATCGCAGCCGGACATCTGGTCTACGTCGCCCGGAGCGGCGGGAATCACACCGACAGCCTCTCGTTCACCGTCCAGGATGGCAGCCAGCGCATCTATCCAGATGAGCGCGACGGCGGCATCTACGACACCCCCGCCCAGACCAGCCCGCTCACGGTCAACACCTTCAACATCAACGTCAATCTTCCTGGTGGGCCCGGCGACCTGGATCCATTGCCCGATCCCAAGCCGGTCAACACGGCGCCGGTCGCCGGCGGCACTAACAGCGCGACTCTGCTGGAAGCTGAGACGATCACGCTCACCAACACCATGCTCGCCGCCACCGACAGCGAACAGTCGCCTGAAGAGGTGGTATATCGGATAACGTCCGCGCCCAGCAGCGGCGAGATACGGCTCAACGGCTCGGCCCTGGGCGTCGGCCAGACCTTCACCCAGGACGACGTGAACAACAACCGGGTGAGCTTCGCCCATGCCGGCGACGAAGACTTTATCGACAGCTTTACCTACATGGTGAGCGATGGCCTGGAAACCACCGCCGCGCAGACCTTCAGCATCAACGCCACGCCGCAAAACGACACCCCTGCCGCGGCGATCACGGGCGAGTTGATCGAGGAAGGCGCCAGCTTCGTCCTCACGACCGGCCACATCGCCCTGTCCGATGCGGACAACTCCGCCTCGGACAACGAAACCGGCTACGCGTCCGACCAGTCCTTGAGCTTCCTCATCACCGGCAGCGTGGCGCACGGCACGCTCAAGCTCAACGGTGTGGACGTGGTGCCGGGCACGACGGTCGTCACCTCGGCGGATCTGGCCGCGGGCAATCTGGTCTACACCCATGACGGCAACGAAGAAAACAATAGCGATAGCTTCAAGCTCAGGCCATTGGATAGCGCGAATGTCGGGCATGACAGCACGGGCACCCCTGGCGGCGACCCGGTGACCGAGACCAACCACGACAGCCTGGGCGCGGAAGTGACCATGCCCATCACCGTGGCGCCGTTGAACGACGCGCCGGCCTATTTCTCCAAGTCGGAATTGGTCACCGGTCAGGCCGGGGCGATCCAGGAGGGCGCCACCGCGACCATCGGCGGGGCAACGAGCTATGCCACCATCAACGGCGTGCCGGGCTCGGGCGTGCCCACGCCCGCTACGGGCGCGCATCTTTCCTTCGGCGATGACGACAATTCCTCCGTACAGCGCCAGTACCGCATCACCGATGCGCCCGTCAATGGCCAGTTGCTGCTGAACGGCTCGCCCGTAGGCGTAGGCTCGACGTTCACCCAGGACGATCTGGACAACGGCAGGATCAGCTACAAACACAACGGCAGCGAAAATACCCAGACCGACGCCTTCAGCTATGTGGTCAGCGACGGCGACTGGACGGCCAACGAGACGCAACACTTTGCCCAGGGCACGCCGCCAACGTCATCCATCTACCACATCGAAATCACCCCGCGCAACGACGTGCCCACGCTCGATGCGCCCGCCACGCTCGATGCCTTTGCCGCGGACGCCGGAACGACGGCCATCACCGGCGTGAGCGTGGCCGATCTCGACCTGGCCGACGGCATCCAGAGCGGCGAAACCGACTTCATCCGCGTCGAGGTGCAGGTGCTGGACAGCACCGATGCGCCCGTCACTGACGCGCAGCTCAGCTACACCGCCGCCGACCCGAGTGGCGGCAACGCCTATGTTTTCGGCAAGGGCAGCCATTCCCTGATCGTGCAGGGCACCAAGGCCCAGGTCGATGCCGTCCTTGCGTCCTTGACCGTCGCCTTCACTGCTGATGCCGATGCCAGCGATTACAAGATCCGCGTCACTGCCGACGACCGCCTCTACGACAGCGGCGGCAATCTGACCAGCGGCGCCAACGGCGGCCCCGGCCCCAACAATGCCGACGACACGCCGATCAACGCCGCCGACAACCGCGTCACCCGGGACATCACGCTGCGCGCGTCCAACTCCAACGATCCGCCCGTCATTTCCAATGCCAGCGCCTACACGGTGAACGAAGACGCGCAGGTCACGCTCTCCGGTTTCACGGTGAGTGACGCAGACAGCTTCGGCGAGGATGTCACGGCCACCGTCAAGCTCTACAGCGATAGCACGCATAACACGCTCGCCACCAGCACCGAGGGCTATCTGATCCTGGGTGCCACCACCGGGCTGACCTCTTTCTCCGGCGACGGCACCAACACCATCACCCTCACCGGATCGCTGACCGAGGTGCAGGCGGCGCTCAACGACCTCAAGTTTAAGGGCGCGGACAACTACAACGGCACAGGCGTGGGCAACGGCAGCCTGTATCTGCAAACGACCCTCGCCGACTTCACTCATGCCGACGGGCAGAAGACGGCCACGGTCGATAACACCATCACCATCGTTCCGGTCAACGACCCACCCACGCTCGGCGTGCCGGGCAACCAGACCATGAGCAGCGGCACCAGCATCACCATTCCCGCCAGTTTCACGGTCGGTGATGCCGCCGACATCGGTCAGGGCGCGACGGATCTCATCACGGTGACCGTGGCGGCCACCGAGAGCGGCAGCCCTTACGGCACGATCAGCGTCACCGCCAGCGGAGGCGCGACCGTAACCAACAACGGCACGGCCACGGTCACCATCACGGGCACGACCGCCGACGTGCAGGCCACGCTCAACGCCATGACCTACACGCCGGACGATCCCAACGTGAACAGCACCGTGCTCATCACCACCACGGCGGATGACCGGACGGCCGGCGTGGGCAATGGCACGGAGGGCGTGGGTGTCGATGGCAACAACACCACCGTCAGGACCTTTAACATCATTGTCTCCAACGTCAACGAAGCCCCGGTATTGACCGCGCCCGCCACCCTGACGGTCAACGAGGATTCGACTGACAACCCTGTCAGCGGCGTGTCGTTCACCGATTCCGACGACTTCGGCGCAGTGGAGCAGGTCACCCTTGACCTCGGCGCCTCGCCCAAGGGCACGATCACCCTGGGCACCACCGCGGGCCTGACGTTCAGCACCGGCGACGGCACGGACGACACCAAGATGGTCTTCACCGGCACCAAGGCCGCGCTCAACGCTGCGCTCGCCTCGCTGAAGTTCACCCCCACGGCCAATATCAACACGGTGGGCAGTGGCAACGAGCAGCCCCTCGTCATTACCGTGGACGACCAGGGCAACACCGGCACGGGCGGCGCCAAGACCGCTACCAGCACGGTGCTGATCACCATCAACCCGGTCAATGATGCGCCCACGCGC
>DYKZ01000014.1:11411-31681 GCA_020722345.1 Anaerolinea thermophila | reverse complement strand
GTTGAACATTTTCTCATCCCCAACGGTTGTTTGCGGGCCGTGACCGGCGAAGAGACGGGTTTCATCGGGCAGCGAAAATATCTGCTCGCGTATGCTGTTCTCCAGCGTCTCCCAATCGCCGCCGGGGAGGTCGGTGCGGCCAACCGAGGTCTGGAAGATGAGATCGCCGCAGAAGCAAGCCGCGGCTTCTTTGCAGTAGAAAACGCAATGACCGGGAGTATGACCGGGGGTATGCCGCACCTCGAAGCGGAAGCGGCCCAGGCTCAGAGTCTGACCATGAACCAAGTCGAGGGTCGGGAGAGGAAGCGGCGGGAGCGAAAAACCGAAGAGAGCCGCGCCGCCTCCAGCGTCGTACAGCAGCCGATCGTCGGGATGCAGAGCAATAAGGGGAGCAGGTTCAAGGCGAGACACCAGGTCAGGAAGAGCGCCGAGGTGGTCGAAATGCGGATGGGTGATCCATATCTGGGCAATGCGCCAGCCGCGGCGTTCGGCTTCTGTCAGAATCGCATCAGCCTCATCGGCTGGGTCAATGACCGTTGCCTCGCCTGGAGTTGGGTCAGCGATCAGGTAGCAGTTGGTCTGCAAGGGGCCGAGAGGAAGTGGGAGAATAATCAGCATGATCAATCCTGTAAGCCGGGCTGGGTTTCAACAGCCGGACGAGGCAGGAAGAACAGCGAGAGAATCAACCCCAGGCCGATGAATGTTAGCGCAACCGGATAGATAAAGTCGGGGCGTAGATCATAGAGCCAGCCAGCAATCGGCGGAGCCAGGAAGAGCGGCAGGCTATTGAGCGTTTCAGCAATGCCATAGGCCAGCCCCATCTGATGGGCTTCGACGAAGGAACGCACCTGCGCCGAGGCCAGGGCGCGGGCAGCGCGATAGCCACCAAGCATGAAGTAGGCTACCCCATACCAGGGTAAACCGCTCCCCTGCCAAATGAATATCCCAAAAATGAGGACGCCAGCCTGAGCAAGCAAGAAACCCAGACGCGGCGACAGTTGTCCCAGCATAAGATTGAAGACCGCGTTCCCTAAACTGCCCAGCGAGCCGAGTTGGCCGATATGCACCAGCGAGAGGTGGCGCTGGTTTTGCAGAAAGTTGGGCGTCAGCGGCTGGGGCAAGTAGAGTGCAAAGAAGACCAGGAAGGCCAAAACAAGGAAGTTTAAGTAGCGGGGGTTCGCGAGCAGGGTGCGAAACGATTGGCGGCCATCATGTTCTTCGAGCGGTTGGGAATGGACAAAGAAAATGAGCAGGGTGGAGAAGACGAATAGCATCGCGGCAGCATAATAAACCGCCCGCAGGCCAAAGGTTTCTCCTAGCAAGCCACCGCTGATGGGACCAAGCACCGAGCCAGAGGCGAAAGCAGAAGAACTGAGCGTAATAGCGCGCCCAACCGAGAGTTTGCCACGGGCGGCTGTCAGGTAACTATTGAGCGGGGCGATGACAAAGGCCGTGAAATTGTACAACACCACTCCCAGCGAGAAGGCCAACAAAACATTCCCCAGCGCCATCAGCCAGGCAGCCGTCAGCCCGATGAGCCAGGCAGCCCACAGCAGCGGACGCCGCCCGATGCGATCGGCCAGCCAACCGGCAGGAACGTGCGCAAAGGCCATCACCAATCCACCCAGGCCAAGGACAAAGCCTATCGTCACGGGAGAAGCCCCTAGTTGTTGCAGGTAAATTGGTTGGAAGTAGAAGAACATCCCCTCGCCGATCCCCCACAAGAAGAGCGAGGCGATCAGAAGCAAGTAGTCGCGAGTCATGGGTGGTTGGCAGCAAGACGGGCGATGAATTCAGCCACCTTCTCAAAGACGAATTCCTTCTTTGGCTCCTCGGTGATGACGTGCCCGCTGCCTTCGATCCAGATTCTTTCTTTGTGGGGCGTGGTCAGGTCGGCGTAAATCATCTCCATGCTGTTTTCAACGATGTAATGGTCGTCGCGCGAGGAGATGAGCAGCACCGGCACGCGAATCTGCGGCAGGGCGGCGCGCATCACACCCAGCAGTTCGTTCAGTTCGCCGATGGAGCGCACCGGATTGGCCGGATAGGCGACATGTTGTTTCCAGGCATCGCCGAACCAGCCCGCGCCAGGAGTATCACTTTTGGGCATGTAGGCGCGGATCTTGGAGAAAATCTTGATATGGCGCAAACGCCAGTCGTCGGGCAATTCGTAGGGTGTGGACATCGCCACCACGCCGCGAATGCCCCGGCCTTCGCCGTCGGGATAGACCGGCAGCCCGCTTGCCGCGACCAGGGAAAGCACCCCACCCATCGAAAGACCGAGCAGGAAAATTTGCTCACACGAAGAGCGCAACAGATGGTAGCCATCTTCAACCGAGGCCAGCCAGTCGCGCCAGCGGGAACGGATCATGTCTTCCGGCTGCGTGGCGTGACCTGCCAGCCGCATCCCGCAGACGGTGTAACCGCGCCCGTTGAGATATTCGCCCAGCCAGCGCATTTCCTTGGGCGTGCCCGTAAACCCGTGCTGGACGAGGCAGCCGATACGGGCATTTTCCCCGCGCCCGGGGAAGAAGAAGGGTTCAGCAGTGGGAATAATTTGGGACATGGGAAGGAGAGAGAACAGAGAGTGAGAGCAGTGACAGGTAGAACGAGCATATTATAACCCCGCCGGGGCAAGTTCAGTGCATCCAGGCGTGGGCGGATTCCATCTCCGCCTTGAGCGCCGCCTGCGGGATGGGTTTCTTTGGGTTGTATTTCGGCGTCCAAAAGTAGCTAAACGACATGGGGAAGGAGGGTCTTTTGTATATGTTCTCGATCTCCGCTGAATAAGGCCGTCTGCGGCGCAGGCGTCCGTACCAGCCGAGGATTGCCCAGGCGAAATGCAAGCCGGGCAGCATGCTGACGAACAGGCGCACGTTATGATCAAGGATTTCGCCGATGCACCATTCTTTCGGGGCGGGGCGCTGCCAGATTTGGGACTCGGTCAGGCCGTCGAGGGCGGCCTCGCGCTGGGAGTCGAGGAGGGAGAGGTAAGTAGAAACAATATGCTGCATGTTGGTTCCTTCCAGAACCGAGCAAAATCCCTATTCACCCCTGGTAATCATATTCACTCCACCTCGCGCGGCTCCAGAACCAGCCGGATGCCATCCAGAATTTCGTGCATACGGCGGCGGGAAAGTGTGCTTACATATTCGTCCAGCCTGCTCTTGTCCACGCTCAGGATTTGGGTGACATTGGCCACGCTGTCTTTTGGGAGGCCGGTTTCGTTTTTATCGAGAAAAACGTTTCCGGGAACTTCAGCGCGCTTGAGATTGGAGGTCAACTGGCAGACAATAACCGTGCGGATGCGGCTCTGGTTGTGCAGGTTGTTCTGCACAACCACATGCGGATGGCGGTATCCTGGCTCGGAACCGGAAGGGACCTCCAGGTCAATCCAGTAAATATCCCCCTGACGGATTACCATTCATCCTCCATGCTTTCACGATAGGCTTTCAGCGATCTCTCACGAACAGCCAGTTCTGCCGGACCGGGTTCATCAGCATAGGCCGCGTTGATTTGCGCCAGAAGTTCGCGGTTTTGACGATGCCTGATAAACTCCTCCAGCGCCATGACAAATAAGCGGCTGCGAGGCACATGCAGTTGGCGGGCAAGGTTTTCGGCCTCTTCGAAAAGCGGCTTTTGGATGGAGATAGCAGTTTTAATATATTCCATAGGTTATACCTTTGTTATACCGGAAGTATAACATTTCCCTTCTATAAGGACAAGGAAAAACCAGATTGAGACCCGTCCTACCATTCACCATGAACCATCAACCAACCACACGTATCTCCCTCGGCATATCGCTCAAACACTCCGCCCCGGTCTCGGTGATGACCACGTCATCCTCGATGCGTACACCATTCTTTCCAGGTAAATAAATCCCTGGCTCAACCGTAAAGGCCATCCCCGGCTCCAGGATTTGCATATTGTCGCCGCGCATGTACGGGTCCTCGTGGCCCTCCATGCCGATGCCATGGCCGGTGCGGTGCGTGAAGTACGGCCCGTACCCGGCCCGCTCAATCACCGCCCGGGCGGCGATGTCCACCTCCGCGCAGGGGACGCCGGGTTTCGCCGCGGCGCGCCCGGCGGCATTGGCCTCCTGCACGATGTGGTGAATTTTCGCGTACTCGGCCTCCACCTCCCCCACCGCGAAAGTACGCGTCAGGTCGGAGATGTAGCCATCGCAGGCCGCGCCCCAGTCTATGACCAGCAGGTCGCCCGGCTGGAGCGCCCGGTCGCTGGGACCGGCGTGCGGGTTCGCCCCGTTCGGTCCGCCGGAGACGATGGGTGCGAACGGCATCTCGGACTGCGATCCGTGCCGCAGGAGTTGGATGACCAATTCCCCGGCGATTTCTTTTTCGCTCATGCCGACTTTGATGGACGGGAGAGTCGCCTCCAGCGCAGACTGGGCGATCTGCACCGCCTTGCGCATCGCCGCCACTTCGCCCGCATCTTTCCGGACCCGCAGCCTGCTGACCGTTTCCGAGGCGTCGGGGAAGGCTGCGGCGGGCGCAGCGGCTTGCAGGTAGCGGAATTCCAGCAGGCGCAGGGCGCGCGGCTCGACGCCGATGCGTTTACCGTCCAGCCCCAGCGACTCGACCGCCCGGCGGAAGACCGCCTGCCATTCGGCAGGATTCTCGCCATACGGGAACGCGTGCACCGGCAAGCCCGCTACCTTGAGCATCTCCAGTTCGGGCAGGATGATTACCGGGTCATCGTCAGGCGTGAAGAGCGCCACCACCGGGCGCTCCATCAGGTGGAAATGCAGGCCGGTCAGATAGACAAGCGAGGGGCAGGGATTCAGGGCCAGGGCGTCCAGGCCCGCAACCTGCCCTGAGGCAGGTTGAAAAGTTCGCAGCGAAGCGGAGAGTTTGGCGAGGCGGGCAGGGTTCATACAATCTCCAGAGGAAAGTCAGGTTCGGATTCAAACAGGACGATGGAAGCGGTTCACGAATATCTTGACGATCCAGTCCACGATGCCGGGGAATAGGTTCTCAAAGGCAGCCACGATGCGGTAATACCAAGGGATGACCAGGCGCCGCCGGGGATGTTTGGCCAGATGCACCACGCGCCGGGCCACCTGCATGGAGGTCATGTAGAGGAACGACGGCGGCTTCAACTCACGTTTGATTCTGGTAGTGCCGGTATGGAGGCTGAATTCGGTCACCGCCGGGCCAGGATAGATGCCCGATACCTTGACGCCAAACGGGCCAGCCTCGCGGCGCAGGGCGTCCGTGAAGCCGCGCACGCCAAACTTGGCGGCCGCATAGACGGTGTAGAGCGGAGCAGCGATCCAGCCGGCCACGGAAGACATGTTGATGATGTGGCCGGAACGCTGCCGGTACATGTGCGGCAGCACAGCGCGCGTCACCTGAATCAGACCGGCCAAGTTGACGGCAATCTGCGTCTCGATATCACGCTCCGGTTCCAGGTCTTCGAGCCAGTCGAGGCGGCCAAAGCCGGCGTTGTTGAACAGGATGTCAACCTGCCCGAAGTTGTCAAGCACGGTCTGGACGGCCTCGTCAATCTGGGACAACTCGGCCACGTCCAGCGGGACGACGAAGGCCTGCCCGCCGTCCGCGCGGATGTGTTCGGCGAGGGCAGTCAGCCAGTCCACGCGGCGGGCGGCGAGGACAACAATGCAGCCTTCTTTTGCAAACAACTTGGCCGCGTCCGCGCCAAAGCCTGAGGAAGCGCCGGTGATGAGGACGACTTTGTCTTTGAGGGAATTGGACATAGGCAATCAGAGAAAGTAAAAAGCGAGAAGGGAATGGCTCCTTATTTCCGTCTTTTTGTCAATCATCGTCCTGTCGTTCTTCCGACCTGCGCCTCGGGTGCGGCGCTTCGATGGTCTGTTCCGGAGAAATGGCAATCTCAACCACCTCGTCCATGTGGTTGACCGGGATGATTTTCAGGTCCTCGCGCACTTTCTTGGGCACATCCACCAGGTCCTTGAGATTCTTTTCTGGCAGGATGACGACCTTCAGCCCAGCGCGGTGGGCGGCCAGCACCTTCTCGCGCACACCGCCGATCGGCAGGACGCGCCCGCGCAGGGTGATCTCGCCTGTCATGCCAACTTCCTTGTAGACCGGGTGGCCTGAAAGCGCCGAGATGATGGCTGTGGCCAGGGTGATGCCTGCCGAGGGGCCGTCCTTGGGGATGGCGCCCTCCGGCATGTGGACGTGGATGTCCATGCGCTCGAACACATCCCATTCGATTCCGAAACGTTCGGCGCGGGATTTGACGTAGGTCAGCGCGGCCTGGCCCGACTCCTGCATGATCTCGCCGATCTGGCCGGTCATTTGCAGGTTGCCCTTTCCGTCCAGCACGGCCACTTCGACAGGCATGATCTCGCCGCCGTTCTCCGTCCAGGCCAGGCTGGTGACGACGCCCACCTCGTCCTGGCGCTCGGCCTCGGTCTGAAAGAACTGCTGCGGGCCGAGGAATTTCTCCACCAGGTCAGCCGTAATCACGGTTGGGTAGCGCTTCTCTTCGGCCTTCCAGCGCGCCACCTTGCGACAGATGCGCCCGATCTCGCGTTCCAGGTTGCGCACGCCGGCTTCGTAAGTGTATTCGCGGATGATGCGTCGCAGCGCTTCGGGGGGGAATTGCAGGTTGACGCTCTCGATGCCGTTCTCCTCCACCTGGCGCGGGATGAGATAGCGCTCGGCGATGATGAGTTTCTCCTCCTCGATGTAGCCGGGGAACTCGATCACTTCCAGCCGGTCGAGCAGGGCAGACGGGATGGTCATCAGGGTGTTGGCCGTGGTGATGAACATGACCTTCGACAGGTCGAAATCCAGTTCGAGGTAGTGGTCGCTGAAGGCGTGATTCTGCTCCGGGTCGAGCACCTCTAGCAGGGCCGAGGCGGGGTCGCCGCGGAAGTCCTGGCCGAGTTTGTCAATCTCATCGAGCATGAAGAGCGGGTTCGAGGTCCCGGCGCGCTTCATGGTCTGGAGGATGCGCCCCGGCAGCGCGCCGATGTAGGTGCGGCGGTGGCCGCGGATCTCGGCTTCGTCGCGCACGCCGCCCAGCGAAACGCGCACAAACTTGCGTCCCAGCGCTTCGGCGATGGACTTGCCCAGCGAGGTCTTGCCCGTTCCCGGCGGACCGACGAAGCACAGGATGGGCTGGCGTTCCTTTTTCGGTTTGAGCGAACGAACGGCGATGTATTCGAGGATGCGGTCCTTGGCCTTCTTCAGGCCATAGTGGTCGCGGTCGAGCACCCGGGCGGCGTGTTTCACTTCCAGGTTGTCCTCGGTCATCTGCTGCCAGGGCAGGTCGAGGATCCAGTCAATGTAGGTGCGGATGATGCCTACTTCGGGAGCCATGGGCGGCATCTGGTTTAGGCGCTCGAGTTCCTTGAGGGCAGTGGCACGCGCCGGGTCCGGCAGCGCTGCCTGCTCGATGCGCTCCTTTAGGTCGCGCAGGTCGCGGGTAAAAATGTCGCCCTCGCCCAATTCGTTCTGGATTTGACGCATCTGCTCGCGCAGGTAGAATTCGCGCTGGCTCTTGTCCACTTCGTCCTGCACCCGGCTGTGGATCTCGTCCTCCAGTTCCAGCACGTCCAATTCCTGAGCCAGCAGGGTGTTGATGCGCTGGAGGCGCTGATGGGGATCCTTCATGAGCAGCAACTGCTGGCGCTCGGTTAGATTGATGGAGACGGCCGTCGCGATCATGTCGGCCAGCCAGCCCGGCTCGGAGATGTTCATCGCAAAGAGGTGCGCTTCCTCGGGAATAGTGCGGTCCAGTTGCACACAGCGTTCGAACAGGTCGAGGGCGTTGCGCATCAGCGCCTGGGTGGTGCGGTCTGTCGAGGCAGGCTCGTAGATCAGGCGCGCCCGCGCCTTGAGCACCGGTTTCAGGCGGGTGAACTCAACCACCTCCACGCGGCGGCGGCCCTGCACCAGCGCCGAGGACGAGCCATCGGGCATCGAGAGCAGGCGGCCCACCGCCAGTTCCACGCCGATGGGCAGGAAATCCTGAGGCCCGGGCTGCTCCAGGTCGGGGTCACGCTGGGTCAGGCCGATGACGGTGTGGTTGCGCTCGTGCGCCTCCTGGATAGCAAGCAGGGAGGCCTCGCGCCCCAGGAAGATCGGCGTGACCATGTGCGGGAAGATGACGATGTCGCGCAGGGGCAGAACGAGCGCCTCGATGCAGCCATCCTCGTCTGGCAATGCATTGGGCACGCGGTAGAGTTCGTCGGTGCGTTGGGAGAAAGCCCCGCCAAAAGTATCTTCGTTTTCGAAAGACCAATCGTTTTGTGTCATGTTTTCCTCGAACCTTGCAAGGTTCTAGATCTTTGCAAGGGTAATATTTTCCCAGGCTGTTTTGACTTCAGCGGTGGCGAAGATGCTGCCTGCCGCCAGGATGATGTCGCCGTTCTGCGCGGACAGTTCCAGGGCGCGCGCCAGGGCAGCGCTCACCGGCGTCACCGCCTCGCCCCGGACTCCAAGCCTGCCCGCCGTTTCGACAATCTTCTCCGCCTCCAGGGCGCGCGGGTGGGTGGACTGGGTGGCAATAACCAGCCGCAAGCGCGGCGCGATCTCTTCCAGCATGGCCGGGAATCTCTTATCCCTGGAGACGCCCATCACCAGAATGACGGGACGGTGAGGGTAATAATCGTCCAGAGTCTGACGCAGGCGCAGGAACGAATCCTGGTTGTGGGCCGCGTCGAAGATGAGAGGCGGCTCGCGGCGGGCGATCTCGAAGCGGCAGGGCCATCTGACGGCGGCAAATCCCCGCCGGACGGCTTCATCGGGGACTTTCAGCCCGCACAACTTGAGCCCCGCATAGGCGGTGGCCGCGTTCTCGACTTGGTGGCGGCCAAGGAGCGGTATTGTAAATTGGGCGGGCGAAAAATGGAAGGAGGAAACCGCCTTGGGAGCGGGGAGCAGTTCGAAGGTCTGGCCATCGAGCGCATGGTCGCCGAAACGGTACAACACGTCCCGCCCGACGAGTGTCAGCGGCGAGCGACGTTCCGCCGAGATGGATTCCAGCACGGCCAGCGCCTCGTCTTTTTGCGGCGAAGAGACCACCGGCACGCCCGGCTTGATGATGCCGCCCTTCTCTCTGGTAATGAGCGTCAGCGTGTCGCCAAGCACAAAGGTGTGGTCGTACGAGATCGAAGTGATAACCGAGACGCGCGGGCTGACCACATTGGTAGCGTCTAGCCGCCCGCCCAACCCCACCTCGATGACCGCCGCGTCGGCTCCTTCTTCGGCAAAATAGAGGAAGGCAATCGCGGTGGTAATCTCGAAGGTAGTCAACTTGGGGATGGCGGCCACATGCGGCTTCACCTGCTCCACCAACTCCGGCAGACGGCCGTGGGGGATCGCCGCGCCGTCCAACTGGATTCGTTCGGCGTAATCCTGCAAGTGCGGCGAGGTGTAAAGGCCGGTCCTGTATCCGGCGGCGGTCAGGACGGAGGCCATCAGCGCCGAGGTGGAGCCTTTGCCCTTCGTCCCGGCTACGTGCAGGACCGGGTACTTGCGGTGCGGGTTGCCGAGCCGCGCCAGCAGTTCGTGTATTCGGTCAAGTTTGAACTCCGCCTGAGCAAGATCGGTGTCCTTTTTCAGGCTATAATCAACGAACGAATAGAGGTAATCGAGCGCAAGGTTATAGGCAGTTTCGGTGTCCATAGGTAAGTCATTGTAAATCGTAATTCGCAAATCGTAAATCGTAACCGGCCATGGTTGCCACCCTCAGTCTCCACATCCACCTCCCCGCCTGCACCTCGCTGAAAGAAAAGCGCGGACGGCTCAAGCCGCTGCTGGCGCGCCTGCACCGCCAATTCAATGTCTCGGCGGCGGAGATGGGCTTGCAAGACAAGCGGCAGGAGGCCGTCATCGCCTGCGCCATGCTTGGCAACGACGCCGCGCACCTGCAATCTGCGCTGGAGACAATCCGCAAGTGGGTTGAGGCCAACTGGACGGATGGGGATGTATTGAATACGAAAATCGAGATCGTTTAAAAGTTGAGTCCACTGCAAAAACCTTTTTAAACACGAAGGAACAAAGGCAACGAAGGAAATTCAAGGACGCTTTGAAAATGTTGAACCACGACGCAGATTATCTTGAATAATGATTTGTGATTTTGCATTTTCCTGACGGTCTTCGCGTGCTGCGCGATGCAATAGCCTTTTTGCGGTAGAGTCAAAGTTGTCAGGGTTGAAAGTTGGACCATTTCAACCTGCCAACGCGTAAACCGGTAAACGGAGAGAAATATGGATCTGCACCTGAAAGATAAACGCGCCCTCGTCACCGGCGCCTCGCGCGGACTGGGGTATGCCGTGGCTCTCGCTCTGGCCCGCGAAGGCTGCCGGGTGGCGGTCAACAGCCGGGAGGAGGCAAAGATCGCGTCTGCGGCGGAGAGAATAAACGAGGAAACAGGTACACAGGTAATCGGCTTGGCAGGCGACCTGACCGACCCGCAGATGCCGGCCAGGCTGATCGAGGAAACGGCGCAGGCATTCGGCGGACTGGACATCCTCGTCACCAACGCCGGGGGACCGCCCGCCGGGGCGTTCGAGTCATTCGACGAGGCGGCTTGGCAGAAAGCAATTGACCTGTCGCTGATGAGCCATGTGCGGCTGATCCGCTCCGCCCTGCCGCATCTTAAGCAGTCGCAGGCCGCCAGCGTGCTGACGGTGACCTCCTACTCGGTCAAACAGCCCGTCCCCAACCTGGTGCTCTCGAACAGCATCCGCGCCGCCACCGTGGGCCTCACCAAGTCGCTGGCGCTGGAACTGGGCGCAGCAGGCATTCGCTTCAATTCCATCCTGCCCGGCTGGACGGAGACGGAGCGCGTCACCGAACTGATGACGTTCCGGGCCAAACAGAACGGGACAACGGTCGAGGAGGAGATTGCCAAGCAGTCGAAAGACAGCCCGCTGGGGCGGATGGGTTCGCCGGAGGAGTTCGCCAACGCGGCGGTGTTCCTCGTCTCCCCGGCGGCGAGTTACATCACCGGCGTGATGCTGACTGTGGATGGGGGCATGTATAAGGGGACGCTGTGAAACAAACGCCGCCCGGCAACAAACCGGGCGGCATTCACTGAAACCATCTCAATTTACAGGGTCGCAGAAGCCCCATAAAGCAGATTGCGCATTTGCGCCACCTGGCGTTTCAAGCGTTCATCATTCTGAAGCAAGTCGGCCACCTTCTCACAGGCATACATGACCGTAGTATGGTCACGCCCGCCCAGCGCCTGCCCAATCTGCGGCAGGGAGATGTTGGTCTCGCGCATCAGGAACATGGCGATCTGGCGGGGGAGGGCCACCTCGCGCGAACGCTCGGCAGAGAGCAGGCGGTCCACCGAAAGGTTGAAGGTGCGCGCTACCACATCCACCACGGCATCAGGCCGCACGTCGGTGCGCTGGGGCAGGAGGTCGGCCAGGGCCGAGTTAGCCAGTTGCAGGGTCAGGTCCATGCCGCTCAATTCGGCAAAAGCCACGATACGGTTCAGGGCGCCTTCCAGTTCACGGATATTGGATTGGACACGGCGGGCGATAAAATCCATGATGTCAGAAGGCACCTTCCAGGCCAGGCGCTCGGACTTGGCGCGCAGAATAGCCAAGCGTGTCTCGAAATCGGGTGGCTGGATATCGGCGGTGAGTCCCCACTCGAAGCGAGAGCGCAGGCGCTCTTCCAGCGTGAAGAGAGACTTGGGCGGTCGGTCGGAGGAGAGGATGATCTGTTTGTTCTGGCCGTGCAGAGTGTTGAAGGTGTGGAAGAACTCCTCCTGCGTGGACTCCTTGCCGGCGATGAACTGGATATCGTCAATCAGGAGCAGGTCGGCGGAGCGGTACTTCTCCCGGAAGGCCGGCGTGGTGTGGGTGCGGATGGCGTTGATCAGGTCGTTGGTGAATTCTTCCGAGGAGACATACAACACGTACAGGCCGCGTTCCTGGCAGGCATTGCCGATGGCGTGCAGGAGGTGCGTCTTGCCAAGCCCCACGCCCCCGTAGAGGAAGAGCGGATTATAGGCCGTGGCAGGATTCTCGGCCACCGCCTGGGCGGCGGCTTGCGCCAGACGGTTGTTCGGCCCGACGACGAAATTGTCGAACGTGTAGCGGGGATTGAGGCTGGCAGCGCGCGGACGGGGCGCCGACGGTCCGTTTGCAGGGGCAGGCGCGAGGTCCGCCTCGGCCGCGGACGGGGAGGCTGTTTCCGTTTCCTCCGCCTCGGAGGCGACGACAAAGCGCACTTCCACCCCCTGGCCCATGATATCCGTCATGATTCGTGTGACCGTATCTGAAAGCCGGCTGTCGAGCCAGTCGCGCGCATAGGCATTACGCACACCGATGGTGATGACCCCTTCCTCACAGCGGATCATTCGGGTGTCGCGCACCCAGGTGTCGAAAGATGCTTTTGGCATCTCCATCTGAAGTTGGCCGAGGGCCGACTGCCAGGCTTGTGCGGCGTCCATAATTCCTTCTCCTCATCCGGCGGTGCGTTTTCACGTCGAGACGCAGGGACAGAAACCCGCTGCTCTCACAGCGGGAAACTCGATTGTCGTAACTTGTTCCAAATACTTACGGGGTTACGTGTTGCGTCTGCACGTTGGTTACATTTTAGCAGAAAGCCGGGATTGATTCCATACGCAAAACCTACGCCTGCCTAAAAAGTTGCAAATTTTTAAGGCACGGGCTACCTTAAAGCAAGTCGAATCTAGAATCTGTGTTCTATAGAAGGCTCCGGCGGGATTCAGTCGCAACCCGTTGGAGGGGTCCAATGTCTGCCCCCATATCTGGGGGTCTGGATTTTCCACTTCCCGGTCAACCGAATCCTGTCCGCCAAACCTTAAAAAAAACAAAATGTCAAGCGGGAGAGATGCGGCAGGCGTGAAACTCGGTTTCCTGCGTTTCGGTAAGGCAGGTTGACGATTCAGGCCTTATTGAACGATGAGGAGCGCGGCACCCAGGCGAGAATGGTCGTCCCCTCGCCCGGCGTAGAGGTGATCTCGATGTCTCCGCCAACATGGGCGGCGCGCGTCTGCATATTGGCCAGGCCGTGCCCGATAACTCGGTTGACCGCTTCGGGGTCGAAGCCGCGCCCGTTATCGCTCACTTCCAGCAGGATGCGGTCGGCGGCCATCCACAAGTCAACCGCAACCCTGCTCGCGTTGGCGTGCTTGGCCACGTTGGCCAGGCTCTCCTGACAGATGTGGAAGAGCGCTTTGGCATTGGTGGGCGGCAGGCCGAGCAGCGACTCGCTCTTCGGCCCGGAGAGGACCACCTCCAACCCGGCGTTCTGGCGGAACTCGGCCGCCAAGCGTTCGAGGCCGATCATCAGGTTTTCGTCAAGCAACTGACGCGGGCGCAGATCCAGGATGTAGTTGCGGATGTCGCGGATTGTGTGGTTGATATCCTCCATCGCCTTCGTCAGGCGCAAATCAGCGGCGTCGGGATCTTGGTGCAATATCTGGCGGGCATTCTCCAGCGACAGGCCAACCCCGTAAATGGACTGGATGATGCCGTCGTGCAGGTCCATGCCGATGCGCTCGCGCTCCTCCAGCACTGCCAGCCGGCGGACGTTGTAGTGCAGGCGGGCGTTCTCAATTGCCACGCCGGCCACGCCGCCAATCGAGACCAGCATCTGCACCTGGTTGCGCGAGAGCGCCTTGCGGTTGCGGGTGACGATGGTCAGCACACCCACCACCTCGCCGCGCGCCAGAAGCGGGATACAAGCAATCTGCTTGAAACCGGCCTCCACCACTGCCTGGCGCACCGCTGGATCGTCGCGCTCAAGATGGCTGCTGATGACTGGGGTGCGCGCCGCGGCCGCCCGGCCAATCATCCCCTCGCCGAATTTGAACCGGTTGCGGGTCCAGAAGGCCTCGGCCGCCTCGCCCCGGTGGATGGTCAGACGCAATGTCTCGCCATCCTCCTCCTTCAGGAAGATTTCCCCGGCCTCCACCCTGAAGTGCGCCATGATCAGGGAGAGGGTCTTGTGCAGGATCTCGTCCAGTTCCAGCGAGGAGCCCAGCGCAGAGCCGATCTCATTGCTCAAGCCCAGTTCGGCGTTCCGGCGGGTCATTTCGCGCTCATTTTCCTGCAGGCGCTCGTAAAGGCGGGCGTTCTCGATAGCCACCGCAGCATAGGCAGCCAGCATCTCGATGATCATCTCGTCATCGGCGGTGAATTCCTGCCCATTCTCCTTCTCGGTCAGGTAAAGTTGCCCCAACTGGCGCTGTGCCAGGCGGATGGGCACCCCCAGCATGGTGCGCATCTCGACGTGTCCGGGCGGGAAGCCCACGCTGCGCGGGTCGGCGGAGATCTCGGGAATACGAATGTTGCCGCTGTCGCCGCGCATCAGCGCGCCAATCAGCCCGCGCCCGCGCGGCGGGTGCGGAATGCGCTTGACCTCTTCCGGCGTCATGCCATAGGTTATGAAACGGCTGAGTTCACCCTCCTCGTTCAGCACCCCCAACGCGGAATAGCGCGCCCCAACCTGCTCACACGCCAGCGAAGCGATGCGCTCGAGAAGAGTTTCCAGGGAGATATTTTGAACCAGTTCCAGGGATGCACGGTGGAGAGCAATAAGCCTCTCCTGAAGTTCTTCGCGCGTCAGCAGCATTGGGAACACCTCGGCGATAATTCTACTATAGATGTCCGAATTCGCCAAGTTTGATAGGTTTTGCCAGAATCCAGGCATAGAATCAGGCACATGACCACTTCACGCATCCCTAGATTCTACAATCTCCCGCTCGAGGAACGGCTGGATGACCTGGCCGCTGCGGCGGGACTGACTCCCGAAGAACTCGCCCCGTTCCAGACCGGGGGACTGCTCCCTGGCCAGGCCGACCACATGGTCGAGAACGCGGCCGGGACCTTCAACCTGCCGCTCGGCATCGGGCTGAACTTTGTCGTCAACGGGCGCGAGGTGCTCGTCCCGATGAGCATTGAGGAGCCGTCGGTCATCGCCGGGGCCTCCTTCATGGCCAAACTAGCGCGCGCCGGGGGCGGGTTCACCGCCACGACCTCCGAACCGCACATGATCGGGCAAATGCAGGTGCTGGACACCGCCAACGTCGAGGCGGCGCGCCTGGCGCTCCTGGAACACAAGACCGAACTGCTGGCAGCGGCGGATGAGATAGACCCCCTCCTGAAAAAATTCGGCGGCGGAGCGCGTGACCTGGAAGTGCGCCTCATCGCCAACTCCCCCATCGGCCCCTTCCTGGTGGTTCACCTGCTCTACGATGTGCGCGACGCCATGGGCGCCAACGCCGTCAATACTGCCTGCGAGAGACTCGCCCCGCGCATCGAAGCCATCACGGGCGGACGCGTCCACCTGCGCATCCTCTCCAACCTGGCAGACCGGCG
Source organism: Anaerolinea thermophila (assembly GCA_020722345.1). Lineage (GTDB taxonomy): Bacteria > Chloroflexota > Anaerolineae > Anaerolineales > Villigracilaceae > UBA877. The sequence goes on along the minus strand of DYKZ01000014.1, from coordinate 16,356 downwards.
TCTGGCGCGTGTGCGCTGCACGATCCCGGTCCAAGAATTGGCCTTCGACGAATTTTCCGGCGAACGCGTCCGGGACGGCATCATCGAGGCCTGGGCCTTTGCCGCCGCGGACCCCTACCGCGCCGCCACGCACAACAAGGGCATCATGAACGGCGTGGACGCGGTGGTCATCGCCACCGGCAACGACTGGCGCGCCATTGAGGCCGGGGCGCACGCCTACGCCGCCCGTAACGGCCGCTATACCAGCCTTTCCACCTGGGGCAAGGACGCGGCCGGGGACCTGGTCGGCACGTTGGAAATGCCAATGGCTGTGGGCATCGTCGGCGGCGCGACCAAGGTCCACTCAGGAGCAAAGGCAGCGCTCAAACTGATGGGCGTGAAAACCGCCGCCGAACTGGCTGAAATTATCGTTTCGGTGGGACTGGCCCAAAACCTGGCCGCCCTGCGCGCGCTCGCCACCGAGGGAATCCAACGCGGACACATGTCCCTGCACGCCCGCCAGGTGGCCATTGCCGCCGGGGCGACGGGCGAGATGATTGAACAGGTCGCCGCGCGGATGGTGGCAGAGAAGACAGTCAGAATTGATTTAGCAGAAGAACTGGTAAAAAGTTTTGCATCCGATTACGGAAAAGGCTTCCCGGCCGATTTCATGGAAGAACGAAATCAGCGGTCTGTGCAAAACCGAGAGAAAATCTTGGTTGGGAAATAGAAACCATCGCAGGGACCGGGCTATGCCCCCTTTGAGGGGTGTTCCCCCCCCCAGGGCGACTGCAAGGATCGCCCCTACAGGAGAATCCTTAATGACGGAAAACAAGAACCTTCTCAAACCATCCCGTCCGGTCGGCATCGTCGGCTATGGGGCATATGTACCGCGTTACCGCCTGCCCGCCAAAGAAGTCGCCCGCGTCTGGGTAGGCGGACGCGGCACCGGCTTGCCCATCAAGGAGAAATCCGTCCCCGGGCTGGACGAGGACGTGATCACTATGTCGCTCGAAGCCACGCGCAACGCCATGAAACGCGCCGGGGTGGACCCGGCCGAGATCCGCGCCGTATGGTTCGGCTCCGAGTCGCACCCGTATGCCGTCAAACCGACCTCCACCATCGTCGCCGAGGCCATCGGCGCCGCGCCCCACGTCCAGGCAGCGGACATGGAATTCGCCTGCAAAGCCGGCACGGAGGCCATGGTGATGGCTATGGGTATGGTCGGCTCCGGCATGGGACGTTACGCCATCGCAGGCGGCCTCGACACCGCCCAGGGCAAACCGGGCGACGCCCTCGAGTACACCGCTGCGGCGGGCGGCGCGGCCTTTGTCATCGGTCCCGCCGACGAGTCGCTGGCAGTCATCAATGCCGTCTATTCCTACGTTACCGACACGCCCGATTTCTGGCGGCGCGAGTACCAACGCTACCCCGAACACGGCAACCGCTTCACCGGCGAACCGGCCTACTTCAAGCACATCCTTGCTGCTGGTAAGATTTTGATGGAAGCAATGGGCGCGAAGGCCTCAGATTACACCTGGGCCACCTTCCACCAGCCGAACGCCAAATTCCCGCAGCGCGCCGCCTCCCTGCTTGGCTTCACCCCGGAGCAGATCGAACCCGGCCTCCTCTCGCCGGTCATCGGCAACACCTACGCCGGAGCAGCCATCATCGGCCTGACCTCCACACTCGACGTAGCCAAACCGGGCGACCGCATTCTGATGGTCTCATTCGGCTCCGGCGCCGGGTCTGATGCGTTCGACATCACCGTCACCGAGAAACTGCTCGAACGGCGTGACAAGGCTCTGAAGACTCAAGATTACATCGCCCGCCGCACCGAGATTGACTACGCCATGTACGCCCGGATGCGCGGGAAAATTGCGATGAAATAATCAGGTAAACAGGCAATTAGGCATCAGGGATTATGAACCCTGATTACCTGATCCCTAATCGCCTTTTACTCGGAGATTTTTATGACCGATGTCATCATTGCTGGAATCGGACAAACCCCGGTCGGCGAACACTGGGAAATTTCCCTGCGCTCGCTGGCAGTGCAGGCCATCCGCGCCGCCATCGAGGATGCAGGCGGGCTGAAGCCGCAGGCGCTCTTTGCCGCCAACGTTTTTGCCCCCAACTTCTCCCATCAGGCGCACGTGGGGGCGCTGCTGGTTGACTACGCCGGTCTAGCCGGCATCGAGGCGGCCACCTTCGAGATAGGAGGCGCCTCCGGCGGCGCGGCCCTGCGGCAGGCTTACCTGGCCGTCAAAAGTGGACTGGTGGAGGCAGCGCTTGTCGTCGGCGTGGAAAAATTCACCGACGCGATCGGCGCGGACCTGGAAACTGCCGCCGCGACGGAGACCGACAGCGAGTACGAAGCCGTCCATGGGCTGACGCCCACCGCCCAGGCCGCCCTGCTTGCCCGCCGCTACCTGCACGAGTTCAACGCCCCGGCAGGCGGGCTGGCCGGATTTCCGCTCACAGGCCACATCAACGCGGCCGGGAACAAGAACGCCATGTACCGCAAGGCCGTGTCCCTGGAAACCTATCAGAAAGCCGAGATGATCTGCGAACCGCTCAACCTGTTCGACATCGCCCCGGACGCCGACGGCGCGGCCGCCGTTCTGTTAAGCCGCCGCGACCGGCTGCCTGTGGATTTCCCCCACCCTATCGTCCGCATTGCCGCTTCGGCCTCCGTCAGCGACACGCTCGGCCTGCACGACCGTCCCGACCCGCTGACCTTCACCGCCTGCCAGCAGTCGGTGGAGCAGGCGCTGGAAAAGGCCGGCATTACCCGTGAGCAGGTTGATCTCTTCGAGTACTTCGACGCCTTCTCAATCTACGCCGCCCTCTCGCTGGAGGCCGCCGGGTACGCCCCGCGCGGCCAGGGCTGGAAACTGGCCGCCGAAGGCGCCATCGCCCGCACCGGCCAGATCCCCTGCGCCACGCTGGGCGGGCTAAAGGCGCGCGGCAATCCGCTCGGGGCGACGGGCGTGTATCAGGCCGTCGAAGCCGCGGCGCAGTTGCGAGGTCAGGCCGGGACGAACCAGATCGAGGGCGCGAAAGTTGCCATGATCCAATCCCTGGCCGGCCCGGCGTCCGTTGCAGTCACGCATATTCTGGAAACGCTGTAGGACAATTTGTCCTCAAAGGAGTAAAAGTTATGGAAATCGCCCGCCACTGGCGTTTGAAAGAACAACGCTACAACCTGACCGGCACAGTCTGCACAAAGTGTGGAGAAAAATCCTTCCCCCCGCGCCGCGTCTGCCCAAAATGTGGCAGCGAGACAAGCGCCCCCTTCACCTTCTGCGGGCGCGGCGAGGTGTACTCGTTCACTACCATTTACGAAGCCCCCACCGGTTTCAATGAGACCGCCCCCTACACCGTGGCGCTGGTGCGGCTGGAAGAAGGCCTGCTGGTGACTGCCCAACTGACCGACCTGGGCAACGACAAACCCGAGATCGGCATGCCCGTGGAAATGGTCACCCGCCGCCTGCGCTCCGACGGAGACGAGCGCGGCATGCTCGTGTATGGGTACAAATTCAGGCCTGCAGTTGTATAACTTGCGAGAATCAAGCCGCCCTCCATTCGACCGGAGGGCGGCTGTTTGTTTTACGGCAGGTTGAAACCATGAGAAAACGAAAGCAGGGACAGCGACCAGGGAGCAACCTTGCGGCGGAATATCTGAATGCTTCCAACGAGGGACATCAAGACTAGTAGTGCCGGAAGCCACCCCTCCTGGGAAGGATACGAGGCCGGGAGCAAAAGCCGCGGCCTCGCTGCGTTAACCGGACCCTTTACCTGCCGCCGCGCACGAAGGAGATGACCGCCCCAAGAATCCCCACCAACGCCAGAACGAGGATGATCAGGCCAACCGGCACACCCAAACGGGCTTCGTCCTTAGTCTCGAATTCAGGCACTTCCACCGGAGCCGCCTGGGTGAATGTGGGCAGGCGTTGGGGGGTGAGTTGCAAACCATAAGCAGCCGCGCTGGTGGGGTTGATCGTCGGCGTGACGCGCGGCATAGCCGTGGGCGGCGCCGGGATCACCGGCAGGCTGAAGCCGGGCGTGAGCGAAACATACGGGGCATAGATCCAGCCGACGCCAGATGGCGAGCCGAGATAGACAATCTGAAGCCAATTGCCGTCCAGAGAGTAGCCCAGGGCAGGCGCTTCCTCCCCGGCCACGAGGATGCCCACCGGTGGGTAGAGGTAGGAATCTGGCCCGGCATAGACTTCGATGATATCGCGGTCGGCGTAAACCTTGACCCTCGCGCCGACAGCCGTCCCGGTCACGGTGGCGATGGAGCCGGTGGGCTGCTGGGCGAACGCCGTCAGCGCGCCGGGAGACGCGAACAGGGTCAGCAACACCGCCATCCCGGCAAGCAGGAGGGGAATAAAAAAACGTACGAACCGTTTCCGCTTGTGAAGGGACATCGTCCCGTCACCTCCGCCTGCGCGGCGAAGTGAAAAACAGCCCAACCAGCCCCGCAACGGACAGGATGACCACCACGATGCCCGTCGAAAAGCCGCCGCCGTCAACCGGGTTGTCGTACTCCGGGACGACCAACGGCGGGGGCGCGGTAAACGTCGGCGGGCGGGTACTGGTCGGCGCAGGTTGGAGCGAGGCGACAAACGCCGGGTCGAGCGTGGGAGGGTTGTTCGGGACCGCCGTGGGGGGCGGCTGGACGATCGGCAGTGAGCCGGGGGAAAGCGTCACCAGCGGCGCGTAGACCCAGCCCACCCCGCTGCCGTCGGAGGCGGCGGGGAAGATGATCTTGATCCACTCGCCGCCCGGCGAGCGCCCAACCGCTTCGGCCACTGCGCCGATGGGCAGCGAGCCGACAATCGGATAATAGACCGAATTCGGGCCGCCGCGTACATTAATCGGCTCCTCGTAAGTGACGGTGATGAAAGGCCCCCCGCCCGTCGGGGTGGCGGTGGGGTCGGACGCCTGGCGGGCAGACACA
>DYKZ01000014.1:0-11311 GCA_020722345.1 Anaerolinea thermophila | reverse complement strand
AGGCCCCCCGCCCGTCGGGGTGGCGGTGGGGTCGGACGCCTGGCGGGCAGACACATCGGACGCCTGGCGGGCAGACACAGAGGTCCAGGACGCGCCGCTGGCGGCGGCCAATACAACCAATAAACATAGAAACAGGCCGGTCATTTTCCGGGAGAACATCATCAAGAAACCTTCGCGGGGAATTGAGCGTAGAGTGAACTGGAGGCTTGTCCAGACTGACAAAGGGATTATAATCCATATCCATCATGGAACAGCGAATTTTTCACGGTAACATCACCCCCTCGGACATTGCACATGCGCTGGTGGCCGAGTTCAACCAGGGCAATCTGCGCGCGCAGTTGTTTGGCAAGAATGAGAACCTAGTTATCCAGGTGGCCAGCGCCCAATTCGCCCAGTCCGGCGGAAAGACGGCCCTGACGATAAATGTCCAGGCGCACAAAGACGGCATCCTGGTGCAGGTCGGCGAGCAGGAATGGCTGGGAGTGGCTGCCAGCCTGGGACAGACGGCACTCGCCGCGCTGCTCAATCCGCTCAACCTGCTGGGACGCCTGGACGATCTTGCCCAGGACGTGACCAATCTGCAACTGACAGAGAAGGTTTGGGCAACCGTGGAGCGCGCTATACGCGCCAAGGGCGCCAGCAAGGCCATTTCGGAACGCCTGTCGCGCCTGACGTGCGAGTACTGCGGGGCAGCCAACCCGGTGGGCGAAGCGACCTGCCTGGCCTGCGGCGCTCCGCTAGGCAAGGCGCAGCCGAAAGCCTGCAAATCCTGCGGGTTCGTGCTGAAAGGAGAGGAAAAATTCTGTCCTAATTGCGGCAGCCCCGCCAGATGAGCAGGGGGCACGCCGCCGGCTTCATCCTGCAATATGCAGCCATGCAATAAGGAGCACAGAGAGATTCCTTTGTGCTCTTTATGTTAAGGCGCTGTTTGTTTCCAAGTTCACCGAATATATCCAGGCTTGCAAAATCATCTGCTCGCCTCTATAATAACGAGCGGGAGCCTGCCATGAAAACTCTGGATGAACTCGAAGCCCGCCTGCAATCGTTGGTGGAAGAACACCTGGTGAAATATGTCCCCGGCTACAAGCCCGAGGACCAGGTAGCCCATCTGCTGGCGGCCGCTTTGTACAACGGCATCGTAAAGCGCGGCAGCCTGATTAAGGCCCCCAATGTTTTCATTATATCCGCCCACCCCACTACAATAGCGAAATGGAACCAGGAGCCGCGCCTGCTGGAAGAACTGGCAAACGCCCTGCACGAAACAGGAACGGAGGCCGGTTTCCGGTTTTCGAGCCGCCCCAAAGTCATCACCGCCGCCGACCCCAGCCTGCCTCCCGGCAAAGTGCACATCAGCGCCTCGAGCAAGACCAGTCCCCTGGGCGAAACACGCGGCATCCCAGCAGCCAAAAAAATAGAAAGTGGTGAAGCGGAGACCATTCCATCCAACGCTTTTCTCATCCTGGGCGGGACCAAGATCATCCCCCTCAACCGCTCGGTAATCAACATCGGCCGCAGGCTGGACAACCATATCGTTATAGACGACCCGCGCGTCTCGCGCGCCCACGCGCAGTTACGCACCGTGAAAGGGCGGTTCGTGATCTTCGACCTGGAGTCGACCGGCGGGACGCTGGTCAACGGCAAACGTACCAGCCAGACGGTACTCTATCCCGGAGACGTGATCTCCCTGGCAGGTGTGACGTTGATCTTCGGCCAAGATCTGCCATCCGGCCGCGCCCTCGAAGAACTGACCGAACCGCAATCTCCTACCTCGGCCGAGCGGCCAACAGCCCATCTCAAGATGGAAGACGAAGTCGAATCTGAATGAGCGGTTCTGTCATCCTTGCCTTGCGCGCACTCTTGGCGGCAGGACTATATATTTTTCTGGTTTGGGCGCTCTTGATGCTCTGGCGAGAGATCAGGCATCAGGCCGCCGTACTCGCCTCGCGGCAAATCCCCGCAATTTCACTTTCCATCTTGCAAAGCGACTTGACAACCCAATTGCGTCATTTCAAATCCCCCCAAGTGACCATTGGCCGCCACCCGGCTTGCGAATGCCAGGTGAACGACGATTCGGTCTCGGCGTATCACGCCCGGTTGGATTTCCACCACGGGCAGTGGTGGCTGGAAGATCTGAAATCAACCAACGGGACGACCCTGAATCAGGAGAAAGTACTCCTGCCAACCGTGGTCGTCTCCGGCGACGAAATACGCTGCGGCGACACCCGCCTGGTTGTCACGGTAGCCGGCGCCCCTCTCCCTCCCGCCCAAAAGGCTGATTCCCATGAAACCAAATGAGAAAATCTCTCTCGCCATCATCGGCGGTTCCGGTCTGTACAATATGCCCGGGCTTGCCGATACCACCGAGCACGATCTCGAAACGCCCTTTGGCAAACCTTCCGCTCCCATCGTTACCGGGACGCTGGAAGGCCAGCGCGTCGCTTTCCTGGCCCGGCATGGCATCGGCCATCACATCACCCCCAGTGAAGTCAACTATCGCGCCAATATCTATGCTTTGAAGTCCCTGAGCGTGGAACGCATCGTGGGCGTCAACGCCTGCGGTTCCCTGCGGGAGGATTACGCCCCCGGCCACATCGTTGTCCCGGATCAACTCTTCGACTTTACCCGCGCCCGCCCCCGTACCTTCTTCGGGCAGGGACTGGTAGCCCACATCGGCTGCGCGGAGCCGTTCTGTCCGGACCTGTCGGCCTGGGTCGAAGAAGCCCTGCGCGCCGCCGGGGCAACTGTTCACCGCGGCGGGACATTCATCACCATCGAAGGCCCGCGCTTCTCCACAAAAGCAGAATCCAACACTTTCCGCAGTTGGGGGATGTCCATCGTCGGCATGACCTGCGCGCCGGAAGCCTTCCTGGCGCGCGAAGCCGAGATGTGCTACGCCGTGATGGCGCACGTTACAGACTACGACGTGTGGCACGTCAGCGAAGCGCCGGTGAGCGTAGAAATGGTCATCCAGATCCTGAACAAGAACACCCAGACCGCCCAGCAGGCGGTCCGCAACCTGCTGAAAAACTTGCCGGAGGAACGAACCTGCGCCTGCGGGACAGCGCTGGCCTCCGCCCTCATCACCAACCCGGCAGTGATCCCCTCCGAAACTCGCCAGGCGCTGGATTTGCTGGTTGGGAAATATCTGCCTCCTGCCCCCAAATAATATTTCCATCCATTAATGACTCTACTGCAAAAAGGCTATTGCACCACGCAGCACGCGAAGACCGCCAGGAAAATGCAAAATCACAAATCATTATTCAAGATAATCTGCGTCGTGGTTCAACATTTTCAAAGCGTCCTTAAATTTCCTTCGTTGCCTTTGTGTCCTTCGTGTTAAAAAAGTTTTTGCAGTGGACTCATTAATGGGCCACAAATACACTGAGACCGCCAGAGTAAACAAGGCGGTCTCAGGATGTTTTTTGGACGATTCAAGTCGTCGAAACAACAGACTATTCCTGTTTCTTTTTGCGCGTCCCTTCCGGCTGAGCAATCGGGATGACCATGTAAAACGTACTCCCCTGCCCCAGAACGCTCTCCACCCAGACCTTGCCGCCGTGCCGCTCCACGACCGAACGGACGATTGCCAGCCCCAGCCCTGAGCCGCGCTGGGCGCGCGCCTCGCGCTGGCTGCCTCGGAAGAACTTCTCGAACAGACGCGGCTGGTCGGCAGGCGCGATCCCAATGCCGGTATCCTGCACCTCAAACTGCAGCGCAACGCCGCGAGATTTTGCCCTCAGGGTCACCGAGCCTTTGTAGGGAGTGTATTTGATCGCATTTTCCACCAAATTGTAAATAGCCTGCTGGAGCAAGGCGCGGTCGGCCTCCACCAATTGCGGCAGGTCGTCTGCCACTTCTACCCCCAACCGGATCTCTTTCTGCTCCGCCTGCAAACGCAGAGTATCCACCACCGCATCCAGAATGTCCAGCACGGCGACACGCTCAACCTGCAACCCGACCCCCGCTTCGATGCGACCCAGGTCCAGCAGGTTGTTGACCAAACGCGACATACTCTCTACGCCGGTGATGATCTTTTGGACATAATTTTTCTGCTGGTCGTTGATGTCTCCCACCATCTCAAGCATGGTGGCATAGCCGCGCATCAGCGTCAGCGGCGAGCGCAGGTCGTGGCTGACGGTAGAGACGAAATCTGACTTGAGCGCGTCTAGTTCCTTGAAGTGGGTAACATCGCGCATCACACAGACGCGTCCCACCGGCTTCTGGCCCGCGATCACCGCCGAAGCCGTAGCAAAATAGACTTTGCCGTCGGCCAGCACGATTTCCGCCGACTGCCTGCCGCTGCCCAGCGCCTCGAGCAGGTCACGCAGTTCCTTCTGGCTGATCACGCGTTCGGTCCGCTGCCCTTCGGCAGAACCGATTGGGAAGCCGAGCGCCTGCCTGGCTGCCGGGTTAGCCAGGATGAGGCGGTTCTCCTGGTCGGTAACAAGCACCGGGTCCGGGGTGGAGGCGAGGATCGCCGCCAGCCGTTGGCGCCCAACCTGCGCGGTGCGGTAAAGGTGGGCGTTGGCCGCCGCCAGCGCCGCATGTCCAGCCAGCGTGGAGAGGAAGCGCACATTCTCGTCTGAGAATTGATGCGGCTGGTCGTAAGCCACCCATAATGCCCCGTAATAGCGGTTCTCGTGATACATGGCAACGGCAATCAAGGCCGCCGGGCGGGGCTTGTTATCTGGAAATTCGGCCAGCCGAGTCCTTCCCAGGTTATTCAAAACCAGACGTCCTTGTTTGCGCAGGAGCGCAAGGATGGGTTCGTCGAGGTAGGCATAGATCTCGCGCTTCGGCCCTAGCCGGTAGGCTGAGGGGCTCTTTTCTTCCTCAGGATCGCTGCCATAGGGGACGAGGGTCACGTTGACCGCGCATGCCCCGGTAGCCAAAATCGCCTCCAGGATGGGCTGGACGGATTCCTCCATCACGAGGGTCGAAGCCACCCCTTGGCTCACCAGCAGCAGTTGATTGAGTTCCTCCAAACGGGCGTGCAGGCGGACACGCATCTGCTCGAAAGCCTGGCGCAATTGACCGACCTCGTCCACCCCTTCGGCAGGCAGGGGATGGTCTAGTTGCCCCTGGGCGATCCGCCCGGCCTCGGTGGCCAGCGTTTGCAGGGAACTGGTCAGCATGCCCAGGCTCAGGCGCAGGGAGACCAGCGCCGCCGCCGCCAGCGCCAGCACCAGGATCGTCATCGGAGCGGCGATGTCGAGCGCCAGTTGCTGAGCCTGTTCCGCCGGGACGCTCAATACAACGCCCCAGGAATGACCCGTCACCGGCTGGTAATAGACCAGGTTGCGGGTCCCGTTGGGGGCCGGCAGGTCATAGAACTGCACCTCGCTGCCGCGCGTCCCCTCGTACACATCCATCAGGTTTTCGGGATTGGAACTGTAGAGGATCAATCCCTCGCCGTCGAGCAGGAGGCCTTCCCCCTCCAGCGATTCCATCCCGCGCAGGCTGTTGATCAGCGGCTGAGTGAGCGGGTTGATGGCCAGGTCGCTCCGCCCAAGCAGGATGCGCTGGGGAACCCCGTCGGCATCCGAAATGGCAGCAATAAACGTGATCCGCGCCGCTGTTCCATTGAGCGAGGGCGGGATGGTATAGAACTGGGTCGCAATGCCCTCCACTGCCAGGGCCACTCCCACAGATTCCTGCGGCACAAGCCCCAGGTCCGAGGGAGCGGCGGGAGGATATGCTGCCAGCAGTCCACCTTGCGTATCGAGAATGAACAAAGCATCAAAATACGGCACCGCACGAATCTGCTCGCTCAGAATGGCGGTCAGGAATTCCCCCGATTCAGACAGCAGGCGCGTGTCGCTTGCCAGTTGCAGAGTCAGGTTCTGGCCGGTTTCCAGGAAGAAAGGCACGCTTTCTGCCGCAGCCGCGGCAGTGCTGGACAATCGGTCACGGATCATCCGCCGGGCGGCGTTCCCGGCCACGATCCAGTTGCCCAGGATGAGCAATACCAGCAGCAGGGCGATGAACGTCCCCACACCGATCAATATCCGAACCTGTAAACTGCGTTCGCCGGGGGAAGGCTCCAGAGGCTGCTGCCGCCCCCAGGCGCGCGGGAAGGCCATGGCAACCACCTGCACGAACAGCCCCCCCGTCAGCAATTCGCCCAGAGCGGCCAGGGCGGCCGGCCCGGTATTGGTCAGGGCAAAGTCCAGCCGGGCCGCGACGGTATCGTAGACCGAGAAAAAGGCCGCCAGGATGAAAAGCAGGGCATACACCGGCAGCAGCACGGGCGCCACCAAAAGGGGCTGGCGCACCGCCCGGTAGAACAGCGTGCGGTAACGCTGGCGCACCGCGGCGCTGAAAAGCACCGCCAGGAGCGCCGGTTCGAGGATCGAGAAGATGTTGTGGGTGTCCCACAGGCTGCGCGTCAGACCGCTCACCAGCCCGACGATCAACGCGTCCACCGGCCCCAGGAAACCGCCCGCCAGCATCCACGGCAGGGCGGCAAAGACCATCAGCGCCGGGCTGTGCGGACCGGAGGGGATGCCCGGTTCGGGCAGCGCCGCCCCGGAGGGCAGTTGCAGACCAATAAACAGGTTGGCAAGCGGCGCCAACAAGGTGAACAGCAGGAGCAGCGACCAGCGGGTTTTCCCCCGGCGTTGCATCCCCCGCCAGCGGAGCATAGCCGCAACGTTCAGACCGAGAAGGATAACCCACCCCACCCATCCCAGCCAGGAGGTGAGCGGCCTGAAATACGCGGGAGATGATAGCAACGTCAGAATCGGCGTCATAATTGCTTAACGAAAACATTATAGCACGGGCAGCCATGCAGGTCACGTTTTTGGGCGGACAGTTCAAGCCTCCCCATCGGAATATTTTCCCCGGTACTCTGGGGGAAGAAGACGCGCCAGCGACTCCATGATTTGCCGCGTCCCTTCGGCAAGCGCACCCGGACCTCGCGCCTGCCGCGCCAGAGCAAACGGTTCCCCCACCGTCAGCGTGAGGCGCGTCCGCCGGAAGCGCCTAAGGTTGCCGTACACGCGCCAGTTCTCGCTGCCGGTCAGGGCAATCGGGACCAACGGGACGCCCGCCTTCAAAGCCAGGAAGGCCGCCCCTTCCGTCCCTGCTTCCAGCGCGCCGGTGAGCGACTCGCGCCCCTCCGGCGCAATGATCACTTTGCGCCCCTGCCGCAGGGCTTCCAGAGCAGCAGAGAGGGCGCGCCGGTCCGGCCGGCCGCGGTGGACGTAGATCACGCCCAGGCCATCCATGACCCAGCGCAGGGGCGGGATGTCGCGCAGTTCGATCTTGCCGATTACTTCGGGAAAGTCGGGCAGGTTCGCCAGCAGGATCACCGCGTCGGCGTCGCCGAGGTGGTTGATGACCACCAGCGCCGCGCCCTGGCGGGGATAATTCTCCAGCCCGCGCACCTCGCAGCGGGCGCAGACCGAGACCAGCAGGCGGCAGAGAGACTTGATGAAACGGCGGAACAGGCATCGGGTCCGGGAGAGAGGCGGCAAGCGGACAAGATGCGGCTGCCAGACCACGCTGACAGGTTTTTCAAGCGGGGAAGATGGCTGTGTCGGCATACACGCCGCGGTACTCTTCGGGCAGGAGACCGGCAATATGGCGCATTACCAGGTCGGCATTGGCCTGGCGCGCCTCCCGGCGTTCCGCCCCGGCCCCCTCCACCGGCGGAAGCGTCAGCGGCCTGCCGATGTGCATTTCGAGCCGCGGACGCCGGCCGCGGATGGCTTTGTGCCAGAAATCATCCGTTGTGCCGACAATACCGACCGGCAGGACAGGCACGCCGGTCTTCTCGACGATGTAGGCGATGCCCGGTTTTGCGCGCCGCAGGCCCGGCGTGTGCGAACGGCCGCCCTCAGGCGCGATCAGCAGCGGACGGCCGGACTCCAGCGCGGCAATCACTTTGTCGAAGAGGACGCGGTCGTATTCGCCGCGATGGACCTGGATGCCGCCCCACAGCCGGGCGAGGATGTTCTGCCCCGGTTTACTCCACACTTCCACAGCGCCCATCACCTCTACCTGCTCCGGCCAAAAAACACCCGCAAAGGGTGGGTCAAAGATCGAGACGTGGTTGATGGCTACCAGGTAGGGTTTGCCGCGCGGCACGTTTTCCCTGCCGGTGATTTTGATGGAGGCCAGGATGTAAAAGAGCGCGCCGAGAACCAGCCGCGCCAACGGACGCCCCAGCCGGCGCCGCCACCAGGCTACACGGTATTGGCTCATTTTTTGCACAGCGCCTCCACGCGGGCAAAGACCTGGTCTGCGTCGAGTTGGTCGGAATCGAGAATGACTGCGTCCTCGGCGGGCCGCAGGGGAGCCACAGCGCGGCCCGAATCGATCTCGTCGCGCTTGCGGACACCGGCCAGAATCTGCTCGTAATCGGCAGTTTCGCCCCGGTTGATGATCTCCAGGTAACGGCGGCGGGCGCGTTCCTCGGGAGAAGCGTCGAGATAGACCTTCAAGTCGGCCTCCGGCAGGACGACCGTGCCGATGTCGCGTCCTACCATCACCACGCGGCCGCGCAGGCCAATGCGCCGCTGCTGGATAGTCAGCGCCCGGCGCACCCCTGGATACGCCGAGACGGGCGAGACGTTGGCATCCACTTCCGGGCGGCGCGTCTCCCAGGTGACGTCCACACCGTCGAGCAGCACGTCGCAGGGGCGGCCATCCTCCTTCGATGGCGGGCGGACGTCTATCTGGGCGCTTTCTGCCAGCGCAGTCACTGCCGCCTCGTCTGTAATAGGGATGCCGCGCTGGAGCGCGCCCCACGTCACGGCGCGGTACATCACGCCGGTATCGAAGAACAGGTAACCCAGAGCATCGGCCAGCCTGCGCCCGAGGGTGGATTTGCCCGAGGCTGCCGGGCCGTCAATGGCAATAATGTTTGGGGGCATCGTTACAACTCGCATAAATTCTAGACAAAAGATAAGCGGAATTGGGTTGACAAACCCTTACTTCAGGCTACCGAATAACAAAAAGCCTTGTTCATCCCCGGCTCTTTATCACGGCAGGGCAGGGCTTTCCAATATCAGGTCGGCACGCACCCACAGGATGATATCCTCGCGCTGGGTGAGCATCTGGCGGTAGAGAAACCATTCCAGCCATTCATTGGAAGCAGCCTGCTGCCAGTCGCCGATCTCGCGCCAGACGAAGGGCGCGCCGCGATAGTCAGCCGTCAGCGTCAGGTCCACCGTTGCCGGGGTGATGACCAGTTCCGGGACGGCGTCGGGGGCAAGGATGGTTGTCTCCTCCACTTCCCAGTCGCGGAACAGCCAGCGCAGGGCAGGCGAATCCACGCCAACGATGGTGAGCGGCAGGCTGGCGTCGGCGCCGGTGTTGAGCGTAGAAAGTTCATTGGCCACTTTCAGCAGCAGATCGGCGCGGCCGAGGCGCGGTTCGGGATCCCAGAGTTCGAGCGTGCGCGGCTCACGGACCTGCGTCGCGCCGGTCGCTGCCGCCAGCGTGAACAGCGCCAGCGGGAGGAGCGCCCCCCAAACGCCGCCCAGCCGAGCCTCGGCCACCGTCCAGCCGGTGCCGACCAGGATGACAATGATCGCGCCGAGCAGCGGCATAATCAACAAAATCAGCCCCTGCCAGCGATAGACCGGGCTGGAGAGATCGAGCGTGGTCAGGCGCGCCATGAGAAGCCAGGTAATGACGGAAAGGATAAATATCAGCCCGCCCGTCCCGCCAACGACCCACAGGTTGCGGCCCTCGAAATCGAAGTGGCGGCCAATCTCCGCCGCGGCCAGCATCCACAGGGGCAGGAGTAGCCAGCCCAGGTCGGCTGTCTGGCGACCAGCGTAGATAAGCGCCAGGAGGAACACCGCCAGCGCCCACAGGCCGAGTTTGATCGAGAAGGCATCTTTTTTGACGATCCCCCGGATAATCCCCGCCGCGCCGAAGCCAAGCGGCAGGAGTTCATACGCAGGCAGCGCCAGCAGGAGGCGTCCCAGCGGGACATCTGAAAGCGTCACCCAGCCGCGCAGGAACGAGAGAATGGACGAGGCAAACGCGGCCAGTCCCTGCGGGGAAAAGACGAGCAGACTGCCGACAACAAAGAAAGTTCCCGCCCCCCAGACGAACGCCGTTTTGAGTCCCTGCGGGCGGCCGTTCCCGGACCGGGCGTCTGCTCCCGTTTCGTCGGGCGTGGACTCCTCCTCCTCACCCGCGCGGGGGCGCGGCGTGGGCAGCAGCCGGGAAAGTCCCCAGCCGAGTCCCAAACTCAGGAGGCCGAACCAGACCGAGGGTCCGGCCAGCAGCGCCAGCCCGCCGAAGAGACCGGCCGCGGCGCGGCGTCCATCCAGCCACAGGACGAGAGTCAACGCCAGGAAGGCGATTGCCAGCATCGGCCCGCCTGCCTGCCGCGAGAGGGCGTTCAGGCCGGGATCGAGCGCCAGGCCGAAGGCCAGCGCCAGCGCGGGGAGGCGTCCGATGCGGCCGCGCAGGAACCAGGGCGCCAGCACGAGGCCGGTCCCGGCCAGCGCCGGCCAGAAGCGCGCCCAGAAATCGCCGGCGCCGAAGAGGGCAAAGAGGAGGGTCGTCAGGTGCAGGTAGGCTGGGTTGGGGCCAAGGGCGGGGCGCTCGCCGTTGACGATGGCGAGGGCTTGCAGCGCCCAGTCCGCTTCGTGGTCGGAAAGCGGCAACGCGTCGAGGTGAAAAAAGCGCAGGCCGATGGCAATGGCCAACGCCAGCGCGTAGAGGCCATGTTCGAGGGTGATGTTACGAGAGGACATGGGGGTTATTTTATCAGAAGTTTCAAAATCGCAATTGTCTCCTGCTTTCCCCCCATCCCATTCTCCCCGCCGCAACAAGTGACGAACGCCCCCGCAGGGGCGTTTTTATTTGGTACTGGACACTGGCGAATTTGTTTTTTATCTTCTTGACCAGACAACGATTTCTGCCTATACTTACAGCCATATCCATTTTACTGGGGAGACCCCATGAGCAAGAACCCTTGGAACTTCCCCCAATTCATCTGGAAAACGACCCTTGCCTGCGGCGAGAGTCTGGACGTGACCCTGAGCGTCTCGGACGCCGCCAGCGGCGTCTCCTCTTGGACCCTGAGCCTGGACGGCGCGGCGTTGACGGGCGGCTCCGGCTCGGCCAGCCAGACGGTCCCGGCGCCATCCACGGGTCTCTCGGCGGGGCCGCACACCTTGAGCCTCACCGCATCGGACGCTGCCGGGAACATGGACGCCACGTCCCTGACCTTCAGCCTGCTCCTGCCCACCCCCACCCCGACATTCACCTCCGTTCCAACCAACACTCCCGTCCCCACTTCGACGCCTGCTGGGAGCGGCAGCCAACCTGGTAATCCTCCTGC
>DYKZ01000142.1 GCA_020722345.1 Anaerolinea thermophila | reverse complement strand
ATTTCCAGTTGACAATGGACGCCCAGCGCGCCCGCGGCTACGAGCTGGAGAAGATTCGCGGCGGATTGATCGAGCAGGTGCGCAAACTCGGCCCCATCTTCGTCCCGGTCACCATCCACGCCATCATCGGCTCGGAGGACATCATTGACGCCATGGATTTGCGCGCCTTTGGCATTGGCCCACGCACCTGGCTCGAAGAACTGCGCTACCGGACCCGCGACCGGATTCTGATTGCCTTTGGCGTTTTGCTCCTGCTGGCTTCCCTGACGCTGCTCTTCCTCGGCTACGGCAGTTTCTGGGTGCCCGAGGCATTGATCCGCCTGGCGGGCGGTTGATTGAAAAAAAGAGCCTTATGCAGGCTCTTTTTCGACCGGGGGATTTTCTTGTGCCTTCAAAATGAACTTGAACCACACAATCGGGACCGCGGCCGCGCAGGCCGCCACCGTCACCCAGAATGGTGTCTGCGGAGAGATGTGCTCCCACAACTGGGCGCCGATCCATGGCATGGGCAGGGACAGGACGCCCAGCGAGGTGCCGAAGAAGCCGAAGGCCAGTCCGCGCTTGTCCTCCGGGACGACCTTCGAGATAAGCGCGTTGTAAGCCGGCATCAGGATGCCGAAGCCAAAGCCGTGCAGGCCCATGGCGGCCATGAACCCTAACAGGCTGCGGCTGACGATAATCCCGGCCAGCGCCAGGGCAGTCAACAGGAAACCGCTGGCGATCATCTCCCGCTCGGACCATTTGTCAGCCAGCCAGCCGCCGACGAACGAAGCCGCGATGGTCGTTACGCCCCAGGCTGCGTTGACCAGGCCGATCTGGGCAACGTTTATGCCGCCAATTTCGGACAGGTAAATGGGAAACAATTTGCTGATCAGATCGGAGGAAGTGTCACTGGCCGCATCGGTGATCCAGATCCAGGTCAGGATTCCGCCCGCCAGCAGCAGGCCGAACATGGTGCCCATCTGGGTCTTCAGGCCGGAGAAGGTCGGCTTTTCCGCTGCCCGTTTGGGGGCAAAGCGGTTGGCAGTTGCCATCCAGAGACGCACGGCGGTCGCGGCGGCGTAGAGGCCAAAAGCAATGGTCAACATGGGACGGAAGTCCAGTTGGTACACCACCCAGCCGCCCAGTATTGGACCGATGACAGTCACTACCATGTAGATGCCGCGCGCCACCCCGTAGACACGCCCGCGCGACTTTTCCTCCGACTGCTCGGCGATGTAAGCCCCGAAACTCGGCCCGACGAACGAACTGGAGACGTACTCCACGCACAACCCAACCATTACCCACTGCCAGGAGGGGGAAATGAAGAAGAGTAGGTAGCCAATCGAGGCAATCGAACTTCCGATGGCGATTGCCCGCAGCCGGCCGATTGTGTCTGAGACCCAGCCGCCGATGAGTTGCAGCAACATGGGCACCAGGGAAGCGACTGTGAACGCCAGCCCCACCTGTCCGACGCTGGCGCCCAGGTCAACCAGGTAGAGCGCCAGCATGCTGTAGGCCATCTGCGCGGCGATGTTTGCCAGAATCATGGCCAGCAGGAACCAGCGCAGGTTCACGTTGAGGAGAGGTGGGTTTCGATCCATGAGACAAACTCCCTCCTTTTGCCTCTGTGTTCACTCCAGGAGACTTTTCCAATCCAATGTCTCGGCGGTGTGGTGCAGGCGGTGATCGTCGTCCACCGAAAGGTAGGTCAATTTGGGGAAAACCCGCTTTGCCAGCCGCCGGACAGTTTCGGCGGGGATGACATCGTCCTTCTTGCCGATGATGAGGAGAGTGGGAACATTTACCGGTTTGGGCAGGTGACGTGAGAATTCCGGCAGGTTCAGCGCCGGGGCGAGCAGTACCAGTTTACGCACCTGGACCGGGCGCCGGATCGCGAACAGCGCCGCCATCAGCCCGCCCAGGCTGGAGCCGATCAGCGTCCAGCCGTCTTGATCACCAATGATGCTCTCCATCTGTGCCAGACGCACGGCCAGGGGCCCGGTGAAATCGGGCGAGGTGAGGTCGGGGAAGGTCCTGCGCAGCACCTGGGCCTTATAGGTCTGACCGTTGCTTTCGGAGCCGTGGATGAATAAGATGCGGGAAGTGTCCATGCCCCCATTATAAGTCGAACCGGATTCCTGGGCAGGAATCCGGTTCGACGCCTGCATCGTACTCTCTACCTGTCAGCGCGCCACGACAAAGATCACCGCCACCATTCCGGCGCCGGTGTGGATGGACAGGCCGGGGTTCATATCAACGTGCAGGATTTCGTCGGGGCAGGGTAGGGCGGCGCGCAACTGACTCTCGAACTGTTTTGCCGTTTCCCGGCAGTTCACGTTCAGGATGGCCATCTTTTCGACCCTGTGCCCGCCCACCGCTTTGGCGCTTAACTCGATGGCGCGTGCCCAGGATTTGCCCTGGGTGCGGATTTTTTCCAGCAGGGCGAGTTTGCCGTTCTGGAGCGACAGGATGGGTTTAATGTCGAGCAGGCCGGCCATCCCGGCCGCCAGGTGGCTGACGCGCCCGCTCATGGCGATGTATTTCAGCGTGGACAGAGCGCCGAAGAGATGCGTGCGGTCGCGGATTTCCTCCGCCGCGGCTTTGGCGTCCTCGATGGAGCCGCCTTTGGCAACCGCTTCGGCGGCAGCAACTGCCATGTAGCCCTGGGCGATGGCGAGGCTGCGCGTGTCCATCACTTCGATGCGTTTCTCCGGGAACATTTCGGCGGCCTGGCGGGCGGAGGCGTAGGTGGCGCTCATCTCGCTGCTGATGTTGAGGCACAGGATTTCGTCCGCGCCGGAAGCGAAGGCGGCCTTGAACGCCTCGGCGAACTGACCGGGGGAGGGCGCGGCCGTGGTGGGCAGTTTCCCTTCCCTGTCAATGCGCGGGAAGATCGTCTCGTTGGTGATCTCAAAAACGTCGCGGAAAGATTCGTCGCCGAACTGGATGATGATGGGGACCTGAACGATGCCGTACTTCTGCGCCAGTTCTCCTGGCAGGGATGAATCGGTATCGGTAATGATTGCTATGCGGGACATATTTACTCCTTGGGTGAGATTATGTAAATCATAACACGCAATTTTCCTTCCCGTTTCTATCAGATGTTAATGTTGACAAACTAGACAAAAAAGGTTATATTTTACCCCATCCCCCTGGGGGGGGGAGGAGACGATGAAACACGAAGATTCCTTGAAACGGCTGAAGACTATCGAGGGCCACCTGCGCGGCGTTATCCGCATGGTGGAGGAGGCGCAGGCCAGCAAAGCGCCCATCCAGAAACTGGCCGACCAGGTCTCGGCGGTGTTTGTGCCGGCGGTGATCGGCATGGCGCGCGCCATCCGCCTCTCGCGCCGGACGCTTGGGACGATCAAGCAGAACCTGTTCTGGGCGTTCTTTTACAACGTGGTGCTCATCCCGGCCGCGGCGCTCGGTTTCCTGAACCCCATGCTGGCGGCAGGGGCGATGGCTTTCAGCAGTGTGTTCGTGGTGAGCAATAGTTTGAGACTGCGGAAAGCGAAGATCTAAACACGAAGGACACAAGGGGAGCACAAAGTAGAAATACCATCTGGAAACATTGCCTGTACGCGAAACGAGACCCGTTTAGGGTCTCGTCTTGGTGGGCGCGGAGGGGCTCGAACCCCCGACCTCATCAATGTGAGTGATGCGCTCTAACCGACTGAGCTACGCGCCCTTTTGCAAGGGGGGAGGATAATCCTGCGGAGCGGGATTATAGTCGAGGTTATCGGCTTTTGCAATGGTTTACGGCGGCGGCAGGAAGTTGAGCGGGTCTACCTTGCCGTAGACCGGGTTCATCAGCTCCAGGTGCAGGTGCGGGCCAGTGGAGTTGCCGGTGCTGCCCAGCAGGCCAATCAACTCGCCCTGGCCAACGTTCTGGCCACAGACCACGTTGACCGAGTTGAGGTGGGCATAGAGCGACTGCCACGAGCCGGTGGGCGTGTCGCCGTGGTCTATGATGACCAGGTTGCCGTAGCCCCAGTTATTCCAGCCGGCATAGACGACGACGCCGGCATCCATGGCGACCACCGCGTCGCCCAGCGAGCCGCCGATGTCTATGGCTGGATGGTTGATATCCGGGCGGAAGGGCGTGCCGGAGATGTAATGCTTGGGGGTCGGCCAGATGAAGGTGCCGAAGCCGATCTGCCCGCCGGTGACCGCGCCGCACGCCCCCGGACCGAGGACGCGGGTGGTGGCCGGGGCGGTGCGGGTCACGCCGATGGGCGCGCTCCACGAGGTGAAGGCGCGCGTCCCGCCGGGAATGACCAGCCAGGTGCCGGGCTCGATGTTGGAATTCTCGTAGTCGCCGAGGGTCTCCGGGTCGAGGTGGTTGCCGGGGAAGTTGACGATGACCTCCGCGTCCACGCCGAAGTAGGCAGCCACGCCGGTGAGGGTGTCGGCGCCGCCGCCCACCCACTGGTAGTAGGCTCCGTCCACGGGCAGGATGTTGAGTTCCTGACCGGGGCGCAGGCTGTGGGGGTTATCCTTCAGAATCTCGTAGTTGCCGAACAGGATGGTGCTGGGCTGGAGGCCGAAATTCTCTGCAATGGCAAAGACCGAGTCGCCGGGCTGGACGGTGTAGGTAATCACCTCCATGCGCGGGCGGCTGGGGATGGTTGTGGACAGGTCGGCCTGGCGGGGGATGCCATCCAGGGAGGCGGCCAAGGGGTCGAGAGAGAGCAGCGAGAGGTCGGGAAGGGCGGCCTCCGTCGTAGCAGCAGACAGGTCCGAGGTCTGCGCCTGGGCGACGCCTCGGTAGAGGGACTGCATCAGCCCAACCACGCCGAGGATGACCAGCACAGTCAGGACATTTGTCCCCACGCGCAGGGCGATTTCGCCGAGGCCGAAGCGCGCCAGCCCGTCCATGACGCGGCGGAACAGGCCGGGCTTCGGCTCGTTTTCTGACCCTGGGGCGGGGAATTCTTCCAGAGGGCGGTTGTCCATGCCGTTCATCATAACATGCCGAAAAATGCCCGTCAAGCAGGGGATTAAAGGCGGATTAGGCGGTCTTCCGGGTTCCCTTCGGGCAAAGGGATGAAACGCTCGAGAGGAACCGGCTCGGCGTGGATTCTCAATTCCTTCGCGGCTTGCAGGATGGTTTTATGAAGGTCGCTGGGGTGAATATCATCGCCGATGAAATCAATATCAATAGTGGGACGCTGACTCCCCAGCAGCGCCAGGGCGCTTCCGCCAACCAGAACCAGATGGGAGGACGGCGGAAGTCGTTCGCCCAGCGCTCGCAGGAGGTCGAGAATCTCGTCGTTATTGCATCTTGCGGGTGGGACTTGCCTGCCGCCACAATTCGATTTGCAGGGCTTCCATCTTGGGGCGCGTATCAGAAAACAGGGCGCTCATGAGCCAAGTATAGCACCTTACAGTTCGATGCCGTTCAGCAAGTCGCGGAGGGCAAGCAATTCCTCCCGGGTAAGCGTGACGCCCTTGCCCATCTTCCCGCCATCCGGGGACCAGTCGCGCAGGTCGTATTTGGGCTCGCGGTCGTTCCAGGAGATGAGGTTGAGTTGCTTCTCCCAGCCGGAGGCGGAGGTGGACAGTATGCCGATTCTTTTGATGATTTCGTATTTGATGTCGGGCATGGTTTATGCCTCCTCGAATGTTTACCCCGCCCAATCTCTGGCAATGACCTCCGCCTGCTCCAGCACAGTCTGAGTTG
>DYKZ01000013.1 GCA_020722345.1 Anaerolinea thermophila | reverse complement strand
TCGTTGCCTTTGTGTCCTTCGTGTTTAAAAAGGTTTTTGCAGTGGACTCAAGTATAATTTTCATGCTTCTTTTTGCTCTTCCCCTTCTTACTTCTCTCTTTTCACTCAGTTCCCATGCTCCCTGACCTGCAACTCAATGACACTATCCGCCTGCGCAAACCGCACCCATGCGGCTCCTACGAATGGACCGTCACGCGTCTTGGCGCGGACATCGGCCTGGAATGTAAGGGCTGCGGCCACCGCATCATGCTGACGCGCCGCGAATTGGCGCGGCGGGTGAAAGTAATTTTGCCCAAGGAGAACAATGAATCGAACACCCGCGGGGCATAAACCCCACATCCTGTTTCTTTTCTCCGATACCGGCGGCGGGCACCGCGCCGCTGCGGATGCCATCATCGAGGCTCTGCACCTCGAATTTGGCGACCGTCTTACAACCGAGATGGTGGATTTTCTCAAGGATTACGCTCCACCGCCTTACAACCAGTTGCCGCGCTTCTATCCAGAGATGGTCAAAGTGCCGGAGTTGTGGGGCGCGGGCTTCAAAATCAGCGATGGCCGCCCGCAGGCGCGCATTGTGACCTCAACCCTGTGGCCGCTTGTCCGACAGGCGGCGCGTCGGCTGGTGAGAGAACATCCTGCCGATTTGCTCGTTAGCGTCCACCCGCTGGGCAATTCCTTTTTCCTGAAAGCCTTGGGGAACAAACGCCCGCCTTTCATTACCGTTGTAACGGATATGGTCACCACTCATGCTCTGTGGTACGACAGCCGCGCCGACCTGATTTGTGTTCCCACCCGCCTGGCGCGTCAACGCGCCTTGGAATATCACATGCCGCCGGAGAAAGTTGTCGTCTTTGGACAGCCGATCTCCGAACGATACACCCATCCCTGTGACGATAAGGCCGGCATGCGGCGCCAACTTGGCTGGCCGGAGGACAAGTTCGTTGTCCTAATGGTCGGCGGCGGCGAGGGGATGGGACCGCTTGCCGAAACCGCCCGCGCCGTGGACGAATCGGGGCTGGATGTGACACAGGTTATTGTCGCGGGGCGTAACGAGAAACTCAAAGCCTATCTAGGCAGCCTGAGTTGGGAAAATCCCACTTTCATTTACAGTTTCACCCGCGACCTGCCCAATTTCATGCGCGCCGCCGATGCAATCGTCACCAAAGCCGGGCCGGGAACGATTGCCGAGGCGATGGCCGCCAGCCTGCCTATCATTCTCTACGCCAAATTGCCGGGGCAGGAGGATGGCAACGTCTTATACGTAGAGGAACGCGGCGTGGGTGTCTGGGCGCCTGAGCCGCTTCAGGTAGTGCGCACGCTGACCCGCTGGGTCTGCAAACCGCGCCTGCGCGAGAAAATTGTCGCCAATTGCCGCGAAGCGGCCCGTCCTGAAGCCTCTCGCCTGATTGCCCGCGCTCTCGGCGCCAAGATCGGCCTGACAGGCTCGTAGTATAATCCTCTGGCCGGCAGAAAGAACCCGACGTCTGTTCCTTGCCCCTGCCATGCCCATCCTGGCTGCCCACGCTTTTGAATTCTTCAGCAAATCCCCTGAGCAGACCCGCCGCCTGGGGATGCGTCTCGGCGCGCTGCTGAAGCCCGGCGACCTCGTTTGCCTGCAAGGCGACTTGGGCGCAGGCAAGACGACCTTCGTCCAGGGAGCGGCGCAGGGATGGGGCGCCCTGGACGAAGCCTCCAGCCCGACCTTCGTGCTGGTCAATACCTACCGCCGCGCCGACGGCAGCCAACTCTCCCATTTCGACGCCTACCGCGTCGAAAGCCTGGCCGAAACCGAAGAACTCGACCTCGACAGCCTGCTCGCCGTTGGTCCGCTCCTCGTCGAGTGGCCGGAGCGGGTAGCGTCTGCCCTGCCGGCCGAGCGCCTGTGGGCCTTCCTTGAGTATGAATCCGACGAACACCGCCTCCTGCGGTTCACTGCCCACGGCAGACGTTGCGAAGCCCTGCTGGACGGCCTCCGCCAGGCAGTGTATGGAGGCGACTGATGCTGCTGGCCGTTGACACCTCCACCGCGCAACTCGGCCTGGCGCTCTACGACGGCGCGCAAGTCCCCGGCGAACTGACCTGGACGAGCAAGGCGCGACATACGGCCGAACTGGCCCCGGCGCTCGCCGGACTCCTGGGCCGGGTCGGCGTGACGATGAATGATGTCCGCGCCCTGGGCGTGGCCACCGGTCCCGGATCGTTTACCAGTCTGCGCGTGGGGCTGGCTTTTGTGAAGGGCTTGGCGCTGGCGCGTCATCTCCCGCTGGTCGGCGTCCCGACCCTGGACGTGGTGGCTGCTTCTGTGCCGGTGGAGCCGTCCCGGCGGCTGGCGGCAGTGTTGCAAGCCGGGCGTGGACGGCTGGCCCTGGTCTGGTACAAAGCCTCCGAAAACGGGTGGCAGGCCGAGGGTCCGGCCAGCGTGACGACGGCGGAGGAACTCGAAGGGCAAATCCGCAAGCCGGTCATCGTCTGCGGTGAACTGACTGCTGAAGACCGTCAGCATCTTGCGCGTCGTTACAAGAATGTCCAACTGGCCTCCCCGGCGCAGTGCCTCCGCAGGCCGGGACTGCTGGCCGAGATTGCCTGGCGGCGCTGGCAGGCGGGGCTGGTGGACTCGGCTGCCACGCTGGCGCCCATTTACCTGCATGTGACCGGAGGTCCGCCGGCGTGAGCCTGAAAATTCGCCGCATGACCCTGGCGGACGTTCCGGCGGTGCATGAGATTGACGTGCTGTCGTTCAGTCTGCCGTGGCCGGAACGTTCGTTCCGCTACGAGGCAAGCGAGAACCCGGCGGCGCGCCCCTGGGTGGCCGAGGTGGACGGGCGGGTGGCGGCAATGCTGGTCTTGTGGCTCATCGTGGACGAGGCGCACATTGCCACGATTGCCACCCATCCCGACTTCCGGCGGCAGGGGATCGGCGAGCGGCTGCTGCTCCACGCCCTGGCCGAGGCGCGCCGGGAAGGCGCCACACGAGCCTTCCTGGAAGTCCGCGCCGGGAACCTGGCCGCCCAGGCGCTGTATGCAAAATACGGTTTTGTCGTGGACGGCCTGCGCCCGCGCTACTACAAAGATAATAACGAGGATGCCATTTTGATGAGTTTGAACAGTCTGGAAAGTCTCACAGATCTTACAACAAGTCCAATTGGCCGGCAAAGCGACCTGTAAGACTTTTAGACATGCAAGACTTATTGACCGATAACGGAGAAGCCATGACCGCCGAAGAAACCCTTGCCCAGATTGCCAAAGAAGTTTCCAGTTGTCAGAAATGCGCCCTCTACCATTCACGCAAACATGCCGTCCCCGGTGAGGGACCGGCATCCTCCGAGATCATGTTCATCGGCGAGGGACCGGGCTTTCACGAGAACGAGCAGGGGAGACCGTTCGTCGGCGCGGCGGGGCAGTTCCTCAACGAACTGCTGGCGCAGGCCGGGATGAAACGCGAGGATGTCTGGATCGGGAACGTGGTCAAGTGCCGTCCGCCCGGCAACCGTGATCCGCTTCCAGAGGAACTCGCCGCCTGCGACACTTACCTGGAACGGCAGATTGCCGCCATCAACCCCAAGATCATCATCACGCTGGGGCGCTACTCGATGGGCAAGTTCATGCCCGGCGCCAAGATCAGCGCCGTCCACGGGCAGATGCGCCGCGTTGGCAACCGCTTTGTCATTGCCATGTTCCACCCGGCGGCGGCGCTGCACCAGGCCTCGCTCAAACCGGCCATCCTGCACGATTTTGCCCAACTGCCCAAACTGCTCGAACAGGCGCGCGCCGCCCTGAAGCGGCTGGCTCCGGTGCAGGCGGAAGAACCGCAGCAGTTGAGCCTGTTCTAGGTCACAGGCTTCACAGATTTTTGGTGAGTTGAAAATGTCTTCTTACCTCGTTACCGGCGCGGCCGGTTTCATCGGGGCGCGGGTCGCCGAAATGCTCCTGGAGCAGGGGCACACCGTCACCGGCGTGGACAACCTGAACGACGCCTACGATGTCCGTCTGAAGGAATACCGCCTGCGGAAGTTGCAGGCGCGCCCTAATTTTGAATTTGTCTGGGGTAACATTGCCAATCGCGCTCTTCTCGAGAGTCAGTCGTCAATCGTCAATCGTCAATTCGATGCTGTCATCAACCTCGCCGCCCGCGCCGGCGTGCGCGCCAGTTTGCAAAATCCCTGGCTCTTCTACGAGACAAACGTCACCGGCGCCCTGAACCTGCTTGAACTATGCCGGGCGCGCGGCATTCCCAAGTTTATCCAAGCCTCCACTTCCACCGTGTACGGGCTGAACGCGCCGACGCCTACGCCCGAAACGGCCAGCACCGACCACCCGCCGCAGCCTTACGCCGCCAGCAAGAAGGCCGCCGAGACGCTGTGCTATACCTATCACAGCCTGTTTGGGCTGGATGTGAGCGTGCTGCGCTATTTCACCGTCTATGGCCCGGCTGGCCGCCCCGATATGAGCATGTTCCGTTTCGTCAAGTGGATTGGCGAGGGTGAGCCGCTGCGCCTCTTCGGGAGCGGAGAAGCCTCGCGCGGTTTTACTTATATTGACGACATCGCCC
The DNA here is from genome assembly GCA_020722345.1 of Anaerolinea thermophila. GTDB lineage: Bacteria > Chloroflexota > Anaerolineae > Anaerolineales > Villigracilaceae > UBA877. Next base: position 27,269 of record DYKZ01000013.1, on the reverse strand, counting down.
GTGGCACACTGGCCGCCCTCCAGCCGGTTGGATACGAGGCCTTCAACTTGGGCGGGCATGAAGTCATTACCATGAATGCCCTCATTGCTATGATGGAAGAACTAATCGGCAGGAAAGCGCTCATCGAACACCTGCCGCCCAACCCCGGCGAATTACAGACCAACCACGCCGACGTGACCAAAGCCCGTCAGCGCCTCGGCTGGCAGCCGCAGGTCTCCCTGTTGGAGGGGGTGACGCGCCTCGTTGAGTGGTACCGCGCCGAGCACGCCTGGGTCAAAGAGGTCTCCACGCAGTGAATTTCATCCAGAAAGCCATTTCGGTCTGGAGGCAGGACAACCTGCTCCGCAAGGTCGTCCGCAACAGCGGCTATCTGATTGCCGGGAACGCCCTCAGCAGCATGGTGCAAAGCATCCTCAGCGGCCGCCTGCTGGGCATCCTCGGCTTTGGCATCCTGGGCGCGGCCATCGAGTTCGCCACCAACGTCAACCGCCTGCTTTCCTTCCGCATGGGGGAGATGGTGGTCAAGTACATGGGGCAGTTCATAGCCGAAGGCCGCCGCGACCGCGCCGCGGCCGTTTTCAAGGCCGCCGTCCTGCTCGAGACGCTCTCCTCAATCCTCGCCTATTTGCTGATTGTCCTGCTTTCTCCGCTGGCATCCGCGGTCATCCTCAAGGATGCCGCCCTTGCTCCACTAATTTCCTTCTATGCCCTGGCCATGCTGGCCAATTTTGCCCTGGAGTCCTCCACCGGCTTCCTGCAGGCCGCCGACCGCTTCCGCAGCCAGGCGCTCATCGGATTCCTCCAGTCCCTGCTGACGGCAGGTCTTATCATCTATGCCTACGTTACCAAAGGGGATATCTGGATGGTGATGGGCGCATACCTGGCAGGCAAGGCCTTCAACGGTCTTGGGCTGGCTGCCTACGCTTTTTGGCGGGCGCGGCAGGTGTTCGGTCCGGGCTGGTGGCGGGTCTCCTTCAGCCTACTGCCGCCGCGCCGCGAGTTCTGGCGCTTCGCCTGGAGCGCCAACCTCAGCGGCACGGTGACGATGATCACGCGCGACAGCGAATCGGTCTGGATCGCGGCCCTGGCCGGGCCGGCCGCTGCCGGTTACTACAAAACTGCCAAGGCCATCATCAACCTGGTCACCATCCCCATCACGCCATTCATCACTGCCGCCTACCCGGCTATCAACCGTTCGGTGGCCGAGCGCGCTTGGGCGCGCCTGCGCCACCTGCTCAAACGGCTGACCGTCCTCTCCGCCGCCTGGACGGGCACGGCCGCCCTGGGGCTGATGATTCTTGGACACTGGCTCATCACAACCTTCTATGGCGCCGACTTCGCCCCTGCCTTCCCTGCCCTGCTGATCCTGCTGGTTGGCTATGGCGTTGCCAATGTTTTCTACTGGAACCGCAACCTGCTGCTCTCGTTCGGCCTGCCCGATTACCCCCTCAAAGTGACTGCCTTTGCCGGGGCGGCCAAACTCCTGCTCACCTTCCTGCTCGTACCGCGCTTTGGCTACCTGATGGAGGCAGCCCTCCTCTCGGCCTTCTTTGTTGTCTCTATCGGACTCATTGCCCGGCGTGGGGTGAAGGAAATAAAAAAACATCCTGCCCAAGATGAAACTCCCCCTGCCGCGCCGCCCGCCGACGCCGCCTCTGCCCCTCCGCCGCTGCCGGACCCGGGTCCGGCGCGCCGCGCCCCGCGCCGCTTCAACCACTGGGACGCGCTGGCGCTGTTCACCTTCCTAGCCTTCGCCGCCCTGTATTTCCTCGGCAAACTGCAGGGCAACTACCCCCTCGTCGTCCTCACCGGCGACGCCGGCAACATCGCCAGTTACGCCGCCGCCCTCGACCACCCCGCCTGGTTCGCCGCCGATCCCGTGCTGGGCGACCCGGCCAACATCGGCATTTACACCACCCTCCACATCCCGCTCATTCGCGGCCTGGCGCGCCTGACCGGCGACTACGGTCTGGCCTACGCGCTGCTCGTCCTGCCGCAGACCTTCCTGCAACTGACCGGTTTCTACCTGCTGGGACGGCTCCTCTTCCACAGCCGCTTCTGGGCTTACCTGCTGGCCTGGCTGACAGCCATGACCGTCACCAGCATCGGCCTGGGCGAAATCTGGGGCATCTGGCAGGATGCCCTGCCGCGCGTCACCTTCCAGTCGCTCCTGCCCTTCCTGCTGGCGCTCGTTTTCGTTTGGAAGGATTCGCCCCGCCGCTGGCCCTGGCTGATGCTCCTGGCCGGACTGCTGGTCTATGCTCACCCCATCAGCGCCCCGGCCTGGGGACTGGCCGTCTGGCTCGGTCTGTGGCCGCTCGCGCCCCGCGCCTGGACCTGGAAACGGCGTCTGCTCGTCATGCTCGGCCTCGGCCTGGTCTTTCTCCTCGCCCTGGCTCCCTTTGCCCTCAACTACCTCTCCTACCGGGGCGGCGATGCCGCCGCTGACTACGAGACGGTGATGACCGTCCTGCACACCTACTGGCCGGAGAACCTGCTCGATGTCCCTGCCGCGCTGGGAAATTTCCTGTGGAACGCCACGCGCAGTTTGCTCCTGCCGCTGGCGCTGGTAGGGATGATCATGGGGCGACTTCCCAAGTCGCTCTACCGGCGCATGGTTTTCCTCTGGCTCGCCGGTCTGTTCATCGCCAGCGTCCTCCTGCCCTTCGCCGAGCGGCTCATCGAAGCGCGCTACCACCTCCTTCCGCTGGAAACCGAACTCCTGCGCGGCATCCGCTACTTCGTGCCGCTCCTGCTCATCTTCTGGCTGTGGCCGCTGGCCGAGTGGACCTCCCGCCCGCTGTCGCCGCGCCTCCGCGTCGGGTTGATGGCGCTCGGAATCCTGCTGGTCGGCTTCTGGGGCGCCACCAACCGCCCGGCCATCGGCGACATGCTCGACGCGGCCGCCTGCCTGAGGCGCGGACGCCTCGTCTGCGCCGAGCCGCGCCCGCTGGACGAATTGCTGACCAGCCTCCAGGTCCAGACCCGCCCCGGCGAGAGTGTGCTGTTCTTCAACCAGGAGGAGACGCACACTTCCCAGACCATCACCGTCCGCTACCTGGCCCTGCGTCCGCTGGCCTATACCCGCCGCGATGTCGGTCTGCTGGGCTACGGCAACCGCGCCGCGCTGGAAACCTGGCTGGAAACCACGCGCCAGGTCGAAGCGCTGCGCACGGTTACGAACGAGGCAGAACGCCTGGCCTGGCTCGTTGAACTGGCGCAGTCGCTGGATGCCGATTACCTGGCGCTCGATTTTGCCCCCGCCTCCGATGCGCTGACCGGGCTGCCCGTCATCCTGGTCATGCAAAATGAGGGCTATACTCTGCTACAATTGCCATGATGGATCGTTTGCCTGAAAAATCCCTTTTGACGGCCATCGTGCCGGTCTATAACGAGGCCGAGTCTCTGCCTTCTCTGCTGGCCGATCTCGTGCCTTTTTGCGCGGCGCAGGGCTGGAAACTGGTGTTGGTGGACGATGGCTCCACCGACGCCAGCGCCGGAATTTTGAAGGCGCACGAAAACCCGCCCCAGGTGCGCGTGGTGCGCCACAAACTCAACCGCGGCTACGGCGGCGCGGTCAAGACCGGGCTGCTGCAAGCCGATACCCCCTACGCGGTGACGATTGACGCCGATGGCCAGCACAACATCGGCGACGTGCAGGCGCTGCTTGACCTGGCCCTGGAAACAGACGCCGACCTGGTGGTGGGGAACCGCGGCAAACAGGCTGGGGGCTTCTACCGCAGCCTGGGCAAGCGGCTGATCCGCGCCTTCGCCGGCCTGCTCCTGCCCATCCACGTCTCCGATTTGAACTCCGGCTGCAAACTCTATGCCACGCGGCTGGCGCAGAAATACCTGCCCATCTGCCCCGACTCGATGGCTTTCAGCGATGTCATCACCCTGACCTTCATCAAAAAGCGGCACCTGGTGCTGGAGCATCCCATCACCATCAAAAAGCGGCTGGCGGGCAGGAGCACCATCACCACCTTCACGGCCTTCCAGACCATCCTGGAAATCATCAATATCGCCATGCTCTTCAACCCGCTGCGCATCTTCCTGCCGATTTCGGCGCTGTGCTTCACCTTTGGGCTGGGCTGGGGCATCCCCATCATGCTGCGCGGCCGCGGCGTCAGCGTGGGCGCCATGCTGGCCATCGTCACCGGTCTGCTGTTCTTCTTCATCGGCCTCATTGCCGAGCAGTTATCGGCCACGCGCATGGCCATGCTCGACCTGAACAATCCTGTCTCCTCTGGGAAAGGCGACGAAGCATGAAAATCGTCTGCGTTGCCTCCTCTCAGGTTCCATCTGACACGGCCAACAGCATCCAGGCGATGAAAGTGGCCCAGTCCTTTCTGCAACTTGGGCATGAAGTCACCCTGCTTGTTCCCGGTCTTCGACCTTCGCCTCTCGATCTCCAACTGCATTACGGCCTGAGCCGCGTTCCCGCCATTGAGTGGATTTCCTCCCGAAACCGCCGACTCTTCCCCTGGAAGGCAGCCCTGCGCGCCCGCCGCCTCGGCGCGGACCTGCTCTACTGCTGGCCCTCCCAGGCCGCCGTCGCCGGGACGCTGCTCGGCCTCCCCTCCTTGCTGGAAGCGCACGACTACCCCACCGGGCGCTTTGGCCCGCTCTGGTATCGTCTCTTCCTGACCCTGCCGGGGCGCAAACGCCTGTTGCCCATCACCGACGCCCTGCGCCGCGCCCTGGAGGCGAGATATGGCCCGCTGCGCAACGGGGACACGGTCATCGCCCCCGACGGCGTAGACCTGGAGCGTTACGCCTCGCTCCCGGACCCCGAGTCTGCCCGCCGCGCCCTGGGCTTGCGCGCAGATCCCACCGTCCTCTGCACCGGCCACCTCTACGAGGGCCGCGGCGCCGACCTGTTCCTCGCTCTGGCGGAGAAGTTCCCGCAGGCTAGTTTCGTCTGGGTGGGCGGCCGCCCGGCAGACGTGGCGGCCTGGAAAGACCGCGCCGCGCGCCTGGCGAATGTCACCTTCACCGGCTTTGTCCCCAACGAGCGCATTCCGCTCTACCAGGCGGCGGGCGACATCCTGCTCATGCCCTACGGGCGGACAGTCTCCACCTCCAGCGGCGGGAATACTGCCGAGGTGTGCAGTCCGATGAAGATGTTCGAGTACATGGCCGCCGGAGGCGCCATCCTGACCAGCGACCTGCCTGTACTGCGCGAAGTGCTGGACGAGACCATGGCGGTTTTCTGCCCGCCGGAGGATGCAGGGGCGTGGGAAGCGGCCCTGGGCGGCCTCCTCGGTGACGAAACGCGGCGGCAGGCCCTCGGTCGGCGCGCCCGGGGCGCCGTGCAGGCCTATTCCTGGATCGAACGCGGCAAACGCGTCCTGGATGGTTTCCAATGAAACGCTGGCGTGAATTTCTCTGGATCCTGCCGCTCAGCCTGGGGCTGGGTGTGATGCTTTCCCTTCTCGACGGCGCCGCGTGGGAACGGGGCTGGCCGGGGTATAGTCTCCTGTCCCTGCTGGGGATTTCAGCGCTGGCAGCGCTGTGGCGCGCGGAAGGGTCGAGCCGCAGCCTGGGCTGGGTGCTGCTGACGGCCTTCCTGCTCCGGCTTGGTTTGGGGATATTCCTGGCGCAGATGCTGCCGGTTTATGGCTACGACAACGAGGCCAACAGCGGAGGATATATCTACCGGGACGCTTCCACCTACGATTTACAGGCGTGGGGGCTGGCGGTCTCGGACGATCCGCTGTGGCAGGCCTTCGACCGCTCGGATGCCATCGAGGAGCAGTACGGCGGCCTGACCCTGACCCTGAGCCTGGCCTACCGCCTGCTCAGCCCGGACGCGCACCGCCCGGCGCTGACGATCCTGCTGGCGGCGCTGGTGAACGCCATCGGCGTCGGCTTTGCGTGGCGGGGGCTGCGGAGCGCTTATGGAGAGAAGGTTGCTGTAGCCGCCAGTTGGATGCTGGCCGTGTATCCCGAGGCCGTGCTGACCGGCTGTTCGCAGATTCGCGAGCCGTTCCTGCTGTTGTTTATTGCTATGTTATTCTGGGCCGCCACGCAGTTGAAAGCCGGGCTGCGCCTGCAAGGCTGGGGCTGGCTGGCGGGGAGTGTTCTTGGCTTGTTTCTATTTTCCCCGCCGGTGGCGGGCAGCGCCCTGCTTATCACGGGAATCTGGTTCTGGCTGTTTGGCTCGGAACGCAAGGTGAAGTGGGGCTGGCTGGTTGGCATTGTCGTGGCCGCCGGGCTGGCTTTCCTGCTCTTTGGGTACATTGCCGGGGGAGCGCTCCAGGTTTCGAGCGGTCCGCTGGCGAACATCGTCCGCTGGCTGCAATACTCGGCGGAGTGGAACCTCTACGGGGCGCGCCAGACCTCCGACGGGCTTCAGCCGCTCTTCGACGCGCTGCCGGAATTCCTGCACTTGCCGCTGGTGACCGTGTATGGGGTTTTCCAGCCTGTCCTGCCGGCAGCCATCGCAGATCCGGCTCCCTGGCCGGTGTGGTTCATTGTTATCTTCCGGGCGCTGGGCTGGTACCTGCTCCTGCCCCTGCTCGTCTTTGCGCCGTTCATCGGGAGAAGCCTCCCGAAAGGCGAACGGCTCGCTTGGGGCTGGCTGTGCCTGGCGGCCTGGGCCTGGATCCTGGTGGCCTCCTTCCGCGCCGGCGGCGACCAGTGGGACAATCCCCGTTACCGGCTCATCCTGCTGTTCTTCCAGGCCTTGCTGGCCGGGCAGGCGTGGCTGTACTGGCGCGCCAGCCGGAATGTCTGGTTTGGGCGCGTTTTGCTAATAGAAGGGGGGTTCCTGGTTGTGTTTGGTTACTGGTATGCAGGGAGATATTCGGGTTGGTTAGTATGGAGAATCTCATTATCTGCGGTTTTGATAATCATTTTAGGAATCAGCCTGGTTATACTTTTTGGTGGCTGGTTGTGGGATCGCCGCTCAGCCAAAGGGAAATAACCTTGGCAGTGATTCAAACAAAGTGAAAGTGATTAGTTTGACAATGTCAAGGAGCAAAATTGAGCCGCCAGAAGCCATAAACCTCAAAATCTTAGCAAATTTTTGTCTCAAAGAGACACCTTTTGGTAAGATTTGACCAAACGACTGGTCATTGCTTGTGCAATTGAGCGTTTCTGACCTGTAAATCCGTGTAGTTGCCTACCCGTAATGCAACTCTTGAGAATGGGGAATCACTGCCTGCTCACACCAAGCGCCTGCGGCACTCTTGGACGGAAAGGTCGAAGACCTTTCCTGGGCGGTGATTGAGCAAACTCCCATCCGGCAACGATTATCTTCCAAGTAGACGAATAAATTACCCGGAGGTAAAATTGGCGTCAATTGAACAGAAAAACTCCATGTAGCATGAATCTTTCAATTGTCATCCCGGCCTATAACAGCGCAACTATTCTGCCCGTTTTGTTCGAAAGGCTGGAACGTGTCCTGGTGCGGGTCAATGGCGAGTACGAAATCATTTTCGTCAATGACGGCAGCCAAGATAACAGTTGGGAGGTTATCCGCCAACTGGCGGGAAAATCCCCTCGCGTGCGCGGCATTCGACTGATGCGCAATTACGGACAACATAATGCTCTGCTGGCCGGCATCTGCGCTGCCCAGTACGAAGTTATCGTTACCATGGATGATGACCTCCAGCACCCGCCGGAAGAAATCCCGGCCCTGCTGGCCGAATTGGAAAAGGGCTATGATGTCGTCTATGGCATTCCAGAGACCGAAAAGCACGGCCTGTGGCGCGATGTTTTCTCCCGCTTCATGAAATGGCTGATTGGGGCAGCGCTGGATATCCCTCACATCCCCCGCAGCGGCGCCTTCCGCGCCTTCCGGGCACAATTGCGGCAAGCTTTTCTTGATTATCGTAGTCAATTCGTTTCAATAGACGTTCTTCTCTCGTGGGGCACTGAAAAATTTGGTTTTGTCACTGTGCGCCATGAGCCGCGCTATGCAGGAAAATCCAATTACAATTTCCGCAAACTCGTGCGTCACACTTTTAATATGCTGACCGGCTTCAGCACCTTGCCGCTGCGCTTGGCCAGTCTGCTTGGGTTTGTCTTTACAATTTTTGGCCTGCTGGTTTTGATCTATGTGGTCGGCAGGTATCTCCTGGAAGGCAGCCCGGTACAGGGTTTCCCCTTCCTGGCATCTGTTATTGCCCTCTTTTCCGGCGTACAATTGTTTGCGATGGGAATTTTCGGAGAATACCTGGCGCGCATGTACTTCCGTCTGATGGGACGCCCCTCCAGTGTCATTCGAGACCGGGTAGGTTTCAATTCTGATTGGTAACAGGAGTCATAATCATGAGCGATTCCCCTGATGTCGCCCTCTCTCCAATAGATGAGAAAAGATTTGGCATTCGCACGGCCCGCTCTCCGCTGGTTACATTCGACACCTTGCCATCAATAATTGATTTTTGTCATCAGAACCAGGTCATTTTTTTGATTGCTCGATGCCCGACCACGGACCTGAAAGCCGTCCATGAAATGGAAAAAAACGGTTTTAACCTGATGGACACTCTCGTCTATTACGAGCGTAACCTGCTCAAGAAAGGCGTTCCTGAAGACCCTGGTGAGACACTGGTGCGCCTATCCACCCCGGACGAAGATGCCGCTGTGCAGGTCGTGGCGGAGGAAGCACTGCACGGTTATTTTGGCCACTATCACGCCGATCCTCGTCTGGATCCGACCCTGTGCGATCAGGCTTATGTGGATTGGGCCGTCCGCTCAGTCGCCTCTCGCCAAATTGCCGACGATGTGCTTGTGGCAGAAATCTCAGGGAAAATCGCCGGGTTCGCTACCCTGCGCCTGAACAACGCCAATGAGGGCGAGGGCGTTCTCTTTGCGGTTGCCCCCTGGGCGCAGCGCCGGGGCATCTACAACAGTTTCATCATCAAAGGCATGGAGTGGTGTCTCTCCAAGGGAGCTTCTTCCATGGTTGTATCCACCCAAATTACCAATATTGCCGTCCAGAAAGTTTGGGTCAGACTTGGATTCGAGTTAAACCGGGCTTATTACACGTTCCACAAATGGTTCGATACCCCATAAGAACATCGCTCACAAATTATGCCTTTCTGACAGATGTCAAGGACAAGGTATTGGACAGGCATTGCTGATAGCCGGTCTGCACTGGTGCCGCCGGCAAGGACTGGAGGCGATGGTTATTTCGACCCAAATCACTAATCTCCCTTCGCAGGCCTCGTGGGCGCGGGTGGGCTTTGTGCCGCATGCTTCGTATTACACCTTTCACAAATGGTTTGACGATATTTCCTATGAATGATTCCCCAATTCGCTTCAACATCCCTGTTCCGGTCGGCCGCGAACTGGAATATGTTGCCGAAGCCATTCACAGCGGCCACATTTCCGGCGATGGGCCGTTCACCAAGAAGGTCGCCGCCCTGCTGGAGACCAAACTTGGCGTACCGCGCGTTCTGCTGACCACCTCCGGCACCCACGCCCTGGATATGATGGCCCTCCTGCTCGAGATTCAGCCCGGCGATGAGGTCATCCTGCCTTCATTCACCTTTGTTTCCACCGTTAATGCCTTTGTCCTGCGCGGGGCGCGACCGGTCTTCGCCGATATTCGCCCCGATACGCTCAACCTGGACGAGACGCAGGCCGAAGGTCTGATCACGCCGCGCACGCGCGCCATTGTGCCGGTCCATTACGCCGGGGTCGGCTGCGAAATGGACTCCCTGCTCGAAACGGCCAACCGGCGCGGGGTCCGGGTTGTGGAGGACAACGCGCATGGTCTATTTGGCAAATATAAGGGAAAATATCTGGGTACGTTTGGCGCGCTGGCGGCACAATCCTTCCACGAAACCAAGAACTTCACCAGCGGCGAGGGCGGCGCGCTGATCATCAACGACCCAGCATTGGTCGAGCGAGCCGAAATCCTGCGCGAGAAAGGCACCAACCGCAGCCGCTTCTTCCGCGGCCAGGTGGACAAATACACCTGGGTAGACATCGGCTCTTCCTACCTGCCGTCTGACATTCTGGCAGCCTTCCTCTACGGTCAACTCGAACAGCGCGAGAAAATCCAGTCTCACCGCAAGCGCCTGTGGGAGTTCTACTATACCGCCCTGCAGGACTGGGCGCAGGCGCACGAGGTGCAATTGCCGCATGTCCCGGCCCACATGGAGCAGGCCTATCACATGTTCTACATGCTCCTGCCTACCCTCGATCTGCGCCAACAACTCATTGCCCATTTGAAGGAGCGCGGCATCCTAAGCGTTTTTCACTACCTGCCGCTGCATCTCTCGGAGATGGGCCGCCGCTTCGGCGGGCGGGAGGGCGACTGCCCGGTCACCGAACGTGTCAGCGACCAACTCCTCCGCCTGCCGTTCCACAATGCTCTGACCCAGGAGGAGCAAGAACAGGTGGTGGAGGCTATTCGGGAGTTCGATTTCTGATGAAAAACGTCCTGGTCACCGGCGGGGCCGGTTTCATCGGCGCCAACTTTGTCCGTTACCTGCTGCGCGTTGACCCGCAGGCCCGCATTGTTAACCTGGACGCCCTGACCTATGCCGGCAGTTTGGAGAACCTGCGCGGCCTGCCGGATGAATCGCGTCACACCTTCGTACAAGGCGATATCTGCGACGCCCCCCTGGTTGAGCGCCTGCTCGTCGAACACGACATTGATACCATCGTCCACTTTGCCGCCGAGAGCCACGTGGATCGCTCCATCCTCGGCCCGGCGCCTTTCATCCAGACCAATGTGGTCGGCGCCTTCACCCTGCTGGAGGCTGCCCGTCTCGCCTGGAAGGGCAAATTCGAGGGGCGGCGCTTCCACCACGTCTCGACCGATGAGGTCTTCGGCTCGCTCACGCCCGACGCCCCGCCCTTCAACGAAAGCACGCCCTACGCCCCGCGCTCGCCCTACTCGGCCTCTAAGGCTGCCAGCGACCACCTGGCGCGCGCTTACTTCCACACCTATGGCCTGCCGGTCACGCTCACCAACTGTTCGAACAACTATGGGCCGTACCAGTTCCCCGAAAAACTCATTCCGCTGATGATTTTGAACGCCCTGGAGAGCAAACCCCTGCCGGTCTATGGCGACGGCCAACAAATCCGCGACTGGCTCTACGTGGAAGATCACTGCGAGGCGATTGACCTGGTTCTTCGAGGCGGCCGCCCCGGCGAGACTTACAACATCGGCGGCGGGAATCAGCCTTGCAACCTGGAGATTGTCCGCCAGATTTGCACCCTGCTGGACGAACTGCGCCCGGAAGGCAGCCCGCATGCGCGGCTCATCACCCACGTCCCCGACCGCCCCGGCCATGACCGGCGCTATGCCATGGATACCCACAAGATCGAGGCCGAGTTGGGCTGGCGGCCGCGTCACAACCTGACCTCCGGTCTGCGCGCCACAGTCGAATGGTATCTCAGTCACCCAGAGTGGGTGAAGGCCATTCGTGCCCAGAACGATTACCAGATCTGGCTGGAGAAGAATTACACCAAGCGGGAGGAATTTAGCGAATGAAAGGTCTCATCCTGGCTGGCGGACGGGGCACGCGTCTCTACCCGCTTACCATCGGCGTCAGCAAGCAATTACTGCCTGTCTATGACAAGCCAATGATCTATTATCCGCTCTCAATGCTTATGCTGGCCGGCATTCGCGAGATCTTGGTCATCAGTTCGCCCGAAGACCTGCCGCAGTTCCGCCGTCTGCTCGGCGATGGAACGCGCTGGGGCGTACATTTCGAGTACGCCGAACAGAGTGAACCGCGCGGCCTGGCGGATGCTTTCCTGGTTGGGCGGGAGTTCATTGGCCGGTCGAATGTTTGCCTGGTGTTGGGGGATAACCTCCTCTACGGCACGGGGTTGTGGGACCTGCTGCGGCAGGCGGCCGCCCTCCAGCACGGAGCGCACATTTTTGCCTACCCCGTGCGCAACCCGCAGGAGTATGGCGTGGTTGAATTCGACGCCCAGGGAAGAGTGCTCAGCCTGGAAGAAAAACCAGCCCATCCCCGCTCGCATTACGCCGTGCCAGGACTATATTTTTACGACAAGCACGCAGTTGAGATTGCCGCCGGGCTGAAACCCTCCCCGCGCGGCGAATTGGAAATCACCGATCTCAACCGGGTCTATCTTGCCCGCGGCGCGCTAACTGTCCAGCCCTTGGGGCGCGGCATCGCCTGGCTGGACGCCGGCACCCACGAGACTCTCCTGCAGGCATCCACCTTCGTTCAGACCATTGAAGAGCGGCAGGGATTGATGATCGGCTGCCCGGAAGAGGTGGCTTTCCGCATGGGGTTCATAGACCGGCAGCAATTGGAAGCGCTGGGTTCTGCCCTAGCGCAGAATGGTTATGGCAAATACCTACTCAGCCTGGCACAGGAAGCCCATCATGATTGAGATCGAGAAGATCGCCAGCAACCTGGTGAAGACTCCAGATGGGTTCTGGACAGCGCGCAACATCTCGGCAGTTTCCTATCCTGTAGAAGGTAATGCCTTATGCTACGAGGTGGAGGAAACCTCCTTCTGGTTTCGTCATCGCAATACCAGCATCCTGCAGGTTGTGCGCGCCTTTCCGCCAGCCGGCGCGGTGGTGGACATTGGCGGCGGGAATGGTTTCGTCTCCGCGGCGTTGTTGAAGGCAGGGTTTGATGTGGTGCTGGTGGAACCCGGCGAGGGCGTTTACAACGCCCGGCAAAGAGGCTTGCCGGTCATCATTCATTCCACCCTGCAGGATGTCGGCTTTCATCCTGAAACGTTGCCGGCAGCGGGACTATTTGATGTGCTCGAACACATCGAAAACGACCTCGATTTCCTGCAAGCACTGGCTCCGCTGATGAAGCCTGAGGGACGGTTATACCTGACTGTCCCCGCCTTCTCCTGGCTCTGGTCGGTAGTGGATGAGGATTCCGGTCACTATCGCCGTTACTCGCTGCCATCCCTGGAGTTGTTGCTAGAACAAGCCGGCTTTGCGGTTGTGTATGCCACCTATTTCTTTCGCAGCATGCTGTTGCCCATTTTGATGTTGCGCGCCCTACCCTCCCGCCTCGGTCTGCGCAAGAATCAACCGATTGAGAAACTGCGCGGCGAACTGACCCGCTCCTCCCGCTGGATGAACACCCTGCTCGCCGCCCTTCTCAGCCTGGAGTTACCCGCCCTGGGCAGGCGGTGCCACCGGTGGGGCGCCAGTTGCCTCCTGGTTGCCCAGCGAAGGTGAGTTAATGAAACTATTCCTGTTCTCCCGCCTGTCAAAATCCGCCTGGCTACCGCGCCTGCTGGCCCTGCTGGGCGCGCTGACCCTGGGTGTGCAACTGTGGGCGTATGCCCGCGCCCAGACCACCTTCGTGGACGAGGGAACGTACCTCTACCTGGGTTTCTCCTTCGTCTCCGGCGATCTCTCCTATGGGCAGTTGGGGGGCTGGAATTATTACGCTCCGCTTTCGTATTTCATTCCTGGTCTGACACAATTTTTCTTTGGCCCCAGCCTGGCAACAGGTCGGTATTTCTCGATCCTGTGCGCTCTGCTGGCAGCGCTGGCTGCCTGGGTGCTGGCGCGCCGCCTGCGCGGCGACTGGTGGGCAGCGGCCACCCTCTGGGCGCTGGCGCTGATGCCCATGCAGATCAAGATGTACAGCCTGGGTCTCTCCCAGGCGCTCACCGCCTGCCTGCTCAGCTGGACACTCGTCCTGCTCATCGGGGAGAAGCGATCCACAGCATGGATTCTTGCCGGGGCATTCCTGGCTGGACTCACCGTCATAACCCGCCACAACCTGGTCTTCCTCCTCCCCGCCCTGGTTGGCTATGTTCTATGGCAGCACGGGCGACGGCAGGCATTGCTGGCGCTGGCGGTTTCCCTCCTGCCGGTGCTGCTTGGCATGGCGCTTTTCTGGCCCAGCAGCCTGCGCCTGTGGACTCCCTTCTGGTTGCCTGAACAGTGGTTCCCTTTCCTCAGCCGCTTCGGTCCGCCCCCGGCTACGCAGCCCCTGTGGACTGCCGACCGTTCCCTGGGTGGGCGTATGTCCGCCTTCTTCATGGGCATGCGCGCCCATTTTTTCACGCTGGTAGGCGCATTTGCCGCCCTGCTGCTCTGGCCCTTGCACTGGGAAAGTCCATTTCATAAGCGCGTGGCTGTTTTCTTGGGATTCACCTTTTTCTCTTCTCTCCTCCTGCATGGGTGGGTGACGCTGGGCGGGAATTATTGCATCTTCTGTTTTGCCCCCTACACTGCCTTCTTCAGCACCACCGGGTTGCTGTTCGTGGTGAACACCCTGCCCAATTGCAGGCACAAACCCACGGCAACGCGCACCGCACTCATCCTGCTTTTCCTGTTCTTGGTGGCACTTGCGCCGGCCTACCTAGACAACATCGGCGACCAACTACTGAGCCTGCCCTTGCCGCGCCTCAGCGGCGGCCTGCACTTTGGCGAATGGACCACTCTGTGGAGTTACCTAAATCATTGGTTCTCGCTCGAATATCCCGTCATGCGTCAAATCCTGCCGCCGATTTATTTCCTCAGTGTGGCTTTCCTTCTTCTGGTTACTCTGGCAGGGCTGTATTCTCTGCTGAAACGCCGCCTAAAGTCACTTTCCATCGGTTTTGCTCCCTTTGCCCTGCTGATCGTTCTAGCAAGCGGTTTCATCCTTTCACCCACTCTCCTCAATGCCCCCTACCGCCAAGATCAAGAATGCGGGCAGGATATGTTTGCTTATTATGAACAATTTGGGACAGACCTGGCGGCGCTGATTTCTCCCGGCAGCCGCGTCTACTGGCAAGTGCGCTCTGCTATCCCGCTGCTCTACCTGCCGCCGGTGAAGATTTATCCTGCCCAAGTATATTCAATTTACACCTATCGCCTCGGCGGCGACCCGCGACAGGTGGAGGCTTTAGGCTACTGGAACGATGAAATTTCCCGGCAATGGGCGGAAGAGGCCGATATTCTCGTGCTAGAGGGGGAACAATCTTACACACCCGTGAATGCCGAATTTGCCAAAGCGCATGGTTACCAGAGGATAGCCATCCTTCCTGCGCTCAACCCCTGTGAATATTCCCCCCAGCAGATATTTATCTTTCGCAAAAGCCCGTGAGATCCCGTTCGAGGGACGTCTTGGATGCTATATTGCCTTGTCCCTTGTGATTGGGCAGACCGGTCCTCCCATAACAAGAAGCAATTTCTTTAGTAAACTCTTATCTTGAAATACCCCCCTTTTGGTTTATAATTCAACTGTTGAATTTTGAAAGATGGAGAAACCCTATGCCCATTGCATTGATTACCGGCGTTACCGGTCAGGACGGGTCGTATCTGGCCGAATTCCTGCTCCAAAAAGGATACCAGGTCGTCGGCATGGTGCGCCGCTCCAGTACGGTGACGTATGAGCGCATCGAGCACATCCAGAATGACCTCATCCTCGTGCAGGGCGATTTGCACGACCAGAGTTCGCTCGTCTCCATCCTGGGAAATTACCAGCCAGACGAAGTCTACAACCTGGCTGCGCAGTCCTTCGTGGCGACTTCCTGGAACCAGGCCGTGCTGACCGGCGAGGTGACTGCCCTCGGCGTCATCCGCCTGCTGGAGGCCATCCGCCTGGTGAACCCGAAGATCCGCTTCTACCAGGCTTCTTCCAGCGAGATGTTCGGCAAGGCTGTGGAAGTCCCTCAACGCGAGACGACGCCCTTCTACCCGCGCTCGCCTTACTCGGTTGCCAAAGTGTACGGGCACTGGATTACGGTCAACTACCGCGAATCTTATAACCTGTTCACCGTTTCTGGAATTTTGTTCAATCATGAAAGCCCGCGCCGCGGGCTGGAATTCGTCACCCGTAAGATCACAGACGGGGTGGCGCGCATCAAACTCGGCCTGGCAAAGGAACTCCTGCTGGGAAATCTGGATACCAAACGTGACTGGGGCTTTGCCGGCGAATACGTGGAGGCCATGTGGAAGATGCTCCAGCAGGAAAAAGCAGAAGATTTCGTCATCGGCACGGGCGCAGCCCACTCGGTGCGCGATTTCTGCGAAACGGCTTTCCGCTATGTTGGCTTGGATTACCATGATTATGTCCGGCAGGATGCGCGCTTTATGCGCCCCGCCGATGTGGAATTGCTGGTGGCCGATTGCTCCAAAGCGCGCCAGAAACTTGGCTGGTCGCCCAAAGTAACCTTCGAGCAACTTGTCGCAATGATGGTCGAAGCCGACCTGAAACGGTTGAAAGATGCTTCCTGATACAACTCACCCCTCCGCCGAACTGACCCGCGACCTGGCTCTGCTCGAACAGATCGAGAAGAACCCCGACGTGACGCAGGTCTCCCTTGCCACCCAACTCGACGTGGCCGTTGGGACGGTGAACTGGCATCTCAAGCGGCTGATCCAGAAGGGCTACGTCAAGATCAAGCGCGCCGAACGCAAGAAACTGCGCTATATCATCACCCCGGAGGGCATTGCCCTGCGCGCCCGCCTGACGGTAGATTACATCGAACAACAGTTCCTGCTCTACCGCCGCGTGCGCCAGCGGGTGAAGGAATACCTCCAGCAGGCGCGTGAGGCCGGGTTCGACAGGGTGCGCCTCGTCGGGGAAGGGGACGTGGCCGACATCTGCCGCCTCACCTGCCTGGAGCAGGGCGTGGAAATCGCCTCCGATGGGCGCTACCCCGCCATAACGGTCAGCGGGTTGACGGTCCGGCTCGAAGGGCTGGAGGAAAGCCAAGGATGAATATAACAAAATCATCCGTCAGGTCCGAGCCGGATACGGTGGTCATCCGCCCTTCCAAAAGTTGGACGGCGCTCAACCTGCGTGACCTGTGGCGCTTCCGCGAATTAGTCTATTTCATGACCTGGCGCGACCTGAAAGTGCGTTACAAGCAAACCGTGCTGGGCGTCTCGTGGGCAGTGCTGGAGCCGTTCCTGACGATGGTGGTCTTCACCATTTTCTTCGGCGAACTGGCTAAAGTGCCAACGGATAATATCCCTGCGCCGGTGTTCTATTTTGTCGCCCTGCTGCCATGGGGGCTGTTCGCCAAGGCGTTGAATACGGCCAGCCGGTCACTGGTCAGCCACCAGAACATGGTGACCAAGATTTACTTCCCGCGCCTGATCCTGCCGCTCTCCTCGGTGGTGGCCGGTCTGGTGGACTTTCTCATCGGCTGCCTCGTGCTGGTGGGGATCATGGCCTACTACGCCCTGACCGGACAGATGCAGATCGTCCTGACGTCCGCTCTGCTGACCCTGCCGCTGTTCCTGCTGCTGACGCTGATGACTGCCCTGGGCGTTTCCCTGTGGCTTTCGGCGCTCTACGTGCAATACCGCGATGTCGGTTATTTGATTCCGTTCCTCTCCGAGTTCTGGCGCATCATTTCCCCGGTGGTTTACTCCACCACGCTCATCCCTGAGAAGTGGCGCATCCTCTACGCCCTCAACCCGATGGCCGGCGTGCTGAACGGCTTCCGCTGGGCCATCTTGGGTACGCCCACCGGCCCGGATATGAGTCTGGCTGTTTCCAGCGGCGTGGCGCTGCTTGTGTTCGTCACCGGCCTGCTCTACTTCCGCCGCATGGAAAAGACGTTTGCGGATACGATCTGACATGACCACTGTCATTCGCGTCGAGAACCTCGGCAAGCGTTATCGCATTGGGCTGGCGCCGCAGAAGTACCAGACTCTGAGCGAGAAAGTGACCAACGCCTTCAGCGCGCCGCTGCGCGCCATCCGCCGCGTCCAGGCCCCCAAAGCAGACGGGGCAGATACGCTGTGGGCGCTGCGGGATGTCTCCTTCGATGTCGAGCAGGGACAGGTGCTGGGCATCATCGGCCGCAACGGGGCCGGGAAAAGCACCCTGCTCAAGGTCCTCTCCCGCATCACCGAGCCGACCACAGGTTCGGTCACGCTCCGCGGCCGCGTCGGCTCGCTGCTGGAAGTCGGCACCGGTTTCCACCCCGAACTGACCGGGCGCGAGAACATCTTCCTCAACGGCGCCATCCTGGGCATGAAACGCGCCGAGATCGAGCGCAAGTTCGACGAAATCGTCGCCTTCTCGGAAGTGGAGCAATTCATCGAGACGCCCGTCAAGCGCTATTCCTCCGGCATGTACCTGCGGCTGGCGTTTGCTGTCGCCGCGCACCTCGAACCGGAGATCCTGGTGGTGGACGAGGTGCTGGCCGTCGGCGACGCCGAGTTCCAGAAGAAGTGCATCGGCAAGATGGGCGACGTGGCCCAGCAGGGACGCACAGTGCTGTTCGTCAGCCACAACATGAGCGCCATCCTGCGCCTGACGCAGGAATCCATCGTCCTCGAAAAAGGCCGCCTGGCGCTGCGCGCTCCCTCCAGCGAAGCCGTGGACTACTATCTCTCGGCGGGCAACGCCAAAGCCGGCGAACGCCTGTGGGAAGCGGACGAAGTCCCCGCCGAATCTGCCCCCTTCCGCCCGATCGCCCTGCGCGTGCGCGACGAAAAAGGCAATGTCGTGGATACCGTCCGCTCGGTGGAGCCGTTCCACATCGAGATGGAATACGAATTGGCCGCCCCCATCACCGGCCTGCGCGTCGGCGTGTACCTGACCACTGCCCGCGGCGACCAGGTGCTGACCTCCTTCGACACCGACGACCAGAAGCGCTTCGAGAAGCACGGGGCGCGCCCGGCTGGGCGTTACGTCAGCCGCTGCACGGTCCCGCCCGACCTGCTCAACGGCGGGCGCTACACCCTGGGCGTCAACGCCAGCGCCTACCGCGTCCGCCGCTATTTCATGGACGAACAAGCGCTCAACTTCAACGTGGAAACCTCCGGCGCGCCCGGCATGCAATGGCCCGAAGCGCGTCCCGGCGTCCTGCGCCCCCGCTTCGAGTGGAAGATCGAGACGAAATGAACCTAAAAAGTCCCGTCAAACACCTCCTGGGCGCCGTGCCTCTCACTGCCGAACTCGATTGGGCTTTGCGCTACCGCGACGGACGGCTCGACAGACGCTTCCGCCTGCACGTGCTGGAAGAACAGACCCCCCGCCTGCTTCAGGAAATGGCTCCCCACGCCGCCGCGCCGCTGAACGGCAAAAGAGTCTTCTTCTTCGCCCCGTGGCACTACTGGATCGTCCACACTGCCCTGTGCGGGCTGGCGCTGCGCGGCCTCGGCTACGACGTGACCCTCGGCTACCTGCCCTACAGCGACTACGACCGGCCGGTCAACCGCTTCGATTTACGTCTCCAGAACTTGTACGCCCGCACCCTTCTCCGGCGGCTGCGACCGTATCTCCATCCCGTCTCGTTCCTGGACCTGAAGCCTGCTCCCGTTTTGCCCGAAGCATTGTTCTACACTGTGGAGCGGGTGACCGTCTTCGACACACAGTACACCCTCCAGCGCGAAGACGTGACCGGCGCGGAACCCATCTACCGTCTGCGCGCCGAACGCAACCAGGCCGCTGCCCGCCTGGCGCTGGCCTATTTCGAGAAAAACCGCCCGGATGTCGTCATTGTGCCGAATGGCATGATCCAGGAATATGCCGCCGTCTATGAGACCGCCCGTTTTCTTGGCATCCAGGCGGTGACTTACGAATTCGGTGAACACAACCACCGCACCTGGATCGGTCAGAATCGCCTCGTCATCCACCACATCACCGATGAACTCTGGGAAGCCCGTAAGAACCGTAAACTGACCCCCGATCAGCGCCGCGAACTGGAGCAATTCCTGACCGGGCGGCAGGGACTGACGACGGGCGAGCAGTTTGCCCACCTGTGGCAGAAGGCCGGGCGCGAGGGCGGGGACAAAATCCGCGCCGCCCTGGGCCTGGACAGCCGCCCCGTCGTTCTGCTCCCCACCAACGTCCTGGGCGACTCGGCTACCCTTGGCCTGACGGTTTTCAGCGCCTCGATGACCGAATGGCTGCAGCGCGTGATTGTTTTTCTGGCGAACAGGCCCGAGGTCCAGGTAGTGGTGCGAATCCACCCCGCCGAAACGTGGACGGTAGGGCCTTCGGTGGCTGAGATCATCCACCAGACGCTGCCCGAACTGCCGTCCCACATCCGCCTGATTGGCTCGCAGGAACAGGTCAACACCTACGACCTGATGGAGATCGCCGACCTGGCGCTGGTTTACACCACCACCGCCGGGTTGGAAATGGCGACGCGCGGCATCCCGGTGTTGGTCAGCGGGCGGGCGCACTACCGCAAAAAGGGCTTCACGCTGGAGGCGGATTCGTGGGAGGAGTACTTCGCCAAACTGGACGCGGCGCTGAAGAGCATCCCGACTCGCCTGAGCGAGGAGCAGGTGGCGCAGGCCTGGAACTACGCCTACGCTTTCTTCCGTGAATACCCGCGCCCGTTCCCCTGGCACCTGGAGAAGATCGGCCCCGACCTTGAGAAATATCCGCTGGCCCACGTGCTCAGCCCCGATGGCCGCGCCCAGTTCGAGAGGACCTTCCGACAGATGGCCGGCGAACCGATTGTGTGGTGAAGAATATGGCAGCCATTCGACAATTACTCATCAAGTTTATTCGCTGGCTGGTGTTAGGAGAACGCGGTGGAATCTGCCGTTCGGTGCAAGGCAGGAATAATGTCTTCCAGGCGCAGGGAGCCAGTTTCAGCAATGTAGAACTGGACATCATCGGCGACGACAATACCATCGTCATCGGACCCGGTTCCCGGTTCAACAACGTACGCTTCCACGTGCGCGGCTCCGGCTGCCGCATCGAGTTCGGGGCAAACTGCCGGATCTCGCGCGGCGGCGTGATCTGGTTCGAGGATAAAGGCGGCCTGTTACAGGTTGGGCAAAACACGAGCATGGTGGACGTGCAGATTGCCGTGACCGAACCCGGCTCCCGCATCGTCATCGGCGAGGACTGCATGTTTGCCAACGATATTGACATCCGCACCGGTGACAGCCACTCGATCATTGACCTGGCGACCGGCAAGCGTTTGAACCATGCCGCAGATGTCGTCATCGAAGATCATGTCTGGATCGCGCCGCACGTGGTCATTTTGAAGGGTGTCCACATCGGTAGGAACTCGGTGGTGGCGACTAGCGCGGTGGTCACCAAGTCGTGCGGTTCGGGCGTCATCGTTGGCGGTAATCCCGCTTCTGTTATAAAATCCGGCATTTCCTGGAAGCGTGAGAGGCTTCCGCTTTAATTCACAAAAATCAACCTCACAAGGAGAAAAAACATGTCTCAAACCAAAGTTCTCGTTACCGGCGCTGGCGGCTTCATCGGCCACCACCTCGTCACCTTCCTGCGCGCCAAAGGCTACTGGGTGCGCGGCGTGGACTTGAAATACCCTGAGTTCAGCGAAGTGGATGCTGATGAATTCGAGATTCTCGACCTGCGCCGCTGGGACAACTGCTTGCAGGCTACGCGCGGCATAGATGAAGTTTACGGCTTGGCCGCCGACATGGGCGGGATGGGCTTCATCTCGTCCCATCACGCGGAGATTCTGCACAACAACTCGCTCATCAACATCCATACTCTGGAGGCGGCGCGCCTCAACGGCGTGAAGCGTTATTTCTACACCTCCTCTGCCTGCGTTTATCCCGAATACAAGCAGACTGAGGCCAACGTCGTGCCGCTGAAGGAAGAGGACGTCTACCCGGCCCAACCCCAGGATGCCTACGGCTGGGAGAAACTGGTCATGGAGCGCTTGTGCACCCACTACCGTGAAGACTATGGATTGGAAACGCGCATCGTCCGCTTCCACAACATCTTCGGCGAGCAGGGCACCTGGGAAGGCGGGCGCGAAAAGGCCCCCGCCGCCCTGTGCCGCAAGATCGCAGTCGCCAAACTGACCGGCAACCACGAGATCGAGATGTGGGGCGACGGCGAGCAGACGCGTTCCTTCTGCCACATCCAGGATACCCTGGAAGGCATTTACCGCCTGATGCGCTCCGATTACCGCTTCCCGCTTAACCTCGGCTCCGACCGGATGGTGACCATCAATGAATTGGCCTACATCATCGCCAAAATTGCTGGCATTGAGATCACCATCAAACACATCGAAGGCCCCATGGGCGTGCGCGGCCGCAACTCGGACAATACCCGCCTGCGCGAAGTTCTCGGCTGGGAGCCGCAGTTGACCCTCGAGGAGGGCCTGGCGAAAACCTATGCCTGGATCGAGCAGCAGGTGGCCGCCAAACTTGGCGTGTCCACCCCGAAATGAAGGATACCCAGCCAGATTTGCTATATGTTGGTCTGTGTTCACCTGTGGTGAGAGAACTCTGATGGCTTTCCTGACCATTTTTACGGCGCCCAAGCCGTTCACCAATCCCCACATCAACGTCATCCAGCGCAACGCGCTCTCCGCATGGACGCGCCTGCCTGATGTGGAAGTTATCGTCATCGGCGACGAACCCGGCATCCCGGAGGCGGCTGCCGAGTTTGGCGTGAAAAATGTCCGCGAGGTGGAGCGCGACGAGAAAGGCATTCCCCTCGTCAGCGCGGTGATGGAGATCGGGCACAGATTCAGCGATAGCCCGATGCTGTGTTACGCCAACGGCGACATGATCCTGATGTCCGATGCGGTCGAGGCCGCCCGTCAGGTTGCCGCCCAGGTGAAGGATTTCCTGCTTGTCGGACAGCGCTGGAACCTCGACCTGGCCGAACCCTTCGATTTCAGCGGCGATTGGGAAGCCCGCCTGCGCGCCGAAGTGTCCAAACGCGGCGAGTTTTACTCCCCGTGGGGCATTGACTATTTCATCTTCCCGCGCCATCTCTATACCGAAGTGCCAGATTTCACCATCGGCCGCCCGGCCTGGGATAACTGGATGGTCTATTACGCCCGCACAAAGATCGGCATGGCGATAGACGCCTCACGGCAGGTGGTTGCCGTCCACCAGAACCACGACTACAGCCACCTGCCCGGCAACAAACCGCCGTATGGCTCCGAGGTTGCCAAGTCCAACCTGATCAAGGCGGGCGGACGGCGCTGCGTGTACAACATCCTCGACACGAACCGCGAACTCGTCCGGGGACGGGTGCGCAGGCCTCAGGTCCGGCTGGTGCGCTGGCTGCGGCGGCTGGAACGCCTTTTCGTCAACGACAAGGCTCACGGCTGGGCGTGGGAAATCTCTCTGCGCCTTCGCCGCCTGCAGGCCCCGCTAGAAAGCATTCCGAGGAGGTAAGATGCCGCGCGTCGGTCACAACCCGGCCCGTTTTGTGGAGAAGGTTGCCCAGCCCGCCGCCATCACGGTGACGGTGGTCAACTGCATCCCCTTCCTGAGCGGCTACTATGAGCAGAGCCTGGATGTGCTCAAAGCAGTCATTGAAAGCCTGAACGCTACGCGGGAGCCGGAGCATCCCTACGATGTGATGGTTTTCGATAACCACTCCTGCGCGGAAGTTCGCGATTACCTGAAGCAGGCTGCCGATGAGGGCAAGATCCAATACTTGGTGCTTTCGGATACGAATATCGGCAAAATCGGCGCGTGGAATTTCATGTTTGGCGCGGCGCAGGGCAAGTACATCGCCTTCACCGATGGCGACGTGGTCTTCCGCCCCGGCTGGCTCTCGGCCTCGCTGGCGCTCTTCGAGGCTTTCCCGAACGTGGGTATGGTCACCGCCCGCCCGCTGCCTACACCCATGGAATATTCCAGCGCCACGCTGGAGTGGGCGCGGCAGGCCAGGGCGCTCAAAGAGGGCCGCTTCCTGGACTGGGAAACTTTTTGGGAACATACCGGCAGTTTGGGCGTTGCCGAAGCCGAGGCGCGCAAGATGTATGACGAGACAACCATGTATCGTGTACAGCGCGGCGGGCAGACAGCCTTCATTGGCGCGGCCCATTTCCAGTTTATGGCGCGCCGCGAGACGCTTCAAAAAATCGTCCCCCTGCCATCCAAACAACCTATGCGCGGCGAACGCGCCCTCGACATCGCTATCAATGAAATGGGACTCCTGCGCCTGACCACCGAGAAGCCGCTGGTGGTACATCTCAGCAACCGCCTCGCCGCGGACCTGGCGCCTGCCTCTGCTCCGGCGCGCCGTTCCCTGCTGAAGCGCATCCTTCACCTGCCGGGCATTCGCCACTTCCTGCTCTGGCTTAACAACCGCATCTTTCGCCTGTATTTTTCAAATGTGGATTGATCATGCCTGAAGACGTGACCACCTGCGCCCTATGCGGCTCGACCCGCAGCGCCCCCTTTGACCGCCGCGCCTTTCGCGGCCGCCCGGTGACCAATCGTATCTGCCTCAACTGCGGCCTGGTCTACCAGTCGCCGCGCATGACCGCCAGCGAGGCTGATGCTTTTTATGCCGAGGAATATCGCCTGCTCCAGGAGGGCAGCGCCGGCCCGACCGCCCGCAACGTGACCGTGCAAAAAGCCCGCGCCGAATCGCTGGCCGAGTTCGTCCAACCGCTCCTTCCTTCCGTATCGCGCCATCTCGACATCGGCTGTTCGCTGGGCATCCTGCTCCGACATTTCCGGGAGAAGTACCAGGGTCAGGCGGTTGGCGTGGAACCTGGCGAGGCCCATCGCATACAAGCGCAAAAAGAAGGATTGAACGTCTATGCCTCGCTCGAAGAACTGGAAAAAGCCTGCGAGGAACGCTTCGACCTGGTCTCGATGTCGCACGTTCTCGAACATCTTCCCGACCCGGTGGGGTATCTTGCCCATCTCCGCACTGCAATCCTCTCCCCAGACGGCCGGCTCCTGCTCGAGGTCCCCAACCTGTATGCCCACGATTCCTTCGAGGTGGCGCATCTCTTTGCCTTCAGCCCGCACACGCTGACAGAGACTTTGCGGCGCAGCGGATTCGAGGTTGTCAAGTTTGAGCAACACGGACGCCCCAACTCGGCGCTTTTTCCTCTCTACCTGACCATCCTCTGCCGCCCCGCGGCGCAGCCAGACCTGGCCCCTGTCCGCCCGGAACGGGGCGTGGCGCGCAAGCGGCGTATTGGGATGCTTTGGCGTCGCGTGCTGTCGAGGCTCTTCCCCCACCGGGCCTGGCAGATGCAGGGATAGGCATGCCTAAACGCGTCTTCCTCATCGCCGACCACGGCCTGGCCCTGATCTACTTTCTCCAATCGGACATTGTCTCCACGCTCCTGAAAGCGGGTGTGGAAGTTGTCCTCTTCACGGATGACGAATCGCTGCCGGCCGTCGAAGCGCGCTTCCAGCAGCCTGGACTGATCTTCGAGGGCATCCGCGCGCAGGAATGCGAGCGCTACGCCCAAACCGTTGACCCGTTCATGCAACGCGTGCTCAACCTGCTGCGCTGGGTGGGCGGCTCGAAGCGCATGAACACCGTCGCCCTGGACGGTAACTACCACCTGCAAGCGATGAGTTTCACCGGGCGCGGGCGTTACGCCCTGCCGCTCCTGCGCGCTGTCATCTGGCTGATGCGCCGTTCGCGTCCTCTTCGGCGGATGGTGGTGCGAATGCAGGACCGCTACACTCCCAACATTTATGCTGACCTGTTCGAGAAATACCAGCCCGAACTGGTGGTAGGACGCACCCCCGGCTGGCGCACGGATCGGTACATCCTGCGCGAGGCCGCCCGGCGCGGCATCCGCACCGCCGCCGTGACGGTTGGCTGGGATAATCCATCCTCCTACGCCATGCCCGGCGCGCCGGTTGAGTACATTACCTGCTGGTCCGAAATCCAGAAGCAGGAATACGTGCTTGGTTCCGATTGGGATCCCAAACGGGTTTTCATCGGCGGCATCCCGGCTTACGACGGCTACTTCCGCCGCGAATGGCTAATCCCGCGTGAAGAGTATTTCCGCTTGCACGGTCTCGACCCAAACCGCAGACTGCTCTCCTATGCTTGCAGTTTCGAGACCTTGCACCCGAACTTCCCCAACATGAAGGCCTTGGCCGATCTGGTTAACAGCGATGCGTTCGTCGAACCCTGCCAGTTGCTCATCCGCTTCCACCCCAACCACTTCATTGCCGGCTCGCGTTTTGAAGAAGAGCGCAAGCGCACCATCGAGTACGTCAAAGATATGCCCCACGTCCACGTGGTGGATCCGGTCTCGCTGGGGGCGGGTCTGGCGCACTATTCGGGGGAGGACATGCCCGAAAAGGCTTCCATGATGGCGCATTCGGACGTGTTTCTCACGGTATACTCCACGATGGTCGTCGAGACGGCTATCCATGACCGGCCCATTGTCAGTGTGACGATTGACACGCCCGGCGGCTGGAACCGGAAGGATGTCTATTCCCTGCCGCTCACCGCCATCGGAGACTGGCCTACCCATCAGCGCTTCCGTCTGGCCGGGGCCGGGCGTGTCGCCGACAGTCCGGAGAAAGTCAGGGAAATCGTGGATTTCTATTTGAAGAACCCAACCGCCGACAGCGAGGCGCGCCGCAAGTTCATCCGTGAGGAATGCACCTTCACCGACGGCAGTGCCGGCAGGCGCAGCGCTAGTTTTATCCTTTCTCTTCTGGAGGTATTATGAACCCTTCAACAAATCTCAGGCCGCCTCTTAAATGGGAGATGAGCGATCTGGCTTTGGAAGTCGCCAGGGAAGCAATGGAAAAACGCGCCCTGGCCGAGATGGAAATCCTTAGTTCCGGCGAATCTCTGGCCAAAATTCACGGACAGGCCATTCGAGATTACGCCGCTTTTGAGCAATTGATAGGCGGCGCCATAGCCTTCCTGAACAAAATTGGTCGTCCTGCTCGTGGCATTGCTGTAGATATGGGCTCTGGCACCGGCGTTGGGGCCAGTATTCTCTCGAAATTAGAGGCTGTTTCGAATGTCTATGCAGTTGAATTTTCGCAATACTTTGTCGAGAAAATCATGCCTCTTGTTTTTGACACTTTTCAGGCCAATACCGAAAAGATTCAGCGCGTTGTTGGCGATTTTAACCGCCTCAATTTGCCTGACCGTTCGGTAGGCATTATTCTGGAAGTTGACTCCTTCCATCATTCTGAAGACTTGGATATTACACTGCAGGAATGTGCCCGTGTGCTGGCCGAAAATGGCGTCATCATTGCCATTGACCGCGCCTGGCCTGATCACTACACCCAGGAGCAATTCGAGGAGATGCTCAATCGCCAGTTGCCAAACTCTCTAAAAAGAAAATATGGCGTCCCTCTCGACCAGAGTTTTACACGCCGAGATTTTGGCGAGCACGAATACACGATTAGACAGTGGATGGAACACTTCAAACGCAATAGCTTTGAACCGGCTGCCTTTCGAATCTGGCATCCACCTGCGCTCAACCGAATCTGGCTGCGTATCCCCACCTTTGCCTTCTCCATGACCTTTAGCAAATGGCTGTATCGTTTGGGAATGCGCCGCCTGTGGGCATATGGATACGCAAAACGCGTCTTATTTGTCTGTACCAAAAAAAATGCCCCCTATTGCTGAAATCCTTGCCCTCATCCCGGCGCGGGGCGGATCGAAGGGCATCCCGCGTAAGAATATCCGCCCCTTCGC
>DYKZ01000141.1 GCA_020722345.1 Anaerolinea thermophila | reverse complement strand
GGGTCTCCGGATGTTGCGAAAAGAGTAATAGAAAATGGCTGCATTGACTAACCCCAGGCTGCGCTCATCAGGGTGGCGAGATCGCGCCGCGACAAGACTTCAGTGAATTCACGCCAATCCTTGTCGGGTGGCATCATCGTGCCGGTGTAGCGAAGGTCGAAGCCCGTCGCGTTCTTCTGGGCGTTGATGTATTCGTCCAGCCTCTCGCCGAGCGTTTCGATGTCATCGATCCACTCGTCCTTGATGGTGTCTGGCAGCGACCCGAAGAGGTCGTAGCGGTTCTTCATGCGCTCGGACAGGCGCTCGTAAATCTTCTCGTCCACGGTCTGCTCGAACACGAGGTTCAGCATGTCCACCGTTTCGCGCCGCTGCCCGAAGCGTTTGATGCGGCCGATGCGCTGTTCGAGGCGCGTGGGGTTCCACGGCAGATCGACGTTGATCAATGTGCCGAGGGTTTGTAGGTTCAAGCCTTCGCACGCGGCGTCGGTGGCCACCATCACGCGAATCTGGTGCTCGGCCACCATGCGTTTGAGCGTCTCGCGTTCGACGGTCACGCTGTCGCCGCGCTGATACAGGCGGCTGCGACCAGCGCCCGCGTATAGGCCGACCGCCTCTTCTGGGTAGCGGGCCGCCAGCGAATCGGCCAGCCACTTCGCCGTGTCGTAGTACTGGCTGAAGATGATGACGCCTAAGTCCAGCCACTTCTCTTTGTCGAGGAAGTGGACGACGGCCTCCATCTTCGGGTCGGCATCCAGCCGTTCCAGCCGGGCGATCAGGCGTTGCAACACCTCGCGTTCCTCGCCCGTCTCGACCTTGAGGTCAGCTTCTTGCTCTTCGTTTTCTTCATGCACGGCCTCGCCTTGCAGCAAGCGCCGCGCCGTTGCCAAGCCCGCATGGATGCTGGAGCAGATGCGCTGCTCCATCAGGTTCTTCATGAAGCCGCTGCCCTTGCCGCGCTTGGCCAGCGCCTTGCCGAAAGCGCGGGCCTCGCCATAAGCCTGGCGGAAGTCCTCCGAGGTGCGCAGCGCCATGCCTTCAAACAACACGTCGAAGGCGCGTTGCTCCGTGACCTGCTCGCGTTCGGGATGAACGTCCACACCCACAGGGGTCAACAAGGGCTTGCCGTCTTTGTCTTTCGTTTCCTCGAGCTGCTGGCGCTTGCGCAGCACGACATGGCGCACCAGAGGGTTCTCGCGCTGGAAAAGAGTGGCTCCGGCGATGCGGCGTTCCAGTTCCTCCTCCAAAATCTCCCGCGTTTCCTCCGTCAAGTCGGCGAGCGAACGGTTGGTCTGCCACCCGCCGTTCTGCAAGCCCAAGTCCTGCCGGATGGCTGAGAACAAGCGCCGGGCGCGCGGCTCGCTGGTCGATTCCGTGCGCGGCAGCGGCGAACGCAGCAATTCCCAAGCATGGGCGAGGGTCAGCACTTCCTCACGGCCAGCGAGGATGTCGAGCACGTCTTCTGGCCGATGCCACGGCGCAAGGTCATGACCCAGCACGAAGTGTCCCGGGCCTTGATGCAAGATGCCCAGCAAATCCCACAGATCGGCGGGGTTGGTCTGAATCGGCGTGGCCGTTCCCAACAGCACATGGTCCGCCCGCGCGGCGATTTCGCGCATGAAGGTCAACAGTGCGTTCGGCGTTCCGGCCTCCTTGCCGAAGCCTTGGCGCGTTCTGGCCTTGTGCGCTTCATCCAGAATGACGACGCCGAAGTGCATACCCAGCAGGTGTTGCTTTTCCAGCGAATCGCGCATTATCAGTCCGGTGGAGACGATGCCGATCCGCAGCGGGCAATGGGCGATCTGCTCGCGCCCCGCAGGGGAAATGATTCGCTCCTCCGCGTCCAGCCAGACCTTGCCCACGGTATCCCAGCGTGCGGTCGGGATACCCAGTTTGTCCAGCATCTCGGTTTGCCATTGCTCGGTCAGCGTCGCAGGGGCGAAGATCACCACCGGACGGCGCGGGCCGTTTTCCTTGTCAGACAGCAGGCACAGCGTCAGCGCGGCGGTGGCCAGCGAGAGCGTTTTGCCCAAGCCCACCTCGTCGGCCAGCAGCAGGCGCACCGTGCCGTACAGGCGCTGGTGCCGCAGGCACTCGGTCAGAAAGCCCTGCTGCCACGGCTGGAGCTGCTGTCCCTCGCGGTACAGCGGCGACTCGATCAGCGCCGCAGGCGCAAGGTTCTCATCGTCCTCGATCTCGGTGAACTCGATCTCGCGCCGATAGCCGCGCCGATGCACCTCGCGGATGACAGCCTGCGGCAGCGGCTTGGCGGCGTTCCAGAGAAAGTTGAATTCCTCCTCGATCCACGCCACGCCCTCCGGCGACTCGTCTTCCCACAGGATTTCGTAGTGGCGCTGCCAGCCGCTGCGCGTCTCGTTCATCGATCCGATGAAGCCGAGCCTGCGGCCATCGGCCAGCGTGATCACTCCCGCCTTGCCATGCACGAACCCGCAGATGTCGTCGGGCGCGATCCGCACCGCTGGCCCATGCTTATGTAGGAAGGAATCCAGACGCCGGTATCGTTCGCGGTTCAGCAGCGCCTCGGCCTCCAGGCCGCGCTCGTTCCAGCGGCCCAGCATCTTGCTCTCGCGCAGTTGCGCCACCTTCAAGTCGTCCGGGTGGATGTCCACGTTGCAGACGATCTTGACCTCGGGAATCTGCTCCAGCGCTTCGCCCGCCACTTCGAACAAGGAACTGGTGAAGTAGCCCGCGATGCGCTTGTAGCTCTTGGCACCGGCCAGATGCTGCATCAGGAAACTCGCATCCAGCCGGTGAGTACGCGAAGAGAAGCGCCGAATGCTCATGCCTCAAGGCCTCAGTCGCCGAAGCGCAGATTTTTCAGGCGCGCGCCCAGCACTTCGGCGGCGGTGCGCACCTCGGGTTCCGACGACTTGCGCGAGATGAAGGCCAGCACGTCCACAAGCAAGGAGCGGACTTCGAGAAAGTCCGCCATCTCGCTGCGCATCTGATCGACGATGACCTGTGGCTCGGTGTCCTTCAGCAGTTGCTGGAGGGCGATGATCAAGCGGCCCAAACGCGTCACACCGATCTCCGTGCTCTCGGTCAGATCGCGCGAGGCGTACTCGCTCACGCGCTTGAGGCGCGCGTGGTTGGGTCGCATATCACCCATCACACGAGAGTAGTCCTCGACATGGAAGGCTTTGGCGAAGTTCTGGTAGTTGTCCAGCTTGGCCGAGCCGGTGGTCTCCATGTCCAGCATCCGCAGCACGAAGCGCTCGATGCCCGAGAGCTTGGCCCACGCATCCGCCGTCAATCCTTCGGGCACCAGCAGGCTGGAGGCCGTCTCTGCCGCCTGTTGGACAATTTCATCGACGACGGTCACTTCCCCGCGGGCACGCGGGCGCAGCGCGAAAGTCGTCACGTCCTCGCCACCGATGTGGGTGTAGGCCGTGAGCACCTTCAGTGCCGCCGCGTATCCGGCCATCTGCAAGTCGGAATCGTTGAACACCGGCTCGCCGTGATGCGCCTTCACCGTGTCGTTCAAGTGCATCATGGTCTCGATCTGCCGCGCCACCTCCTGCCGCACGGCGGGCAGCAGGCGCTGCTTGAAGCCAGTGCGCTCGCCAGCGCCGCGCTTCTTCAGCATCAGGATGACCGTGCCCTGGACGTAGCCGCCTTTCTTGAGCTCCGAAGTAGTTTCGGTGGCGATGTACCACGCGGCCACCACTTGCAGGCCAGCAGCCCAGAAGATGCCGATCAGGTCGCCCCAGACGCCGGTGTCTTGATGCGTGAACATCACGCATTGCATACCGTTGTCGGGCATGTGCTCGGCCATCGCCTTGTAGGCGGCGACCATGCCGTGCCGGAAGTCTTCGCCGGAGCCTTTGATCGCCAGCGCTCGTCGTGAGTCCCATACCCAGTCTGCGAACTCCTGCGGCGGGTTCTTGCGCAGCCACGCAATGAAGAACTCGGTGATTTCGTGGTAGTTGACGGCGTCGGCATAGGGCGGATCGGTGATCCAGAACTCGCAGTCCTGGACGGGACGATCTGCGGTTGCCGAGACGATGGATCGCTCTACGTCGGGTAGCGGCGCTTCCGCCATCTTGAATGACGAAGCCCCAAATCCCAACCACGCGCGGGTCGCATAGTTGTAGAAAGTATTGAGGGCCTGATTCGAAAACACGCCTACCGGGCCACCCAGCCCGCCACCCTGACTTGGCTTCCAGCGGCTGAGTTTCGCGTTGAAATCCGCTGCCTTCGCCACATTGAGCCAGCCCAAGGTTGATACACTCGACGCACGCCAGTGCTTAAGCATCAAAGCTTGCAGTAGCAATTGACGTGCGTTGTAAAGGTGATGCCAGTGCGTCCAACCGCGTGTCCGAATCGGTTCGTCGGTCTTGTCTCCCGGCTCGATTGCGAGATCAGGAGCCAGGCCTTGCTCCTGCCAGCGACTGAGGTTTTCGGCAACGATCTGTTCCACGCTCTGCTCGCGTTCCAGATCGGCCTCGGTCGGCGCTGCGAAATAGGTCTCCTGACGTCCGGCTTTCAGGGTGGCCTTGGTGATCCACTGGATCGCATAGAGGCGCTCTTGAAAGATGTCGTCCGGGCGCGGCTTGAATTCGTTCTTCTCCCAGCGGCGCAGCCGGTTGCCTGTTGAGCCATCCGCCAGCCGGTAGTCGCCACGCAGCGTCTTGATTGGAGTGCGGTAGGTCTTGCCGTCCAAGGTATAGACCATGTCGCCGTCTTGCACAGTGCCCGATTCGGCTGCCGATACGGCCTTAGCAGACGCGCCGGTGATGACTTCGATATCGAACCGCTTTCGACTCGGGTCGGGCACCAGCTTGGCGATAGCGCCTTGCTTGGGCGAGATCACCCAACTTGGACAGAGCGGAACCATCCAGCCGGTTTCAGGGCAGCGCGCCTCAAGGCAGTACAGGTACGCCTTCGCGCGATTGCCCTTCGAGTCATGTTCAACCTTGAGTTCGACCAAGTCGCGGTCAACTGCCGCGAACACCTTCTGCTGGGCATGTTCCAGCGCAGCGCGCCGTTCAGCATCAGCACCGATGACGTTGAGCGCGCCCCAGGTCAGCATGCAAGCCACTGGGTTGAGGTCCGAGGCGTATGCGTCGCAGCCGATACGCGCGGCCTCAAAGGGAATGGAGCCGCCGCCGCTGAAGGTGTCGCCTACGCGCGGACGGTGGCCGTAGCGCAGGATGCCAAATTGCTCGACCAGTTCCGGCAGCGCGCGTGCGTTCACGCCCAAGTGCGCGTAGTGGCGATTGACCTCAGGCCACACCGAGGCGAAGAGCCAATCCTGATCCACTTCTTCCGGGCGTTTGCCCAAGCTGGCCTTTTCTTCGTAGCTCGACAGCGTGGCCAGCGCGCGCCGGTACAGCTCGAGCTTTTCGTCATCAGTGATGTCGCGCCGCCAACCACGTCCGCTGAAGTAGCGCTCGGGGTCGGAGATCGGAATGAGCTCCTGGAGCGCCGTAGCCGAGTAGGCATTGGCAGCCAGCGCGCGGCGCACCAGCCCTTCATCGTCGAAGGCCATCAGCTTCTCGAAAATAGCAAGGTCGGCTTCTGCGTCGTCGGTGGGGGGCAACAAGCTGCCCAGCACGATGGCCCGCACCAGAATCAGCGGCTTGCGGCCTTTCCAGTACGACCCCAAGCCCGTCAAGGTCTGCGCCGCGACCGCCTTGCGTTCACTTTGCGCCTCGAACGAAACCTTCTGGGCGGGGAAAACCGTTTCAATCAGCGCGGGCGCATCTTTGAGTGCTAGAGGCGTAAGGG
>DYKZ01000140.1 GCA_020722345.1 Anaerolinea thermophila | reverse complement strand
TATGGTCGGCTTTGCCATACCACTTCGTGGTACTTGTACCACTTCGTGGTACTTGTACCACTTCGTGGTACTTGGGCGGAGCCTGGCGGTACGATGAGCATCGTGCAAAATCTTCGCGGTGGGGATAGATTCTCAAGAGTAATGCTATAAAAACCTTGCGAAGGTTTCGGGTCTTCGCAAGGTGGCGTTTAATCGCGTAATTTCACTGTCACAATCTCGCGCCCCCGCGCCGGGAAGGTGACCGCGCCCTCCCGCTCCGGTTTCAGGACTTTGGGCTGCCCCTCGGCCAGGGTCACGCGCCAGGCGCTGCGGAAGGGCTGCCAGGGGCGCAGGCTCACGTTGACCTCGCCGTCTGCCAGATTGTAACCGCGCATGATCCAGCCTTTGCCGTCCTCGGCCTGCTTGACCGCCGACACGACGAACTCCGCAGGGGCCGCTTCCACAAATGAGCCGCAGGCAGGCAGGCCGCCGGCGTGGATGCCGGTCACGGCCGCGCGCAGGGGCGTCTCGAAGGCATACGCCTGCTGGTAGGACGAGATACGATCTTGTCCTACTACAATCGAATAATCGAACGCCCACTCGCCGATCATCTGCGCGCCGGGGGTTTCGAGGGACGGCCCGGCGTGGCCTTTGCGGTTGCTGAAATCGTCCCGCGAGAGCCAGCCCACGCAGCGCAGCAGGGTGACGGCAATTTCGGACTGCGGCGTTTCGGGACTTTGCATACCGACGACCTCGACCTCCGGCAGGCCCCGGTTGGCGACCGTTAGCCGGTTTTTCCCATCCGTGATCGAAGTAAACGCCCGCTGCGGGACCTCGGGCCTGGGTTCCTCGACCCAGGTCTCGTCGAACGGCGGGACGCCCACGCGGCGCTCCACGACCTCGAAGTGGCCGTCGTGTTCGGCCTTCTCCACCTCGAACGGCGCGGCAAAGTGGACGCGCAGGCGGTGGTCGCGGGCGGCGTTGTCCACCGTAGTGTGGATGTCCACTCTGGGAACGCCGCTCGTGAGCGTGACGCGTGACGAGATGCGGGCGGCGACCGTTTCCTTCGCCCGCGACTTCCGGTCTGGAGCGAGGGAGACGGGCGTGCGCAGTTCCAGGTCGAGGGTCAGGCTTTGGCGGACGGGGCCGCGGGCGATGGTCACCTTCTTTAAACGCGGCGCAGCCAACCGGTCCGCGGCGGGCGGGCAGTAGTTGTATTCATCGCCGCAGTCGCCGCCGTCCACGAAGCGGTTCTGACGGCGATAGACGGCGCCGGTCGCCTTGTCGGTGACGGTCAGCGTGCCGTCGCGTCCGGCTTCCACTGCCAGCAGGTCGTTCTCGATGCGATAGGGCGGGCGGGCGCGGCGCGGACCGGCGGCCAGTTTCTGCACGAGGGGCAGTTTCGCCAGCGGCAGGAGCAGGCGCGCCAGCGGCGGGACGCGCGCCGGGGAAGTTTCGGAGGCCGGGCGCGGGACGATGTGGTAGGTCTTCCAGCCCAGGCCGGGGACTTTGGCGGCAGGGAAGGTGACGCGGGAGGCGTCTGCCGCCAGGGCGCGGATGCGGAAAGTCTTGATGGACGGATTGGCGATGAGGGCTTCGATCTCGGCCACGCCGCGCTGCCAGGCGTCCCGGTCCGGCGGGCGGGTCTCGCTGACGGTGGCGGTCAGGTGGACGGTCTCGGCGCGGCGTTCGATATCCAGCCCGAGGACGGACATGCCCATGACGCGCCCATCATGGACGTTGACGTACAGGCTTTGCAGTTCCCTGGGCGACATTTCGGCGTGGATGAGTTCGCGGCTGCCCAGTCCCTGCATTTGGTAGGGGACGAGGCTGCCGCTTTCGTCCACGAGGTCGAAGGGAACGAGGCTTTCGACCTCGGTCTCGACGGCGTCGGTGCGCGGGTAGGAGAGGGGGTTATAAACGATGATTGCCGATTGCCGATTTTCGATTTGCAATTGAGGCAGCGCGGTGTTGACTTGCGCGGCAATGGCCTCCAGGCTCTGACGGGTGATTTCCTCGCCGATTTGTTCCACTTGGTCGAAGCGCGGCTTCATCTCATCGTGTACTTGGTCTATTGAGCAGCCGCAGATGGAGTCGTGAGGGTGGCATTGCATCAAGAGTCGCCAGGCTTGACGGACGATGAAAGATGGACGATGGATGGTGGAGGCTGGTTCGTGGTCTGTGGAGGTGAGCGCAGCAAATGTAGAGAACGGCTCGGCCCATTTTTCGAGCAGGGTCTCACAGGCTCGGTTGCGTTGTTTGATCCACATGCGGGTGGAAAGAACGCCGGGCAGAAGGTGGCTGCGTTTGCAGTCGCGCAGTTCGCCGCGCACGGTGGGCAGGTATTCGCGCTTGAGGGCGGCCTGGATGGAGGTCAGGTAATCGGGCAGGGTGGAGTGGACGAGTTCGTCGCCGTCCAGTTTGCCGCGCGCCGCGGCAATGGCGCGGGAAGTGTCGGGCGGCGGTTCCATGTGATCGGTGCCGTGCATGAGCAGCAGATGGCGGGTCGAGGAGGAGTGCGGCAGGAGCGAGTCGCGCAGGCGTTTGACTTCGGCGGCGAAATGTTCCGGCTCGGAGGTCGGCAAACCGGCAGCGTTGCCGTAGCCGTCGCGCAGGTAGGCCATAAAGACGCGCGAACTGTCGGGGGATTCCCACCAAAACTCGCAGCGTTCGTCCGAAAGCCCGCGCTGGACGCAGGCGGTATGAATGTCGAAGCCCTGGAGAATCTGCGGCATCTGGCCGATGTGGCCGAATGGGTCGGGGATGTAGCCGACGCGCATCTTTGGCCCAAAACGGTGGCAGACTTGATCGCCCTCCAGCAAGTTGCGGAGGGTGGCCTCCGGGCTGACGAGGAACTCGTCCGGCAGGATGTACCAAGGGCCGATGAGAATGCGCCCGGCGCGGATGTGGCGGCGCAGTTTTTCCTCGTTTTCAGGGCGCATTTGCAGGTAATCTTCCAGAACGATGGTCTGGCCATCGAGCATGAAGTGCTTGAAATTGCGGTCGTTATCCAGCAGGTCGAGCAGGCCGTCAATCAGGTGGACGAGTCGCAGGCGGAATTGCTGAAAGGTGCGGTACCATTCGCGGTCCCAGTGGGTGTGGGAGATGAGATGGAGGGTGGTCATGGATGTCCTCTTTTTTGCCACAGATTACACAGATTGCGCAGATAAGAACTTGCCGTCCTTGGTGTTACAACCTTACTTTCTCGGCGGTCAGGGCTTTGGCTTCTTCCATGGCCGCCGGGCGGTTTGTAATCGGGAAGCGGTTATTGAGCGGACTGATACGTGCTCCCAGGGCAGTGGAAGCCCACATCACCCACGCCAGCGGGCGGACGAAGCCGGAGATGTCCACGGCCTGCTTCAATTCTGCAAGGGTGGCGTCGTCCCAGCCGCCGAAGAGGCCGTAGAGGAACATGAAGACCGGGAAGGATGGCAGGACGCCGATGAAGAAGATGAGGATACTGGTGATCTGGTCATTGGCCCAGATGAGGCCGGACACCCAGCGCAGGGACGCCCAGTGAGCGGCTCCGGCCAGCAGCGGCGCGGCCAGCGACTGCCAGAAGTAGAAACGCTGTTTGAAACAAGTCTTGTCGTTGACGAAGTAGGCCACGATGTCTTTCGTCAGCAGTGCGATGAAGTAGGCAATGATCAGTCCGGTGATCTGAAACCGCGCCAGCAGGATCAGCGCCAGAACGACGCGAATAACCTGCTCCCCGAACACGAGCGCCGACTTGAGATATGGGCGGTTCGAGCCCAACTGGACCTGGTCGCCAACCCAGGATGGATACTGGATAGCGCCCCAGATGGCGAGCGGGATGACGTACAGCGCCCCACGCGCGAAGTCCGGGCCCGAAGCGCCCAGGATGAAGCGGTCCGCCACGGCGAGCAGCACCGCGCCCAGAAAGGCGGAAATTATCCCGCCGTACTTGTACATCATCACCGAGTAGTACTGGCTGAGGATGCGCTTGCCGTTCGAGATGGCTTCCGAGATGGAAGCCATCGCCCCGTCGAAGAGCGTGGCCACCACCTGGAAGGCGAAGACGAAGTTCTGCGCCAGGCCCCAGTTCCCCCAGATTTCGGCGTAGTTGATCAGCCGGGCCTGCGTGATGGCGATCTCGGCTGCCTGACCCAGCGCCCAGGCAATCGAGCCGAGCATGCCGAAGAAGCCGAATTTGAAGCCGGTCTTGATCGTGTCCCAGTCGAAATGCGCCAGGAACAGGACGCGGGCGTTGTAGCCCAGCCGCCGGTACAGCCACAAGCCCAGCAGGAATGTGGACAGTTCGGCGGCATAAGCGGCAATTCCCAGGCCGAGCAGCCCGCCCATCGCGCTGCCCATGGCAGGGTGGTTCCGACCCCAGGCGTACATGACGCCCACGAAAAGCGGCTGGACAACCATCGGGATCATGGTTAGGAAGATATCGAGAATGCGCGAATAGTCGCCGCGCTGCAGACCGTTGAATGAGTGGCGCATCACCTGATAAAATCCGGGCAACTGGATGAACGAGTGGATGATGATGCTCCAAGCGTAGAGCGCATAAGCCGATTTCGGCGCCAGCGCGCTGGCCACAGCCACCACCAGCGCCACCTGCACCGCGCCCGAAAGCGCCTGCCACCAAACATACATTTGCCCGTACTTGATGCCGCGCTTGGGGTCGTGGACGCGGTACTGCGCCAGGAACTTGACGTAGGCCTCGCTCGTGCCCAGGTCGAAGAATTGCCAGGCCAGGGCAAAGAACTGCGTCACCCGGCCCCAGATGCCGAGCGCCTGCGCCGAGGGCAGGATATAGACTGGCAGGACAACGTTCTGGTAGATGATGAGCGGGATGAAGAGAACCAGTCCCAGCATCAGGGCAACCAGGAAGCCGGACAGCGGGCGGTGGAAACCAACCTCCTCCCACCGGGTCGAGGCTTCGCGGACCTCGAACCTGCCGCGGTCGGCGACGATACGGTCTAGTTCCTCGGTGTGCTTCAGGCTGTAGCGGCGAACCAAGACGAATGCGACAGCCACGCTGACCAGCAGCAGCGCCATGATGGCGAACAGAATGTTGCGTTCCCGTTCGTGCGGGACGGGCGAAGCCGGGTAATCGGCAAACGAGAGCGGCATCTGCCCGGCGGCGCGGACGACCAGGTGATAGACAAGGTAGTTGAAATAGGCCCACTCCTGGATCTGTGGGTTGATATCCTCCGCCAGGAAGGCATTGAAAATATATACCTGCCCGCCGCGCGCCGACCACAGCAGCCATTCGCCGGTCTCGTAGGCTGTGACCAGCGGCTGGATGGCCGAGACGGGAGTCAGGACCTCGAAGCGGTCGCGTACCTGCGGCGCGCCGTTCCAGATGATCTCCGTTACCAGAGGGTCGTCAACCTCAACCTCGGTCAGGCTGACGGCTTCGCTGCGGGCGGTCAACTCGACCGGGATGCCGGCGGCGGCCTCCACGTCCGCGGCGGTCAGGTCGGGGCCGAGAATCAGCACCAGCCCCGCGCCGCGCTCCAGTTGGGCCGCGGCAGCCGCCGGGTCCGGGATTGTGCCGTTAAGAATGAGCACATCTGCCTGGGCGGGATTGGTCACGAAGGTGAATTTTGCCAGTTCAAGGGCGGTCTTCACGCTGCCCTCCGTCCCGGCGTAGTAGACGGTGATGCCGTCGGCGGCGGATGCCGGGGAAACAATGGAAAGCAGGAAGGCAAGCACGAACAGGGAGGAGATGAGTTTGCGCATGGCATCCCTTTCTTTGCAGCAGATTACGCGGATTTACGAGGATGTATGAGTCCACTGCAAAAACCTTTTTAAACACGAAGGACACAAAGGCAACGAAG
>DYKZ01000012.1 GCA_020722345.1 Anaerolinea thermophila | reverse complement strand
GTGGCCGAACTGCACAAGGTCGGTGGAATCACCAGCAAGGAGGCGGAGGTTTTTTCTGAA
Organism: Anaerolinea thermophila; assembly: GCA_020722345.1. Taxonomy (GTDB): domain Bacteria; phylum Chloroflexota; class Anaerolineae; order Anaerolineales; family Villigracilaceae; genus UBA877. The sequence continues at coordinate 32,558 of DYKZ01000012.1, read as the reverse complement.
GCCATTAGGCGGTCGAATCCCAAGCACATCCACGAGAAGATCGTCTCGCGTTTTGTGGACCTCATTCGGCGACAGGAAGGCCACAGGTCCCGGACTTGATGATCCTGGCATTTGAGCATTATGGGAATTCCGTCACCCAAACATGGTGACGATATAGTGCGACACTGATCGCACCAACAACCCAAGAAGAGGTATATATCCAATGGCAAAAGATGATCCTTCAATGCGCGGTAACAGATCACGAAATCAAACGAATGGCCGTCTCAGAGACACCCGCGACGACAAGCACGTGGGCACGCTGGAAGAACAGTACGATAGGGATTTTGGGGTGCGCGCGGACATGCATGTGGACACCCTGCTCAAACAGACCGGTCATTCATCGGTGAACAAGCTTATCAAGAGCGGAATCGGTAAGAAGGAATAAAGACCGCCCATCAAATCACCGAGCGGATCGCTTGGCGGTAGTTCTCGATGATCTGCCCGTGGTACTTTTCCATGGTGGGATGCAGGAAGGGACGTGGCGGGATGACGATCACCGCGCCGTTGGGATGCTGGATGGTGGCTCCGTACTCCATCACCGCGCCGATGTTCACCAGGTCGTCGCCGTCCTTGTTGACAGTGCCGCGCAGGAGTCCCACGAAAGCCCGGTCCGAAAGGATGCGCTGAGTGATCGAATTGACGAGGAAGCCGGTGTCGATCAGGGCCTTGCTGGAGCCCTTGCGTGCGATGGTGCTCTCGGCCAACTTGACGAACGCCTTGCCGCCTGGTGCCTGGGACCGGATGCCGCGTTTGATCTCGCGCACCAGGAGAACGGCGTTCTTGATGGTCGCCTGCCTGATCGCCAGGGCGAGCCGGGCTCCGGGATTGGCGGCCAGCTTCGCTTTCGCTTTGTCCCAGTCGCCGAAACGCTTAACTCCCATGGATGCGCACCAGCTTCAGTACCTTGTGGGTTGCGACGCCGAAAAGACGCTCCTCCACTACGGTCTGAACCCGAAACACGTCCGCTCCGCTTTGCACCCGGTCTTCCGGTCTCACATCCAGTCCGGGGAGCACGCAGGCCGTGGCGTCGATCTTGTTGGCGAGGTCCTCCGGCGGCGCTTCGATGAACTCGAGCGGAAAACTCTCCACTTCAGTGAACGATGCGTCGTCCGATCCATACAATCGCTCGCCGGGGACTGCGCGCAGCAACGCCGCTTCCTGCCCGCATGCAAGGATCAGTTCCTTTACGTCCCCGGCGGCCGCCGCTTTCTCGGGATCGCTCAAGAGGGTCACAGCTCAAGCTCGCTTCCTTGATCGTAGATGACCGGCGCGAGTCCTCCGGGGGTGATGATGTAGTCCTCGGGGGATGCGGCGGCTCCCGGTTTGATTTCACTCAGCAGCTGCTTGTACACGGCCTTGAGGTCTTCCTCGAGTCCGGCCCAATGCTCGGGTTGCTTGGTCTTGTCCACCCGCTTGTCGCCGCTGGAAAAGGCGAAGGCGTTGGCGGTCGAGGCCCGCATGACCTGGCAGGCATGTATTTGGCCAAGTAAAAGCAGCAGTTCACGAGTCTCGCCTTCCGGCTCCGGAACCACCTCTCCGTTCACGACGGACAGGGAAAGCTCCAGGTCGCGCGCCAGACGATGGACGCCTTTCAGGATGCAGCGGGAAAGCACATCGTCAGTGAACAACTCGCCCTGGGGGTCGGACAGGTCGGTCCGGAGAACGGCGACGAAATCAGCCAGCGCCACCTTCCACCTCCGTCAACCGTTTCTTGAGGGCGTCGATCACCGTTCGTCGTTTCTCGCCCGCCAAGTGGGCTTTGAGCTTGTCGGGATCACCCTCGGTGCCGATCCGGGAGATGGCTTCGGTTGCGGTAAGCCCAGAGAGGTCTTCCTCTTGAATACCGGTCTTGGGGCTTTCATCCTGTTTCCGGTGATCGTCCTTGCCGTCCATCCGCGTGAGCCTTCCCGCGGACAACGCCGATTCCATTTGGGGGGAAAGCGCGTCCGTTTCAAAGGTCTCGCCCGGATCGAGACGCAGCTTGGCGTCGGCGATGATCAGGACTCCCGGTCGGATGTTTTTCAGTTTCACCGTCACGGTTCACCTCCGTCAGCCGAGAATCTTGATCTTGGCGAGAATGTCCGGGCGGGTGATGCCTTGCCCCAGTTCCGACCAGACGAGCCAGCCCGTCTTGAAGCGCGTCTTCTGCTCGATGGCTTCGGTCTTGAGGTTTTCGCGCACCGGCAACTTGCCCACTTCCTCGTCGGGGATGAGCAGCACCTCGTCGATGGCCTGCGCGGCGGTCAGCAGAATGCCGCCGGTCCCGTAGTTCTTGATGACGCCCTTGGCCCGCAGTTCGGCTTTGGTTTCCGGGTCGAGGTTCCAGCCCCGCAGGTCATTGAAACGCCGGCCCCTCATGACGATGTACTTCACCGTCAACTCGAGGTCTTCGATGATGGAGATCGCCTCGTTGAGCGCCTCCTCGGTGAGGGTCGCGCCGGTCACCTCCACGGTGTTGGCCGCGGGAACCGCCGCCGAAAGCACCGTAATGGTCCGCTTGTCGATCTCCTTGCGGATTTCGTCCGCGGCCGAGGTCTGGATGTCCATCAGGGTGCCGATGTTGCCGTTCTTGAGCACCGAAACGTCGACCATGGGCGCGGAGTGGATGCGGTTGGTGGGAAACTCCACTTCGTCCTTGCCGACTTCCTGCTCCTGAGCCTCGCCCTCGGTGGAAATCCAGTAGGCCTTCACTTTGGGCTTCTTCTGGTAGAGAGGACGCTCGCCCTTGGGAAGAGTATGCTTGGTGAGCAGGAGCGAAGAGATCTCCTTGCGTTTGATTTCCTGTTCGATGGGCTCGGAGATGGCCGCGGCCAGCGCGCGCATCCCCTCGGGCGACTCGAGCGCCTCGGACATCAGGCGCGCCATCGTCTCCATGTATTCCTGGCTGTGCACGTTCATGCGGATCGTCTCCATATCGTTTTCCTCCTGTAATCAGATGAGCATCCGGAACTTGATCGTTCCGCCGGAGACGGAGACGGCCCGGGCGATGACTTCCTCGCCCGCCTGCACGCCCGCGGTGAGTTTGCCGTTGGCCGAAACCTTCAGGTCGTCGCCGGGATTCACGGTCCCTTCGAAGACGTCGGTCTCGTAGACGCCGCCCATGCAGTAGATGCCGGGCATCTCTCCGTTCTTGTAGTCCTTGATCAGAATGCCGAAGGACTTGGCCGTCGGCGTGGTGTTCACGGCGAAGAGGTCGTTGCCGACGATCCTCACCACCTGGCCGAGTTGGCCGTCGCCCTGCAGGTAGCCGTCGCCGTATGCGAGGCCCCGGTGATTGGGATTGATGAAAGCCATGGTCATTCCTCCTTTGTCAGTTGGTCGAAACCGGTTCGCCGGTCTCCGTCGCCACTCGCTGCCGGTAGGCGGCCATGAAGCCGCTCTTCAGCCGGTCCTCGAGACTCGTCTTTTTGTCTTCCACGTCCTTCGGACGGACGCCCGCGTCGCTGCGAAGGGGCGGATCGTCGCCCCTGGATGAAGCCTGCGCGGTTTCCGCACCCGTTCCTCGGTCCTTCGCGTCCTTGTCCTCGGGGTGCCCGCGGGAACCGGCCTTCAGCATCCGCTCGAAAGCGGCTTCGCTGGCGGCGAAGGCGTCGTCGGAAAGACCGGCCAGTCGGCTCAGCTCCTGCTCGCGCTCCTCGTCGGACTCGAAGGTCAGGCCGTTTTTCTCGATCTTGCGCAGAAGCTTCTGGGCCCGGCTCCGGTTCGCGGCGGCCTTTTTCTCCGCCTCCAGTTCCTCGAGCTGCTTCTGCAGCGCGAGAACCTGCTGTTTGAGTTCCTTGTTCTCCCGCTCCAACTCCTTGAGCCGGGTCTTGTCATCGGGCGCGGTCCCGCCGCCGCCGTCATCCTTCTTCTTGGCGGCTTCCGCCGCCCGTTCCTCGGTATCCTTTTGTTTCTCGTCCATTGTCGGACCTCCTTCAGAGTGGGTTGTCGAACCATCGTTTTCCGCCGCGGCGACTTTCAGGATGCGGGCGTTTTCGTCCGCGCCTTTGCGGTCGAGGAGCCCGAGCCCGGTGAAAGTGACGCCGTGGAGGATTTCGTAGACGGGCTGCCCCTGGAGCTCGCCGCCCTTGTTCTTGCGTAGGTGGACGCAGTAATCGCTCTTCGAAACGACACGTTTGCCGCAGACCGAGCACTCGCCTTCCTCGTAGTCGCATTCCATGGAGACCTGGGAGATGATCCCTTTGCGGATGAGCTTGTAGGCCAACTGCGCGTGCGGGCTGTCGGAGACATAGAGTTCCCCCGCGCACTCGATCCGGCCGCCGCTTTCGTCCTCCACGTAATCCGCCCCCACGATGCCGCCGACGATGTCGGTGAAATCCTGGGAATGCTTCAGGTCGATCTTCTTGTTGACCGCCGTCATGTAGCGGGCGGCCAGTTCGTCTGGGGTGAAGTGGTCGCCGTTCTTGTTCGTGCCGGCCCGGCAGAGGATGAAGGTGAACTGCGGATCGCCCGCGGCCTGGTCCAATGCCGCCGCTTCGGTCTGAAGTCGCGTGAACGCATCGAACGACAGATCTACCGGAAACGAGGTGTGACATGCCGCCGGCGTCTGTGTGTCGGCCTTGGAGCGCGCCGCACCGCGTGATTTGGAGGCGACGAAGAGCAACTCCCGCGCGTGTTTGCCTTCCCGGCCGATGTCCTTGGCGATGTTGTAGTCCACTTCCATGCCGCGGACACGGACGAGACCGTAGTGCTCGGCGAATATCTCCTTGATTTCCTCTTCCCGCGGGAAAGCCCGGTCGCGGTACGAGAGGAGCACCGTGCCGTATTTGCCCCGGGCGTCGGCCGCCAATGTTTCCATGAGGGAACGGATCGATTCCTTGGTGTAACGCGTCCGGGACGGATAGTTGCGGCGGGGATTGTCCTGGAGTTTCTTGTCCGCCCAGCGGGTCATGAGACCCTCGATGAAATGCAGGGAGTCCTCGTAATCGTTGCTGCCGAACTCGGTGACGTAGGGCGGGTCCAGATACAGAACGTCCGCGCCGAACCGCCGGACCGCTTCGGCCGCATCCAGGTTGAAGGCCTTGCACTCTTTGCCGTTGTCGAAGACGAGCCGGTTGAGCTGGCCCACCGAGCGCCGGAACGACTCGATGAACTTGGACAGCGGCGGATTGGAGAGCTGGGATTGCTCCAGGCTGGCATCCGTGTCGAGGTCTGCCTTGCGGTGCATCTTGGACCGCGAGAACTGACCGAAGGCGCTCTTCGCCTTGACGGTGGTGCCGAGCGCGGCCAGCGCCAGATCTTTCTTGTAGCCGTGAAGTTTCTGGATGTTCGCCCAGACTTGGTCGAGCCACCGGAGCACCGGCTTGGTGTAGTAGTAGCCGTAGAAGTGATCGACGATAAAGGTGCCCGCGTCCGCATTGGGGGCGAGGATTCGGTCCACGTCCTCGTCGCTCAGAGTCTCGCTGGAGTTCTCCACCACGGCCCGCGCCAGATGGTGGGGATACCGCAGGAGATCGTTGGCGATGACTTTCAGCCCTTTGCGTTTGAAGTGATAGGCGACGTTGGCCCCGCCTGAAAAAGCATCGAGGATGCTCTCCGCGTCCTTGGGGACATGGCTTTCGATCCAGCCGAGCATCAGGTACTTGCTGCCCATGAAACCGGTGACGCGGACCGATTCCGCTTTCCCGGCCTGGCAGCTCAAGAGGTCCAGCGATTCGCCCAGCGGCGCATCCGCCAGAGCGATCAGGTTCTCCTCCACGCGCAGGGCGGCATCCACGGCCCGTCCGGCTTCGTGCTTGTCGATCCACTCCTTGGCTTTTTCCATGGTCCAGCCGTCCGGGTTCTTCTCCGTCTTGCGGACGAACCGGTAGGCCTGCAGCACCATGGAGCGCGAATTGCCGCCTTCGGGCACGAACTCCTTCTTCAATCGCCCGATGATGATCGCCACTCCTTCGACGCCCTCCAGGGGCTTGCGGCGGAAGCTGTCGGGTTCGAACTCGTCCGGGTTCCAGACGCGGTAGCGGACCTCATTCTCGGTTTCCTCCCAGACGGCTTCCGCCCGCAGGCTGTCCTCTGTGGACGCCTTGGCGGACCGCTCCGCGCCCTCGGCTCTGCGGCAGATGAACAGACGTTCCTTGGCGTGGGACGCCTCGCCGTGCCGGGATGTGATGGCGTAATGGTGATCGTGGGAGCGCATCGACGAATCCCGTCCCAGGGAGGCGATGATCCGCCGCATTTCCGATTCGTTCGGATAGGCATGGTCCCGGTAGGAAATGAGCCAGTGCGGGAAGTGCTTGGCATTGCCGAGGAAGGACTCGAAGAACTCCGCGGCGTTGGCGCGGGTCACGGTCTTGTGGTCGGTCTCGTAGTGTTTGGTCTTGGAGTCTTCGACAAGGGTCAGCCCCTCCCAATAGGTCATCAGTCCTTCCACGAAGTGGTAGGATTTCTCGTAGTTGGTGGTCGAAAACTCCGTGGCGTAAGGCGGATCGAAATAGGCGAGGTCGGCCTTGGCCTCCGGCAGGAAGTCGTTGATGTCCTTGCGGGATGCCTTGCACTCCTTGCCGTTGTCGAAAACGAGGGCGTTGATGCGGGCCACGTTCTTGCGCAGCCGCTCCTTGAATTCCTCCGGGGTGTCCTCGCGCTTGCCGTATCGGGTCGACGACGAGAAATGCCCGAAGCCGCCCTTGCCGGACATGCAGGTCTTGCCCAGGGCGAAGAGAGCGATGTCTTTCTTGAAACCCGAGAGTTTGTCGATGTTCGACCGGATCGTGTCGATCAGGCCGTGGACGCCCTTGGCGAAGAAGATGCCCTTGAAGTTGTCCCGGACGAAGGTGCCCGCCTTCGCGTTGTCCGCGAGCAGCGCCTCCAGGTCCTCATCGGAGAGACGCACCTTGTCGTTTTCGATGATCGCCCGGGCCGCGTGGTGGCAGTAGCGCAGCCGGTCGTTGGCCAGGACCCGCAGGCCCTTGGTCTTGTACATGTAGGCCACGACCGCCGAACCAGAGAAGGCGTCGGCCGCGGATTCCACCCCCTCCGGCGTGTGTTTCCAAATCCAGTCGACCAGCTTCTGCTTCGAGCCGATGTAGTTGGTGATGTATTTAGGCCGCTCTTCCGGCGACGGCTCCTCGGCAGCCGCCTCGGCCTGGGCCTCGAGCGCCTCGAAGTCCAGGTCCAGGGCGGCGTCCGTTTCGAGGAGGAACGCCAGCCGTTCACGGTCGGTTGCGAAAAGCTCCATTCGGTTCTCCGGTCATGTCGCGACAAATCCGGTTGATGCCGGTGGGCGGTCGGCCCGTGCCCGGGGTGAACCCCGAAATCAGGCCGAGAGCCCTGTCGCTTGGATACCTACCGGAGACCGTCGAAAAGTGTCGGAGGGGGGATCAGGAAACGCGGCCCGACTTGATCCGGTCGATGACCGACCGGGCGCAGGCCTCTGCGGATGGGTGTTCGTCGGTTTCGAGCACGGGACTGCGCATGCCCCGGTATTGGGAAAGGGTGCCCTGGTGGTAAGCCAGAAAATCATCAGGGAGACCGCGGACGCCTTGCTCCACCAGCCGGTTGACCACCCACTGAGCGTCTTCCTCGGCGTCTGCATTTCCGGGCAGGAACTCGATCACCAGGTCCAAACCCGGTCCCGGGCCCTGAGCCCAGACGCCGATGGGTTCGTAACACGGTTCTCGGATACGGTCGCGGAGCGCGTATTCGATCATGTATCTGGGCTTCATTCCCATTCCTCCGCGATGCGGGTGTGCTCGGTCAGAAGCTCGGCGTCGATCCGCTCGAAACGTTCCCGGTTCTTTGCTTTGTAGCCGCTCCAGTGCTTCCAGTCCGCGGCCTGGTCGGGTTCCTGATCCGGGAAGATGAGTTCAATATGGAACCTGCGATCCCGATCATCGAGCAGATCGAGCAGGTAGGTGTCGTCCTGCGACCAGGAAACGACCTTGATGGTGTGGGCGTGCTGGAAGCCCTCGTCGTAGCCGAGCATTCTCAAAAGCAGCCAGAAATCGACACGCGTCACATTCCCGCCGGCGTCGAATTGCGGGGCCACGCGGGTCACGGTGAACCCGTCCACGATGCCGACCCGGACCGGCGTCCGGCCTTTCTCCGCCAGCGTCATCCAGGAGCCTCCGGTGTTGAACGGCTCGAAGAGCGCCTGCAGACGGGCTTTTTCTTTTTCGATGAACTCTTTCATGCTCACCTCACCAGTACGATCTCCTCGATCTTGCGGCCGTCGGGCAGCTTCATGATTTTTCGGTTGCGGAAGACCTCCAGCAGCCGTTGTTTTTCCCGCTCGCTTCCGACCACGATCACGTCGATGTTGTCCAGCAGGGTCACCGAGTATTTGAAGATCGTCTCGTTACCGCCTCGGCGGGCGAACTGTTTCCACTCCTCGGGCGTGCTCCCCCGGTGGTTCGAGACGTATTCGTCCCTCACCCGTCCGAAGGCATCGTGGTCATAGCTGATGGCATCCATGCGCCGGAGCATCCGCTTCTTGAAGTAGAGCCCCGTGTCGGACGACCCTCCGGCCGTCGGGAGCTTCTTGATCCGGGTGAAGAAATAGCTCGCGCCGCCGGTGTCCATGTCCGCTTCCGGCGACATCCCGCCCACCGGCACCCCGGCGCGCAGCTTCTCGACCGTGCTTACCATGGCTCCGTTGTTTCCCAGCGCCGCGTCGATGAACGACGCCACGTCTTCGCCGTTGGTCAAACGGTGGTAAAGGCCGTATCCCTTCATCTGCTTCTCGATGTCCCCGTCGGAAATGTCGAAGCGGTATTGATGCCTGTAGCCTGCTCGCTTGGTGGGATTCTTGAAAGCAGCCTGGTATTCACCCATGGGGTCGTAGCCCGGCATGCGGGTGATGTCTTTCACTCCGAGCCGTTTTTCCCAGAAGCCGCGCATCTCGCGGATGCGTTCCTCCTTGCCCGCCGCCCGGCGATCCAGTTCCTCGACCAGCCGCTTGTAGTCCGGTTCGCGATCCACCTTGGCGAGGTAGGCCTGCTTATGAAGATAGAGAAGCTCGGCATCCTGCGGCGTGGCCGCACCTGCCTTGATGCCCAGCGATTCCATCCGTTCCATGGCCCATTCGAGGCTCTTGACGTCCGGCCTGTCTGGCAGGACCATTTCGAATTCCCCTTGCTGGGCGTAGAGGTTCTTTTCCGACCACGGGCGGTAGACGGCGCGCGTGCCGTCGCCGAAGTCGATTTCGTATTGCTCGCCGGCCTTCATGCTGCGGCCGCGGAACAGCGCCGAGTTGTCCGCCGCCTCGTCCACGACGACGAGTTCGCCGTTCTTCAGCTCCCGTTTGGCCTGAAGCACCTTCGTCCGGCGCACGGTGAAGGGAACCTCTTTGGGTTTCTTTTCCGGCGCGGCATGTTTCTTGAGATAGACATCGAACCGTCCGGCGACCGGTTTGTGTTCACGGGCTGCTTCCTGGACCTTCTCGATCCAGTCGATGTAGCTTCGGGCCATGGCCCGCTCGTCCGGGTCGGCCGAGTCGGCCAACCGCTTCAACGCCTTCAGATGGTCCGCAGCCTTTTTGAGCGTCCCCTGGTTGTACTGCTGGTCCGTAGCGTGGTGGTTGACCGTCTTCACCGCGGACAATATGTCCTGCGCGAAAACGTCCTGCGGCAGCGCCTCACCCACCCGGGCGGTCGCAGTATCGACTCCCGCCTTGCGCAGCGCCTCCAGAAGCTTTCCCTCCGCTTCGGGCCGAACCTTCATCTTGACCACGGTCCGCTGCTTTCCCTTCAAGGTCTCGACGAAGACCAGGGCGTTCTGGTCCTCGATGTCGTCCTCATCGAAGGGCAATACCTTCCCCTGCCAGCCGAGTGAACGGACTTCCTCAAGAAACGCCTCCTCGGTCGGCCCCAGTCGCGTCTTCGGCAGCGCCTCCAACACATCCTCGAAACGGAAGTCCCGACGGCCCAATACGTCCGCATAGAAACCCTCGAAGTCGCGCCGAAGAGTCCTTTTCCGAGCAAGTGCTAAATCGTAAAAGGCTTGCTTGCGGGATTCGTCCCCTCCGAACCGTCCCTCGGCGTAGGGGCGCAGGATGGCCAGGTAATCCTCGTCGGCGATCTTCTCCGCCTCGCGGATGTAGCGGAGAGTCGCCGCGGGATCGATTTTGACCTTGCCTTCCTTGGCGGCGCGGAAAACCGTATTGTAAAAGGGCTCTTGTTCTCCGTACTTGGCGTTCGGGTGATAGTCGACGGCCAGGCGGTCCTCGCCCAGGTATTTGAAGATCTGCCCCTTGTCGATGCCGTAGACCTTCCCGTCACGAGCCCGCAGAAATTGCTTGGCATGGCCGTCGTGATTGGAAATCAGCCAATCGACGACGTGCTCCCGCTGAATCTGCTCGATGTCGAGGGTGGTGAGGTCTGCGAGGTCCAATCCGGCGAAGTCGAAGCGTTCCTTCAGATCGGTCCGCCACCTCTGGATGGAGCCGAGGCGTCCATTCAAGCGGATGGTGCGGACCTCGACTGCGTCCGGATCGATGAGGCGTCCGATCTTGTAGGCGGCTTCCTCTCCATAGGCGATGAAGTCGTCGCCGGAACGTTCCACCGGTTTGAACAGCCAGCGGTCGCCTTTTTCATCGGTCCAGAACTCCTTGCTGTGCGCGCCGCCGACCTGGGCCTTGCCCGCGGATGTGAAGTTCCCCGGCTTGCCCTTGGCGATCCATGCCGCGTCCGTCTCCTCGAACTGAGCGCCTTTCTTGGTGAAAACCGGCGGGGACGGCTGCGTCGGTTTCGGAGTCGGCGCGGGCTTCGCCGATTCGGGCGCGGCGACCTTCTTCTTGCCGCCGTGCTTTTCCAGCCAGGCTGCGTGTTTCGTTTCGATGCCGGCCTTGGCGGCCTCGATCTTGGCCGGGTCGGTCTCCGTAAGCAGAGTGACCAGTTCGTCCTTGTTCGCCCACTGCCAGTGCTTGAGCTTTGTGTCCTTGGCCAGGGTCTTGAGGTCGCCCACCTTCATGGCCGCGACCTGATCCTGAAATAGCTTTTTCTTGAGGGCGAGCTCTTTGGCGTGTCCTTCGAGTATCTCCTGCGGCAGACCGGGCGAAGCCGCGAGCGCCGCTTCCGCATCTTTCACCGCCGAGAGGAAGTCGGCGTATCCTGCGGGGGACTCCGGCACGATCACCTTCGCAGAGGTCTGTTCGACGGCCAGCTTCGCCTTGTTGATTGCGGCCTTCTCGGCTGCTTCGAGAGCTTCCTTCTTGGCCTTTTCCGCCAGTTCCTCACCGGCCGCCTTTTCCAGCGCCTTGACAAGCTGCTGCTTGTTCTTGAGCGGGCCGATGTGGTGCTTCTTCTTGGCGTCGATCAGGGTCGCGCCTTGGAGCGCCTTGTGATCGACGCCGGGTTCCAACTCGTCGAGCAGGTCGATCACGTCCTGCTTGGTCATGTTGAGGGAGACGCCCTTGGCTTTGGCCATCTCCTGGAGTTCGACCACGGTGAGGTCATGCAGCCCGCCGCTCGGCGGAATCTTCTTGAGCTGGTCCGCCAGTTGCTGCGCCTGCTTGAGGGACGCCTGTTTCTGCGCCAGGAGTTGAATCAGGTCGTCCTTGGTGCGGAGCAGGCCGATCTTATGTTCCTTGAGCTTGGCATCGAGCGCGGCTCCGGCGAGGTTGGAGTGGTCCACGCCCGGCTCCGCCGCGTCGAGCAGATGGATGAAGTCGGCCTTGGTCCGGGCGATGGAGACGCCGTTCTGCTTGGCCAGGGTCTGGAGTTGCTTCACGCTCAAAGTGTTCAGGTCGGCGATCTGTCCGCCCTCGAAGGCTGCCTTGAGCTTCGCGTCTTCCGCCGCCTTGGCCTTCGCCTGCTCTTCGATGGTCTGGGGCGGGATGATGCACGCGGCGGGTTCAGCCGCGGCTTTGGCCCCCAGCTCTCCTCCGCAGATCACCAGGGGCCACGCGACCACACTCGTACAGCGACAGTTGGGATGGGCCGGTTGCTGGGGAAAGCGGTTCGTGTCAAATACCTTGCCGTCCAGCGGCCCGCAGACCGGGCAGACCCGCTCGTCCTCCATGGTCATCCATTCGAGCTTCCGGACTCCAACCTGGTCGTGGAACTTGAGTCGCCCCTGGTTGTGAGCGCGCAGGACCTCCGTGCGGGCGATCACCTCCATGCGATACTGGGCCTTGGTGAACACCTTGGAACCGGCGTAGCGGAAGGACTCAGGGTCTTTCACCACGCGCCCGAGGTCGCGGACGATGTCCTCCACGCCCTTGCCGGTGGCGACGCCGCCCATCACGACCCGCTTGATGCCGTCGGCCAGCTCGCGGTTGACGTCGCCGGCCAGGACCAGGTTGTAATTGGTCATGAAATCGAGGGCATCGGTGTCCACCAGGGTGAGCACTCGGGCGGCGAGTTTGTCGATACCCTCCGGGGTCAGGTCACGGTAGAAGGGAAGCTGGGCCGCGGCGAACTCGTCGATGCCGCGGTAGACGCCTTGGCGGAAGGATGTCTTGGCCGTCTTCCGGAAAAGCAGCGTCTGCTCCCGGTGCAGGCGGCTCGTGGTCTCCTGGATGTCGGTTTGCAGTTTCTTGAGGCCTTCGAGAGCGGCGAGTTTGTTATCGGGAAGGGAGCCGAGGCTCTTGTAGCGGAGGATGGCTCGGCGCACCTCCTCTTCGGCGGCGGCGAGCATCGCGGTCAGATCGGCGACCGTTTGCTCCGTATAGAGATTGCGGGCGCGGACGCTCTTCTCCGTGGCCAGGCGGATGGCCTCGGCTTGGGATAGCGGACGTTTGGCCGCGAGCGCACCGATCATCCCCCGCACTCCCGGCACGCCGCCTGCCGGGACGTCGGTTCCTTTTCCCGGTCGGAGCCGCGTTCCATCGCAGCGGTCTTAGGGTCGAAGAAACGGCAGACCGGGGTATCGAAGGTGGTTTCGTTTCGTTGGACCCGGCAGTGGTTGAGATCGCCGTCGAAATGCGCGCAGTCATCACAGACGGCGGCGACGCTTGCTCGGGCGAACGGTCCGGCCCACGATGCCTCGGCGCGGCTCCCAGCCGGGTTCTTCGCCGGGTCGAGGCCGAGCATCTCCTGCGCCGTCTCGACGCCCATGATCCCGGCCGTCACCATATCGACGATGGGCTTGATCTGCTTTTCGTCGAGCATGTCCACCGAGCGCTTCTCGGTTTCCCGGTTGGCGGCCTCGATGTCAGGGTCGAGGTCCATCTTCAGTTGCAGGCTCGAACGGCTGATGAGCTTGCGGTCATAGAGCTCGATGAGCAGGCGCTTGAAATCGACCGCGTCCGAGGGATCGAGGTCGTTGAACAGGAACTGGAGCGTCTTGTCTTCCCAGCCTTTGAGCTCCAGCCAGTCGTTGAATATCCAGTTCAGGATGATCCGGGCGGCCTGCTTGATCTCCCGGATCATCACCAGCATCTTCTGAAGACTCACCGATGCCGTGGCGAAGTTCGGGCCGTCCCCGGTCACCAGCGACCGCGAGAGGCCGAGCGCCACGACGATGTCCTCCTTCACTTCCTCGACCTTGTCCTCGACGTTGAGGACCTGCCCCTCGGTGCCGTGGGTCTCGACCGTGACGTAGAAGGGGACGACCAAGCCGCTTTTGAGGTCCATCTTGTTGACCATGTCCCGAACCTGTTCGAGCATCTTCTGGTCGGGCATGACCATCTTCTGGCCGAACGCGCCGCCGACTTTGAGAAGCCTGAAAGGCGTGGCCCAGCGCTTGGCGATGGCCTGTTCGGCCCGGCGGTAATCGCGGAGGAGTTCGATGGACTGGAACGCGGGAAGGACGAGCGAGTTGCCCCGTGGCGAGAAGGCCGGCGCGTCCCACTTGAGGTGGAGCACCTGCTCCACGGGAAGGTCCAGCCCCTCGTCCGCGGCGGGATTGTCTTCCGGCGTCTGCCGGGCTTCGACGAGCCGCCCTTGGGCGTACTTGACCTTGACCGAAACCGGGTTGACGCAGACCAGTTCCTCCAGGTCCTTGCCGTCCTTGGTGTAGCGTTTGAATCCGACGGCGTCGCCTTTGACCAGGAGTTGGAGAATCATGTCCTTGACAAACTTGGAGACGCTCAGGCGCTCGGCGACATCCACGGCCTCCCACTTCACCTTCTCGTCATCGCCCGCGATCTTGATCTCTTCGCCCACGGCGAAGGTGCGCCACGAGTTGACGCAGTTCTTCACCAGCGGCTCTTCGAGGTAGTACTCCCAGGCCTTGCGCGCCCGGTCCTCCCAGGAGGCCGGGATCGCTTCGGAGGCGTTGACCTTGCTGAACACGGACGGGTCCAAGGCCGCGGCTGCTGCCAGAGGAACGAGCACCAGACCGTCCGCTGAAAGCGGCGTCGGCTCAGCGCCCGATCCGGATGCCGGGCTGTCGTGTGTCGAGTTGCTTCGTGTTTCCACCGTGGTCCTCTCGGTTTGATGCTCGCCTTTCTTGGCTCGCCCCCTTCGGGCGGCCTTCGGCCGTCCAAATCCGCTGTCCTGCGGATTTGTCTTGCCCTTGTGGGCGCGACATTCGCGCCGTGTGGCGGGGAAAGCCCGCTCCTGGGGTTATCTACCGGAGGCGGGGAAGGAACGTCGGTGGGCGGGTTGTTCAGCGCTTGATACACGCACGCGAAACCCATAATTTCAGATGGGTTTCGCGTGATGCCGTCAAGAAGCCCAGACTTTGCACTTGACTTTTTTACTCAAAACCCATAATATTACTATGGGTAACGTGAAACTAAGTCAAGGATACCGACAATGAAACATGATGAGTTTTTCCGAAAGCACCCGGTTTTCACCGGAGAGGAGTTGGCCAAACATCTGTCGTCCCATGGTGAAGTCGGCGGGCGGGCGCAGGAGGCGCTCCTGGCGTACCACCAGAAGGCCGGACGCGTCGTTCGGGTACGCCGCGGATTGTATGCCGTCATCCCGTCGGGAGCCGATACGGATTCGTATCCGGTCGATCCGTTCCTCGTCGCCGCGAAGCTGACGCCGGATTCGGTGTTGTCGCACCATACGGCGCTGGAGTTTCACGGAAAGGCTTACTCGGTTTATACACACATCACGTACTCGGCATCCCGCCCGCTTGGACCTCTGACGTTCCGCTCCCATGTTTTCCGGGGAACGAGGTTTCCACACACTCTCATCCGCGCGGGAAAAGTCCACGTCGGCGTTTCGACCCCAGAGCGCGCCGGAATGGAGCTACGGGTCGCGAGCCTGGAGCGGACCTTGGTGGACGTCCTGGATCGTCCGGACCTTTCGGGAAGCTGGGAGGAAATCTGGCGGTCGCTGGAGTCGGTCGAGTTCTTCGACCTCGACAAGGTCGTGGAGTATGCGCTCCTGCTCGGAAACGCGACCACTGGGGCGAAGGTGGGGTTCTTTCTCGAACAGCACCGCGAACCGTTGATGGTGGAGGACCGTCACCTCAAGGCGCTTCATGATCTGCGGCCCCGGCAACCGCATTATTTGGACCGCGCCAAGCGGACATCCGGTCGCCTCGTGTCGGAATGGAACTTGGTGGTTCCAAGAGAAGTGCTCGAACGGGCGTGGGGGGAGGTACTATGAAAATCTCCCCAGAGAAGCTGGCCGCCGAAGCGCAGGCAACGGGCTTCAGACCGGATGTGCTCGAAAAGGTCGCTCACCTGCTTGGGCTGCTCGATGCCATGCGAAGCCACCCTTTCCTCAAAGGGAAGTTGGTCCTCAAGGGTGGAACGGCCTTGAATCTTTTCGTCTTCGATGTTCCCCGGCTCTCCGTAGACATCGATCTGAACTACGTGGGAGCCGAAGATCGTGACGGCATGCTCGCCGAGCGTCCCAAGGTCGAGCAGGCTGTTCAAGCGGTCTTCGCTCGGGAGGGCTTCACCGTCAGGCGGATGCCTGAAGAACACGCCGGAGGCAAGTGGTCGTTGCGGTATGAAAGCGCCCCCGGCCGGAGCGGTAACCTCGAAGTTGACATCAACTTCATGTTCCGTGTCCCGCTGTGGCCGGTGACGACCCGCGACTCTCATCCCATCGGGACTTGGCAGGCCACGGGCATTCCCGTGCTGGATCACCATGAACTGGCGGCCGGGAAGCTCGCGGCGTTGTTGGCGCGCAGACAGGCGCGGGACCTGTTCGACAGCCATCGGATTCTCCGAATGGAAAACCTCGATTCCCACCGCCTTCGTATCGGATTCGTGGTCTACGGCGCGATGAACAGAAAGGATTGGAGAACGGTCTCCTCGGACGATGTGGATTTCGACGCCATGGATTTGGCCAGGCAGTTGGTCCCTATGCTGCGCGTCAATGCGGCCGAGGTCCAAGCGGAATCAGCCGAATACGGGGCGCGCCTTGTAAGGGAATGCCGTGAAGGTCTATCCGCCGTGCTGCCTTTCACGGACCCCGAGCGGGCGTTCTTGGATTTACTGCTGGACCGAGGGATGATCGACCCCACGATATTGACCGCCGACGAATCTCTTCAGCGACGCATACAATCCCAGCCGCTGCTCGAATGGAAGGCGCTCAACGTGAGGCGTCACAAGGGATTGTCTTGACAAACCCCGCACGCATCAAGCCGCCGTTTCCCGTTTAGATAAACACGGGGTCGGTCGTCAGGGGCACCAAGGAAACCGTCTCCTCGCCCACCTGGTTGAGGACGGACTGCTCCCGGGCCAGCATGGCGCAGCGCACGGCGTCGATGACATGGTCGTTGCCCTTTGAGTAGACGATGCGCCCGTCGTGCAGCGTGTAGGTGTGGGTGGTGAACTGGTCCTCGATCTCCAGGTCCTCGACGGGGAACACGAGCTGACGTCGCTGCAGCGCCCCGGCGATAAGGCTGGTCATGAATTCCTTGGTCCGCTTCCTGACCTCGTGGCCGTCGCGCACGGCCAGGGTGGTCATGCCCCCGAAGTCGTAACCGCGCAGCCGCCCTTGGAGAGCCAGATCCTTGTACTTGTCCAGGGTAAGCAGTTCCTGCACGACAGCCATCCCGTTGCCGCCGTTGTCCACGCCGATGCCCGCGGCTGTGTAATACCGGTCCAGAAGAGCGACGGTCTGGGCGATGTGCGGATAGGCCACATGCTCCATGCGGACCCGCAGGACCAGCTTGACGATCCTGCGCTCGGGCAGTTCGATCTCCTGAAACACGACGATCTCCGTCGGGTCGTTGGTGTAGCCCAGATCTCCTCCGATCCAGAAGACGCCGGTCCGCGGCATGAGATTGAGCAGCATCTCCAGGCGGTCGTGGGATTCATCCTCGGTGGCGCAGCCGCGCAGTTCCTCGCCGGTGACGACGACCTTCTGGTACTCGACCACGTCCTGTCGGCAGAGATTGAGGTGCTCGATGTTGAACGCCCCGTAGGAAGGCTTGCCGTGTTCGCCGGCCACCTCGTGCTGCCAGCCCGCGCTGTCCCGCCCGCCGTAGAACTCCAGCAGCTCAGCCTCGCGCTCCTGGGTCCACGCCGGGTGCAGCCAGGAAGGCCAGCGGAACACCCGAAACTGGGTCGAGCCGGTCAAGCGGTAATAGGTCGTGTCACGCAGCCCGTTGGGCGTCGAATAGATGCGCAGTCTGCCGCCCGACTTCAGGCACTGGCGCAGGGCTTTCCAGGCCCGCTCGGTGAGCCACGCCCCTTCGTCAACCCAAACCCGGTCCACGTGCAGTGAGCGGAAAGCGTCGCCGTAAGCCCCGGCGGGACGGAAGTAGAGGATCGCGCCGTTGGTGAATTCGAGCCGGAAGTAAGGTTTGCGGTGAATCTTGGGCTTGCCGTATTTGGTGAGAGCCACGCTGACCATGAGCTCCGGGTTGGCGTCGAGCTGGAACTCGATCTCCTCGATCAGCGTGTCGAGATGCCCTTGGTGGGGCGCGGCGACGAGTCCCTGGCAGCCGCGGTTGGTGAAGGCGAAATGCAGGGCGTCGGTGGTGATGCAGACGCTCTTGCCCACGTCGCGCCCGTCGAGGTGGATGATATTCTTGTCCGGGCAGAGCAGGTCTTCCGCCTGGTGCGGCCAGTAGACCCGTTGTCCCCCGTCGCGGTTGCGCAGGTATCCCTGTCCCCAGAGGACCGGGTCCGCCAGGGTCTCCGCCAGCCTGCGCTCCTTGGCGGATATCCGGGCCATCAGGGCAGCCTAGACCTCAAGGCCGACCCGAGGACCGTGCCGACGATCTCGGCCAGGATGTGCTGGACGGCGAGGTGCGAGCCGCACGGGCGATTTTGCGTCAGGGCCGCGTCCAGCGCTTGAGTGAGTGCGGCGAGCACGAAATTGGCTGCGGCCCTGCCGCCTTCGCGGTCGCGGACCACCCCTTCGATATCAGCCGCGGCTTGATCGAGCTCCTCCCACTCGGGGTAAGCCTGCCGTGCGGTATCGAGCCGGGCCAGGGCATCGTCGATCTTCCCGGCAGCCAGCTCCGTACCGATCTCGACCAGTTGCCGTCCAGCCTCGCGGACTGCCTCGCTGTTCCGTTCCAGGATTTCCTTCATTGCTTGTCCCCCTCCGGCGTTTTTTCCTGCCCCGACGCCCAACGGTCCATGGCGTCCAATACCTCGGCCAACCGGTCACCGATGCCGGCCAGGCGCTCCCGGTCCGGGTGCTCCGCGTCGGCCAGGGCTTTGTTGGCCTCGGCCACGTACTCGGGCATATAGCGGTTCGCCGTGTGTATGGCGTCCTGAATCCGCTGAGGCGGTCTGGCAGCGGCGCAACCCAACAGGGATGACGCCAGACTCGCCGCCAACAGCGCCTTCAGGATCATCTCGACCTGTCTTTTCATGATTCCCCTCCCGGCCCGCCCGGGGCCTGAATGTTTCTCTGGAATGTGCATGGAACGCCTTGACTTCCGGCGCACACGAAGCCTGTATGTAAATGTGCGTAGAGCCTTGATTTACAAGGACTTGAGCCGTTTGAAAGGAGGTGCCGAATGCGCGTTTTCGACGCCGGGACCATCCGGTCCGGGAAACCTGAACTCAACAAACGAAAGGAGAACAAGTCATGAACGAGACCCTGCACCAGGCCGCCCAGGCCTATCTGGAACACCTGCGGACCCAGGGGAAGAAGGAGCGGACGCTCTACACCTACGGCAAGGACTTCGAGCAGATCGAGGCCTTCTTCGGTGCGGAGCGCAAGCTGTCCAGCGTCCTCATTCCGCACGTGGGAAAATTCTTCAAGTCCGATGCGCTGCTCAAGCTGCCCAACGGGCGGGAGCGCTCCGTGCCCACGGTCGAAAAGACCAAGCGGGTGCTCCGCATGTTTCTGATCTGGGCCAAGGATACCGGCCGCATCGACAAGCTGCCCCTGCCCAAGGACACGCCCATGGGCCGGAGCGCCAAGAAAGGAGGAGAGCGTAATGACGAACACGACGCCATCGAGTCTCCGGCTGCTGAGCAGTTGTGAGCCTTCCAGCGCGCGGCCCGGTTTCACCGAAGCCTTGGAATCATTCGGCAGGAGGCTCGCGGCCGAAGGACGTTCGGAGAACACCACCAGTGCATACCTGCGCGACCTGTCGTACTTGTCAGAGGCGCTCCTCCGGAGGCATCCGGGGATCGTCCCGGACGAGGTGACCAACTCCATGGTCGACGAGGCGTTGACCTCACCGCAGGTGACGACCTCGGCTGGAGGCGGCGGCCGCTCGCCGGCGTCCATGCACCGTTTCAAGGCGGCTGTCCGGTCGTTCTTCACCTGGGCCGAGCAGAACGGGATCGTCCGGGAGAATCCGGCCGGGTCGTTGACCCTTCGCAGGCTTCCCCGAACTCCGCCCAAGTTTCTGACCGAGGCCGAGAAACGCCGTTTGCTCAAGGAACTTCGCGGCAGGGCATCCTCGCTGGCAGTCCGTGACCGCGTCATCATCGAGGTCTTCCTCGGGACCGGCATCCGGCTGCAGGAACTCGTCGACCTGGACATCGAGGACGTGGACCTCGACGCCAAGCATCTCCGCGTGCTCGCCAAGGGCTCCGTCCCGCAAGTGAAGTTTCTAAAGTCCACTCTGCGCTCCCTCCTGCGGAGTTACCTGGCCGAACGCCGACGCCGGGGCGACGACGAATGCCGGGCGATGTTCCTCTCCAACCGCGGGGAGCGGCTCTGCGAGCGGCAGGTGGCCAGGCGGCTCGAGTATTGGCTCAAGGCTGCCGGCATCGACAAGAAACTCAGTCCGCATGCGCTGCGGCATACCTTCGCCACCCACCTCTACAGCCGGACCGGGGACATCCTGGTGGTCCAGCGCGCCCTCGGTCACCGGGACCTGTCGACCACCCAGGTCTACACCCACCTTGTGGACGGCGCGCTGGAGGACGCCCTCGAGCGCCTTTGATCCGCCGCCGACCATGGAAGCCAAGCGGTCCACCCGGGCCGCTTTTCCATTCCCGCCTTCGGACAGGCAATAACAGAGGAAAGAGACAGTCAGCCTACAGTCGCGTCCCCGAACACATCCGCAGGCAATGATGCGGGCAGCATCGGAGCCTTCGGGAGCCGGGCGGAAGCATTGATTGAGAGAACCTTCCGCCGACCGGCGGCTTCGGAATGTCAGAGAACACGTCTTATCCGACATTCCCAGGCCGGGGGTGGCCGCAAGTCCGCGTGTTTCGCGGGTCGCTGCATGGCGGGCGGTGGTGTTATCCGACCTCATTTCCGTGTTTTCCCTCTCGGGGTCGTTTTCCGGGCCGGTTTCTTCTGCGACTCCGCCAGCTTCTCAAGCAGAGCCGTGGCCCACTCAGCCGGCGTCGTCTCCGGTCCCTGGGATGCCTCGCCCTCACGGGCGATCTTGGTGGCCTTGAGGTCCTTGAGGTGACAGCGGATCATCCGGTCCAGCCGCTCGGCGGCGTCCCAGTCGCCGGACTCCTGAGCGCGGCCCAGCTTGAGGAAGTAGACCGCCACCAGCTCGACCTGCATGAAGTCAGAGCTCTTGTTGAACACGAAGTCCTGGTAGAGCTGGCCGATGATGGCCTCGAAGAGAGGACGCTCCTCCGGAGAGAGGAAGCGGTCGGCGTAGATGCCGTGGCGCAGGCTGTTCTGGTTGCCAGGGACTGCGCCGCTGCCGGTCCGCGCCTTGGCCGTCTTGCGGACCTCCTGCTCGGACGCGGCGTTGCGGTGCCAGCGTTTGAGCTGACCCTCGTCGTGTTTTCCGATCCTGTCTTGGGCCTTGTCGTCTGCCATGGTCACCGCATTTTTCGTTTCGGCATCTCGGGGTTCGGGGCGGAAGGCGAATTTCGCCCTCTTCAGGGGAAACCCCCTCGATACCTACCGGAGCGGATCGCGATGCGTCGGAATGGATTCCTCGCGGCTCTGAGCCACGATCTGGCGCACCCGGCGGGGTGTCACGCCGGACAACCGGGCAATTTCGCGGGTAGGCACGCCTTGTCCCTTGAGCGCCAGCACGAGCTTGCGGCGTTCCTCGTAAAAGCCCACGTCACTCGGCACCCAGAGGAGACCGGTGAAATGCTGCCGGACGGTGTCGAGCACCTCGGACGGCAGGACATCCCTGGCATTGGCGTAGGGCCGTTTCATGTTTCTGGATTCGTTCTCTTGAGCCATGGCTGATCCACATCCGGATTGTGAAAACGAAGACGGTTCTCCCGCGGTGGCGGGCCGACGATCTCGATGTACTGCCGGGTCACTTCGCCGATGCGTTCGTTGGCATCGACGAAACAGACGAGACCGTAGTCTTCGCCGCAGGGGAAGCGGAACCGTCCCCGGTTCTGATAGAGCCGCGCCTCGGACCAGCCGAGGGAAAGCGCCTGGTCCCGGACGGCATCGACCTTGTCGATTGCCGATTGCGGGACCTTCTCCGTGAAGCGCCACTCCCCGTCCTTGGGGTAAAGGTATTGCTCGACAGCCGGTCCAGGGGGACATGCAACCGGAGAGACGGGTGCGGCACAAGCGGGATGGCTCTGGGCGGCCGGGTCAATCGATGGCGGAGGATAGGTCTTGGGATCGAGGCTCCGAACGGCGGCGAGAAGCTCGTTCTCACCGAAACGTGCGACAGCCCATGCATGGATGTCGTTGAAGCGGGTTCGCAATCCGTCGAAGGCGGCGGAATCGAGTCGTCCTACCTCCAGCGCTTTTTTGGCCAGCGCCATCTTGTGCCGGAGCCAGGCGTAGTATTCCGGGTCCAGACGGCGATAGCAGATGCCGTCCATGCCCACGTCCCGCGCGAAGTATCGAGGTTTGTCGGTTTCCCAGGAGTCCAGGTTCGTGGCTGCGTAAAGGGCGGTGCCTTCGGAATCGACGGTCTCCGATGGATCGTTGCGCTCCGCTGCTTCTGTTGTCTCCGGCCTGGAGACATCGACCGACGGGTTGCTCGTATCGACCGGTGCCGATCCTCCGGCGGTCTGTTGCATCATGAGTTCGAGAAGGCTCACGTTCCCTGCTCCAATCGGGTGGTTTCCGTTTCATGGGATACCTACCGGAGCGGGGTCCGTACCGTCGGGATGCGAAGGTGCGAAGGTCGATGAATGCGGCTCGAACCTTCGCAGGAGCCTTCGCAGTGCTGTAGATGATTGATATTGCTGTTAGATATAAAGAAGGAAGAAGAAGGTGCGAAGGGTACCGGGAGAATCACTCCCGCGCGGACCAGAAAAAACAACCGGTGGTCCGTCGGGAGACACTGGATCATGACATGCGATATTTTTTTTTGAGTAAGGGGGGGGGGAATCCCTGAAACCCTTCGCACCTTCGCAAAATCGGCATAACAGCTTGATATAACGAGGCTTTACGGGTGCGAAGGTCCTTCGCGGTTTGCGAAGGGTACCCTTCGCACAGGGGAGCGGCATCAGGGGAAAGGATCAGACGAGGTAGGTGATGTCGTAGGTGGCGGTGCGCCGGACGGAATGCTCCGGCCGGTTGACGACGATCTCGAACCCGGCCTGGCGGATGGTGTCCAGGTCGTTCGAGAACCGCTGGGCGAACTGCTGCACTGTGCTCATGTTGAAGGACAGGCCGAAATCCTTGGACAGCCGTTTGATGGCTATGAACAGGTCGCGAGCCCGAGCGCCCTCAATGGTCGTCTCGTTCCGGAAATCGATCTGGTAGTGTTCGAGGAAAGCAGCCTTGTTGGTCTTGGCTACTAATGCGGTGCTCTCCCAATCCGCTTCGAGTGCGTGCCGGTAGGCCTTGAAGAGCGCCGCCAGGCAGGTGGCGATGGGGTTGGACTCGCGGGCGGTCTCGAGGCTGACACTGTTAAGCATGGCGATTCGGCTCACGAACTGCGGATGGAGCTCCTCCAGCGCCCGGTCGATCACTTCCTGCTGCTCCCCGGCGAGCATCATCAGGTACATGAGACTCAGGTAGTCGTTGCATCGCCGCTTGCTGTGGTTTCCGAGGCTTCGGTGCAAAAGCCGCATCACCTTTTCCTGAGCGCCGGCTTGGAGCATGGCCAGCAGGTGGCTCGTGCGTTTCATCAGGGAAGAGACGATCAGATCGCGGTGCTCCCGGAGCGCGGCCAGGATTTTGGCTTCAAGGAAACAGTCGCTTGCCTGCTCGTCCATGTCGAAGCGGATGATAAACGAGCGGGACAGGATTTCCGCGAGTTCCCCTCTCAGAGGTTCGATGCCCGTGGTGTTGAGCAGGCACTTGGTCCGCTCGATGATCGTCTCGGTGTCCGTGCCGCTCTTGCGCTTTTCCTTGGCGATGCCGGTGATGCTGGTCAGGATGAAGGTCGTCAGGTCCTCGGTCATCTGTTTGACCTCGATGTTGTCGAGGACGATGAGCGGGTTCTGCGAGCCGTCGGTGTAGTTGGCCGCATCGGTGCTTTTCTTCTGTTGGGGCTCGCCGTAGAGCAGGGCCGAGATCAATTTGCTCGCGGTGGTCTTTCCCGATCCCGCTGGCCCTTCGAACCGGGTCATGGGCCTCGTGCCGGCGAAATCGATCAGGAGGAAACAGGAAAGCCATGAGAGGATCAGCACCCGATCCCCCGGCGCGCAGGTGAGATTGTCGAGCAGCAGTTCCACCAGGAGCCGGTCGGCTTCCGCGGGATCGGCGTCGGCAAGGAAGCGGATCGGTGCCATCTTCCGCGAACCGTCCAGGATGACCCCGTCCGCGTTGCCGCCGTTCTTGAGGATTTCGACTCCCTCCGGAGTGATCTTGGCGATCTCGTGGTCGGTGTTGTTCAGGTTGAAGTAGACCGTTTTTCTGGCCACGTCCGTGTGAAGCCAGGAAAAATGCTCCCGCACCTGTCCGCGCTCCACCGCCAGGTTTGACAGCACCTCGTAGAACGTGCGGCCGCCGCCGGTGGTCTGTACCATCCCGGTGTGCTTGTACATGAGGGACGCGTAGAGCCGCTTACGGCCCCGGTCGGGCGTGTCCATCCACAGGATCGTGTCCTCGAAGAACATGAACGGTTCGCCCTGGGGCGTGCGGAAGAACCGAGCCCCGTGGGCGGCGAACCATTCGTAGGCGGCTTCGGCGGCAAGGGTGAAATCGGGCGCGCCGCGTTCTTCTTCGGTCGCAAGCAGGACTTCCTCGATCCGTGCCCGGCACGATCCGGGAGACGCATCCGATGAGCGC
The DNA here is from genome assembly GCA_020722345.1 of Anaerolinea thermophila. GTDB lineage: Bacteria > Chloroflexota > Anaerolineae > Anaerolineales > Villigracilaceae > UBA877. The sequence goes on along the minus strand of DYKZ01000012.1, from coordinate 8,175 downwards.
TTTTCCCGCTTCCGTTCCTGCCTGGCCTGGGACCTCTGCTCTTTCTGCACCGCCCGCACTTGCTCGCGCAGCGTGGCCAGCGAGAGTCCCGTCTTGCCGAACCGCTCCTGAATGAGTTTTAGATGGCGGTTCTGCTCCAGCGGGGTGAGGTATGCGGCTTCGCGCAGGATCGGTTCGAGCAACCGGTTGCGCTCCTCCTCCGAGACGTCCGTCGGTAGATGCGAGATGCCGAACTCCAAGGGCGTCTCGGCCTTCGCCAGCAACTCTTCGAAGTCTTGGGCTGAGTGACCGGACACGAAGTAGTCGTTGACGTCGATCTTGGCTTCGGAGAGCAGGCGCTCGGCCTCGCGGATTTCATCCGGGGTCCGGCCGTCGAGGCGCTTGGTCAGTTCGCGGGCTCCCACCGCGGCGTCGAGACCGAACCGCTCCCGCAATTCCCGGCGGGCGTTCTCGCGTCTTTCATCCAGGGGGAGAAGCGCAAGACGGGTCTGTATGCGGTGCTCGGAAAGAACCGCTGCCGTCTTGAGCGCGCCGTTCAAACCAGCCTGGGAGATCTCGTTGTCCTGGCAGACGTAGACCGTCTTCACGTTGCGAAGACGCGGCAGCAGCCGCTCCCAATCTGCCTCGCGGATACGGACGGTCGCCGGCGACACGGCCGGGAATCCATGCTCCATAAGTGAGATGCAGTCGGTCACGCCCTCGGTGATAATCAACCGTTCCGGATCGGCGAGCAGACAGTCCTCGTTGTAAAGGTGGCTGTTGTCGATGCACGGGGCGATGTGCTTGCGGGTGTTTTCGTCGTGGACGGGCAGCTTTTTGTACTTTCCTTGTTCCCATGGCTTATCCGGCGTCCACGGCGTCTTGCGTCCGATCATGAAAACGACGTGTCCGCGGCTCCAGTAGGGAAACACGACGCGCCGGTCGAAGAATGGATCGAGTCCGTCTTGGTTGGTGGGACGGAACGCGCCGGATGCCGCCAAATCCCGCGGGGAGAAACCGCGTTCCTTGCGGGTCAACTTCCGGACGATTCCCTCGTCGCCGTCGTTGTCCGCATAGCCTATGAGGAGCCTGTCGACCGTCTCCACGGTAAGGCCGTACTTGGACCGAAACCATTCGAGGACCTCGGGGTTGTCCTTGAGCCGTCCGTGATAGTGTTCCGCCAGGGCTGTCAGCACATCATGGACCCGCAGTTCGACCAGGCGCTGGGCCTCCACTTCCGCCAATTCCTCGGGCGAGAGCCCGTGCTTGGCCAAAGACGGCAACCCGGCCTTGGCCGCGAGGAAATCGCGGGCATGCTGATGGCTCTCCGGCATGGGGCCGGACTGGCCCCGAGTCACCTGGCCCGATTGGATGAACTCCACGAGCTGGAGCACGTCGCCGCCGACGCCGCAGCCGAAGCAATACCAACCCTGCTTGTCGAGCATGACATGAAGGGACCGGTGCGATTGGCTACTGTGGTTCGGGCAGTCGCATTGGAGCAGGCGGTCGGATTCATGCAGGACGTGAGCGCCGAGCAACTCCCGCGCGACCGCGCCGATGTCGACCTCGGTGATCCGCCGGTAATACTCCTTCACGTTGTCCTGACGTTCGAATGCCATGCGCGCTCCGCTCCAAGAATGTCCATTCGCTACTGACCGGTCGTCGCGGGAACACGGGATTCCTCAAGGCGACCTGCATCCAGCAGGAGGGAGAGGAACGTTCGGCGGTCGTCCTGTTTCCTCTTTCTGGCGCAGTTCGAGATTCCCCAGCGGTCCCCGACGAGGACCGTCGTCTGTCTGGCCCGCGTGACGCCGGTGTAGAGAAGGTTCCGGTGGTGCATGAAGGAGTGGGCCTTGTGGACCACCACCACGGCGCATGGAAACTCGGAGCCCTGGGCCTTGTGGATCGTCAGAGCATAGGCGAGTTGGATGTCCTGCAGGTTGGGCGAACCGGCCTCGATCTCCACCGGGATGCCGTCGAAGTCCACGCTCAGAGAGCCGTCGCGGCCGACGTGGAGAACCACGCCCATCGCGCCGTTCATGACGCCGATCTCGTAGTTGTTCCTGGTCTGGATGACCTTGTCATGCGCGAGAAACTTGGGCCGGCGACCGGGGGGCGTCGGGGGCGCTTCGACATTCCAGAGTTTGCGCTGCACCAGACGCTGCAGCTCGCAGTTGAGATCGCGCGTACCCAGCGGCCCCTTGTGGGTCGGGGTCAGAAGCTGGACATCGGTCAACAGGTCGAACCCGAGGCGTTCCACGAGCACATTTTCGAAGAGGTCCAGTACGAACCGCTGCGCGTCCCATTGATCGGTGAACTGATCCACCACGTACCAAGCCCGTCGGCCGGAGGGTTCGGCATCGCTCGTCTTGCGGACCTCGCCGTTCAAGACGGCGATGCAGTTCTCCTTCAGAACGCCTGCCTGCCGAACCACCTGGTCGAGGAGCACCGTGGGAACCATCCGCGACTGGACCAGGTCCCGCAACAGATTGCCCGGTCCGACGGGAGGCAGTTGGTTGTGGTCTCCAACCAGCACTACGGCGGACCGCTCGAGATCGATGCTCTGAAATAGGTGCCAAGCCAGGGGCACATCCACCATCGAGACCTCGTCGACGATGATCACGTCGGCATCGATGGGATCGTCCGGTCCCCGGGCGTAGTCTTTGCCGTTGAAACCCAGCAGCCGGTGGATCGTACCCGCTGGATGGCCGACGACCTGTTCGAGACGCTTGGCGGCCTTGCCTGTGGGTGCGGCCAGGATGACGCGCAGTCCCTGTTCTTCGAAAACGCCGGTGATGGCGGATACGGTGAAGGTCTTGCCGCTGCCCGCTCCGCCGGAGATGAGCGAAATCGAATGACGAAGTGCGGTGACGGCGGCCTGCCGCTGGCCCGCGTTGAGCTGCGGCGCGGTTTCAGCGACCATGTCGGGCAGGCGGTCTCGGTCGGAAAAGTGCGGGTTGGGCGCTCCGCCGTTCCGGAAGACCTTTGCCAGGTACTCCTCCATCGCACGGATTTCGGGTTTGGCGACGAGGAACCTCCCGCCGTGGGAGACGCAGACCAAGACCTTCTCGTCGATGAGCCGGTCGAGCGCCTGCTCGATGCGGTCCCGGCTGTCGAGGACGTCCATGACCAGCAGTACGTTGGCTTGATCGACCAGCTCCTCGAACTCGATCCAGCAGTCGCCCTGGTCCAGCGATTCGTTTATGCAGTGGAGGACACCGGCCCGGATACGCGCGGGGTCGTCTTTGGCGGTGCCCATCTTGCGCGCGATCTTGTCCACGCGCTTGAAGCCGAAACCGCGGACCTCGCGCACGATGATGTAGGGATCTGCCTTGAGCAGTCCCAGCACGTCGTTGCCGAACTTTTTGACCAGGCTCGTCACCTGGTGATGGGTGAGATCGAAAGCGGCCAGCCAGGTGATCGCCTTGTTGATCTCCCGCGTCTTGAGCCACTCCACGCGGAGCTTCTGTACGGCGTCCGGCGACAGCCTCGCAGCCTCGGCGATTTGTCCAGGATCGTCGGTGATGATCCGGTCGAAATCATGACCGAAGCGTTCGGCGATCAGACGGGCCTTGACCGGGCCGATGCCTTTCATATCCGGGTGGTTGGCCAGGTAGTTGGCGAGACCGTCGACGTCCAGATCGAGGTCGTATTCCATGCTCTCGACCTCGAGTTGTCGGCCGTACTTCGGGTGTGTCACCCAGCGGCCGTTCAGCACGACCGGTTCGTTCTCGCGGGCGAAGAGCCGACCGGCGAACTGCACCTCGTCGCCGTCTGCCGTCGTGAGACGACCTGCGGAAAACCGCGGCCCGGCGTAAAAAACCGTCTCGACGCGGCCGCGGACGGTTACGGATTGGTTGTTTGATCTTGTTCGCATCGTCTCGATACCTTCCGGTGATACCTGTGTAGAAATTCCTCCACGAACCGGCAGGTAGCCTGCCGGTCGGAGCAGAAAAACACCGGGATGCCGAAATCGACGACGATGGAAAGCAGTGCGCCCAGGACGGCGTTGGGATGCGCTCCGGAGCGGTAGCGGCCGCCGAGAATGTCCCGGAGGTCCGCTTCCACCACGACGCACGCGGCGTCGTACTCGCGGAGACGGCGCAGCTCCCTGGTGAACCGCTTGCGGGATCGGATGACGGTGGAGACGAAATCCTCGAGAGTCTTTCGCTCCACCGCCACGGAATCCTCATGCCCTTCGACGGAGTAATCCCCGGCGGGGAGGGCGCGGCGGACAACCTCCGTGCAACCGAATTCGAATGTGTAGGGTACCTGCTCCCGCGTGTCGACGACGACAGTGACCCGGTCCACGTCAGAACGGGGCCAGGGCGTTGCGCGCCGCCGAGTCGTATTCGTCTCCGCCGTCTTCGAGCACGATGCGCCGGTTGATGTAGACGTTCTCGTTCTCGCCGCGCGTGCGCTTGGTGATCTCGAGCTTGACGTTGATGAGCTTTTCCAGGTTGGCCGGAAGCTCGGAGAGCTTGTCCAGATTCAACCCGCAGGTGTGCAGGTCCGTCTTGAGCCACTTGATGTTTTCGCGGGTGGCCATGACGTTGTTGCGCCACAGGAGCCTGCCCCGGAACTTCGGGGCGAGGATTCGCAGCGTCCACTTGAGCATGGGGTTTCCCGAGGTCTGGGCCCGGGTCAGCTCCACCCGCTCGACGTTCACCTGGTACTTGCCGTCCGGGATGGTCTCGAACTCGCGTTCCTCGACCTCGGCATGCGCGAAATCGTCGTCGAACTGTGCGAGGTCGATGTCCTCGGTGCCGCGGGGCTCGTCGAAATATCCGTAGTCTTCGTTCTGCATTGTCCGTTCCTCCATCTATGGGGTTTATTTACCGGCGGGTGCGGGCTTCTTGTCCTGCCCGTCCCCCGGTGCCGGCACCGATCGCGGGGCACTCGCCCTCGGCGCGGCCGCCGGCCTGTTGAACGCTTCAATGAAAGCCTGGAAATTGAGGTCGATGGTTTCGGGAAGCCTTCCCGTGCGGTCGCCCGCTTCGTAGTGCGGGCTGGGCTTGGTTCGCATGACGCGGCGGTAGACCGGTTTGCCGCTCTCGTCGCTCGTCACTTCCAGGTCGCAGAAGAGGATCAGGTCGACCATGCCCAGCACGATCTTTCGGGCTTTGTCGGGGAGCGTCGGGATGATGCGGATGTACTTGCCGGTCCGCGTCTCGATTTCCTTTTCCTGGGAGTGGGAGACCAGGACGAGTCCGTAGGGCAGGAAGGCCAGCTTGGTCAGGACACGGTGGAACTCGTTGTTGATCAGCGCCCAACCCTTGCCGTAGCCGAGGTCGGATTCGTGTTCGATCTTGAACTTCGTGCAGATGTAATCGCTGCACATGCGGTAGGCGTTGTCGACCGTGTCGAGAATGACGGTCTTATAAGGATGTTTGCCCTCGGCGATTTCGCCGCAGGCGGCCAGCAACTCTTCCCAGTTCCTGATGGGGACTTGAAAGACATCCAGCGAATTCAGCCCCGGTTCGGTGGCGAGAAACAGCGCGCCTTCGGACCGGGAACACCAGGTCGATTTGCCGATCTTGCTCGGGCCGTAAACCAGCACCGTCAGATCGGCGTGATCTTGCTTGGGGGGACTTTTCTTCGTAGGCAACATGTCGGTTCTCCTTTTCTATGGGGTCCTCAAAAAGCCGAAGCCTCTTCGAACGAGGTCTCGTCCCGCAGCTCTTCGTGCGGGGGGACTTTGCGGTAAAAGTTCTCGATGACGTTGGTGCTGCCGTCGGCGCGGCAGAGCGGGAAATAGGCGCAGGACCGGCGGTAGTGGAAACAGAAGGCGGTGTTCTGGTAGAAGACGCCGCGACGGCGCGCGTCGAGAAAGGCCTGGGTCAGTTCCCAGAGTTCGGACTGCAGGGTCTCGAACCGGTCATGGGAGAGATAAAGCATCTCCCGGTGGAACATGCCCGGCTCGGTGTACTTGGCGGCCAACCGCGCCTGAAACTCGTCATCGTTTTCCGGCAGCCTGCGTTTGGCGCTGCTCTTGCCGGTCTTGGATTTGGCGATCAGATCGGCCCGCCGCGCCTCGAACTCGGCCTCGGTTTCACCGCGTCCCTGTTGCAGACGGGCCTTGACCAGGATGTTGTAGAGGACGCCCGCGATGCGGATGCCGAGCGTCTGTTCCACGTAACGGGAGTAGAGGACGATCTGGAAGTCGGTCCAGAGTCGCTCCAGGTAGTCCGCATCCACCTGCGAGGCGGTCTTGTGCTCGATCAGGAAATGCTCGTCGCCGATCCTGACGACGCCGTCCACCTTTCCGGCCAGCACGAAGCTTCGGGATGAAGCGCCGGTGGCCGGGTTGACGATGCTCCCCTCGAAGGTCTTTTCGAGGGCGACGACATCGAATTCCTCGCTCGCATAGCAGGCCGCGTAGCCTTTCATCATCGCTGCGGCCAGATGCCAGTCCCTCTTCTGCTCTTCCTCCTGCGCGCGGTTGGGATAGGTCCGGTCGATGAAATCGAGGACGGCCCCCAGGTCCCTGCTGCTGTGCCACATCTCCAGGCACTTGTGGATCACCGTGCCGAAGGCCAGGTTGTGGTCCCGTTCCAGGGGAACCAGTTCCTGGATGTAGCGCCACTCGCATGCCTTGCGGCAGTTGCGGAACAGGCTCCACATCGAATAGGTGGTGGTCGTTTTCGCTTCCATCAGGCGGCCCCCGTGGCTTTGAGTTCGGGGCCGATCACTGGGCCGTCACCCACGCGTTCGACTTTGAAAGCCTCTTCCCCGAACTCTCGGGTGAGAAAGCCGGTGAAGACGCGGGCGATGGCGCGGCCGACCTCGGTCGCCGCATCCACGACGCAGGAGCGCTTGTGCGAATCCAGGCAGAAGGACGCGTCCAGCCGAACCAGCGACCGGCCGTGAAGGCTCTCGGCGGCGAGCACCGCCAGGAGCAGAGACTCCTCGATGTCCCGGATCGGGACCTTGGAGTCGAAGTTGTATCGGTAAAGTTCTCGGTTCATGATCTTGCCTCCATTCCGTTCAGTAAGGTCTGTTGGAGGGCGCGCCCGGGCCGGATGCTTTCGGCGGCCTCTCGGACGCCTTCCATGCATCCGACCCGGTCAATACCTACCGGAGGCGGACCCGGACCGTCGGACGATCAGAGGTAGTCCCTCAGCCCGGCGTCCTCGAAGATCGCGCGCAGCTTCTTGATGGATTCGTAGATCGTCCCACGGGGTATTCCGGTATCGCGGGAGATATCCGTAACCGTGTCGGTGTCGAGACGCCGGCACAGTTCGCGCAGCTCCGGCGGCAGCTTTTCGATTGCCTGGCGGACATCGATGGAGAGATCGCGTAACTCGGAGGCAGGACGTGAAAGTCTGCCCGTGCGGCGCAGGTAATCCTCCTGATCGATGGTCTCCATACGCTCGACGGAGCCGCCTTCCTCGTCTTCCAAGCGGTCGTTGAGCGAACAATTGCAGAGCCGGTAATCCCGCAGTCCGGCCTTCCGCGCCTCGATGATGGTGGCGATCTTGTGTTCCACCACGCGGGCGATGAAGGTGTTGCGTTGAGCGCGGTCGGGGTTGTACTTGGGCAGGCGTTGGAGCAGGTCCATCAGCATCTCCTGCTCCAGGTCCTCGCGGTCGGACTCGGTGAAGCCCACCCGTCCGACCAGTTGTCTCGCCTTGTACTTGATGATCTGAACGGCATACTCGTCGATTCCTTCGTAGCGTTTGTCGAAACCCATCTGAGCCTCCTCGGGGCCGAGGAGGAGCTCGTGTGGGTGTCGACCTATGCCGGGACTACCGCTCTAAACGAAGCGAGCGGAGGTGTTGCGAGTACGCCGGTATCGGCGACACCCACAACGACCTCCGCTCTGCGGCCAGTCTGTTGTCTGGTGATGGACCGTGCTCTATGGCCGGGTCTGAATCAGACCCGGACCGCGTCCGCCACGGTCATGCGGACGGGCAATCCGTTGTCGATCATGAGTTCCTGGATCGAGAGCGAACGCTCCCGGTCGAAGACCTCGAACAGCTCCGCCATCTTCTTTTTCAGAGCGAAGCCGTCGTTGCCGCGGGATTCGTTCGGCCCGTTGTCCTTGCCGAACAGAAACAGCCGCAGCACGGTGGGCGGGGGATCGAAGACCGGCTCGCCGTTTTGGACGCGCAGTCCCTCGATCCGCCCGTAGTTGATCTCCTGCATCAGCTCGACCAGGCGTTTCCTGGCAGGAGTCAGGGCCGCCTTTGTCAC